>NZ_JBMQSG010000021.1:0-178576 GCF_057361365.1 Lacibacter sp. | reverse complement strand
GTCATGTAAGGTTCACCGCCATGGTGTTCATGTGCATTCACAGTTACACCTTCAGGTGCAATGCTTTTGAAGTGGTTCAATAATTTCTCCGTGATCTTCTCACTTGATTGGTTCGGTACCAAACGTGCAGAAATTTTTGCATACGCCTTTGAAGGCAACACAGTCTTGGCACCTTCGCCTGTATAACCACCCCAGATACCATTTAATTCCAATGTAGGTCGAATACCTGTGCGTTCGTTGGTAGTAAATCCTTTTTCGCCCCAAAGCTTATCAACTCCAAGATCAGTTCTGTATTCTTTTTCGTCGTAAGGAGCAGCTGCCATCATCTTACGTTCTGCTTCGGTTGCTTCCACTACATCATCATAAAAACCGGGAATAGTGATATGATTATTTTCATCGTGACAACTTGTAATCATCTTCGCCAACATGGTGATTGGATTTGCAACAGCGCCGCCATACACACCGCTATGCAAGTCACGGTTTGGCCCGGTTACTTCCACTTCAATATAACTTAAGCCACGCACACCAATATCAATGCTTGGGTTTTCCATACTGATCATCGCTGTATCGCTGATGAGCACCACATCGGCCTTCAACAATTCTTTGTTTTCTTTTACAAATGTTCCGAGGTTGGGGCTGCCTACTTCTTCTTCACCTTCAATACAGAATTTAATATTTGTTGTAAGCGAATTTGTTTTCACCATTGTTTCCAATGCTTTTACATGCATGTAAACCTGGCCTTTATCATCGCAGGCACCACGTGCAAATATTTTTCCGTCTTTAATTGTTGGATTGAAAGGATCGCTATGCCAAAGGTTGAGCGGATCAACCGGCTGAACATCGTAATGGCCATACACCAACACTGTTGGTTTCGATGGATCGATCATTTTTTCACCATATACAATGGGATGTCCGGCAGTAGGATAAATAGTAACGGTATCGGCACCTGCTTCCAGTAAGCGTTGTTTAATGGCCTCGGCACAAGCCACCATATCCGCTTTGTTTTCGCTTTTGGCACTAATGGATGGGATGCGTAATAATTCAAGCAATTCGTTCAGGAAACGATCTTTATTTTGTTCCTGGTAATCTTTCCAAGCCTGCATAAAAAAATGTATTTGAAATTTGAAATTCGGAATTTGAAAATTGAATACGAATGTAGGAGTTACCACTAAGGTTGCCAACTTTTGTAAAATACGCTGGCAGTTACAAAAGCAGGTGCCGTTTGATGGGTTAAAGAAATGTGAAGACAGAAATTGTTTATAAGTTTTTGCAACATTGTATTTCATCCGTCGTTAATATTGCATCCATAACGGCCTCTACAGATGCTACTTCCCGCTTGCTATTGTGAAGATGTTTTCTGCAGGGGCCGTGACTATTTAATCAACTCCCATTATACTTTTATTGTAACTGAAACCGGGCAATGATCGCTGGCGCCCTGTTTATCTGTTACTCCGGTAAAACGTGAGCCTGTATATTTGGTAGCTTTTGTTGTGAGACCATTTCTCACAATTACAGGTATGGCTGTAGCATTTGTCGTGGCCAGTTTTTTCGATAGAAAAATATAATCGATCTGGTTATAACGCTCATCAATAGGAATAGAAGAGGTGTCCCAGTAATGTGTCCATTGGTCGGCGGGATCGATAATTCTAGTTTGCACAATATTCTCCATCCATTTACTGTTCAGTAATTTTTTCAAACTGGTTTTATCATCAGGATAATCGTTAAGATCGCCAACCACTAACCAGTTTTCTTTTTCAGGATTATTCTTGTATTTCTTTTTGATGATGTCTAAAACGGTTTGCGATTGCAATTCCCGGCGTGGGGCCGTCTTTGCTCTTTTTTGCGCAGGAGTGAGATTTCCTTTATCGAACATCGATTTAAAATGATTCACAAAAATGGTCAGCGGTTTTCCTGCAATTAAAAAATCAACTTCAAGACAATCTCTTGAAAACACAGCCGAGCTTCCGTTTTTCAAGTATTGATGTGTTTTAAGACCTTCAAATGGAATTTTGCTGATGATGGCCACATCGATCAATCTCGGATCATTCGCATCAATTAATATCCTGTATTTATAACCTGCTGATGAAAGATATTCCGAAACAAAATTTTTCAGTGTATCCATGTTCTCCACTTCCTGCAAACAAACGATATCGGCTTTCGTTGCTTTAATGGCATCGGCTGTAAGTTGTCGTTCTGTTTCGTTAACTGTTGTTAAAACAGTTTTGTCGATAATGAAACCATCCTTGAGACGTTCTTCAACTTGTTCTTTGGAAAGATTTTTATTAAACCGGTAACGACGAAAAAGATTTTCGCAATTGAATGTAGCGATGGTGATGGTGCTCATGGCGCAAATAGTTTGCAGAAAGGTACAGACCTGAACAGCCAAATGCAATACTGCAAAGCGGGATAGTGACGAGTAGGAGAGGTGAATAGTCAATGCTGAGCGAACTATTCAGCACTCACCATTGACCATTCACTATATTGCTTCAAAACGTTGTTGTACAAAATCCCAGTTCACAACTTTCCACCAGGCAGCAATATAATCGGGGCGTTTGTTTTGATACTTCAGATAATAAGCATGTTCCCACACATCTAAACCTAGTAATGGTGTTCCTTTAATTTCGCTTACATTCATCAATGGATTATCCTGGTTAGGTGTTGATCCTATTTTCAATTGCTTATTACCATCAACATACAACCATGCCCAGCCGCTGCCAAAACGGTTTTTGCCAGCATCGGAAAACTGTGTGTGAAATGATTCAAAACTGTTGAATGATTGTTGAATGGAAGTGAGAAGTTTGCCTTTTGGCTCGCTGCCGCCTGGTTTCATACAGCGCCAGAACAACTCATGGTTGTAATGTCCACCTGCATTGTTGCGCACTTTCGCTGAGTAAGCAGAAATGTTGCTGAAGATATTCTCAACGGGTTTTGATTGATCGATGTTTTCAGCTTTTGCAGCATCACGCAGGTTAGTTGCATAAGCTGCTGCATGTTTGCTGTAATGAATTTCCATTGTCATTGCATCGATCAACGGCTCAAGATCTTTATATGCATAAGGCAGAGGCGTTTGCTCAAAGCCTACAAATGCTTTGCTTCCACTTAGCACTTTTGCTGACGTACATCCTGCCAACAAATCAGCGCCTGCGAGACTTGCTGCTGCAACAGCCACTGTTGTTTTAGCTGATTGATCAATAAAACGGCGGCGTGAAATATGATTTGGCATAATTGTAAATTTTATTCAATGAAGTTACAACATGATCTGATGAACACATCACTGATTTCTTTTCAAAAATCGTCCCAACCCGATGCGTCGCATGGTCCTGTAGTAAAACTCAGCATTAAACAGGTTCGAGTCTTTCATGGCTTTCCAGGTGAGAAATATACCAATCGGAATTAATACAACGGTCGACATCCACATACCGGCACTTGGCAACATGGTATCTTCTCTTACCATTTTTTCGCCAGTAGTATTTACTATATGAAACACGATAAAGAAGAACACTGAAATAACCAATGGCAAACCCAAACCTCCCTTGCGTATAATGGAACCTAATGGTGCACCAATCAAAAACAATACCACGCATGCAAATGATAACGTGAACTTGCGATGCTGTTCGATGCGATGCAGACGAAGTTGCTTTTGTTGATCGATAAACTCGTACGACAAGAAATCGATTGAACTTTTAGCGCCTGAAATTTTTGATATTGCCGTTGAATAAACATTTCTTTTCAACGAATCCGGAATAAGGTCTTTGAAGTTCTTTATTTTCTTTGCAACTGCTTTATTGTTTTTCCAAACACTGTCGGGCACTGTTTGCATAGGAAACATTGGCCTGACCTCTCTTTTCGATTTTTGACCAAGCTTTGTTATTACATTTTCCAATGAGTCGGCAACCGTGGTAAGTTGCTTTAGACTAAGCATTTTATAGTAAGTCTTAAAGGTTGAATCGGCAGTTTTAGTAAGCTTGAATGAACTGAGATCAAATACTTTTTTATATTCTTTGAATCCTAATCGATAATATTCAGTTTCTGTAGTTCCTGAACTTCCTTTTTCCTGGTAGCGCCAGCCATTCTGCAAATTGAAAGAAAGAAAACGCTGGTCATTTGAAATAGTCATGGTTCCTTTCTCAGCAAGAATAATGTTATCCTGTAAGGAATAGTTATGTTCATAGATCACCACATTATGAATAATGGAATCGTTTTCTTTTCGACCAACCTTAATGGTATACCCATCGAGTTTTTTATAGAATACACCTTCTTTAATATCGAAGGCTGGTTTTGCTACACGTATATCGTACAATAGTGTACGCATTTTTAATTCAGCAACTGGAATAACATAATTGGCAAAAGCAAATGCAACAACACCAAGCAACATGGAGACAATCAGTACAGGTCGCATAAAACGAATAAGCGGAATGCCTGCACTTTTTATAGCAACCAATTCAAACGATTCGCCCAGGTTGCCAAAGGTCATAATGGATGACAGTAAAATACCCAACGGTAAAGCCAGCGGCACCAGTGTGGTACTTACATAACCAATAAACTGAATAAGCGTAAATATATCGATGCCTTTTCCAACAAAATCATCAATGTACAACCAGAAGAATTGAACCACGAGAATGAACACAGCAATAAAGAAGGTGGCCAGGAAAGGCCCGATAAATGCTTTTATAATAAGTTTGTCTAACTTTTTAAACACTGATCTTCTTTTTTATGCAGGAATCATCAAAGGTAAGTCTTTCAGCTTTTGAGCAGCAACTGGTAACAGATGCTAATTGGATTTTAACAAAGAACAGGATCATCGAAAAAGTATATTGCTTGTTTGGTAACCTGAGTGAACACTTTAAAGAGGAACTGTTCTTACAAAAATTACCTTCGGAAATAGTAGCAGCATCGCCTAAAATTGCAAGAGGAGAAAATTATGAAAGCCTTCCCTATGTTATGCTCGATTATCCACGTTGTTTTGGGAAAGATGATACGTTTGCAATAAGAACTTTTTTCTGGTGGGGAAATTTTTTCAGTATCACCTTGCACTTGAAAGGAAAATATTTAAACCAATACGCAGAAGCAATTCAACAAAATATCAATAATCAAAACGGCGAAGATCTTTGGATAAATGTAAAGGATGAGGAATGGCAGCATCATTTCAGAGGCGACAATATGATACGCATAACAACACAGCAGCAAAATATCAGTGATAAAAAAATACTGAAACTTGCAGTTCAATGTAAACTCGAAGAATGGGATAATGCCGAAACAAAACTTAATGCTTCATTCCGTCAGCTGCTGAAACTATTACAACATTAACTGCCTATGCGGTGAAAAAGATCTTTCACCTGGTATTCCCACAATTGACTTTGATCTTTGATTTCTTTTTTCTCAGCAAAATCTTTTACAATCAATATTGTTTGATTGGAAATTTCAGTGCGTTCAATTCTGAATTCAAAGTATTCTTCTTTTGCAGAATGCGTCCAGCGGTAACGTACAAATTTATCTAACTCACTTTCCAATAATTCAGCTTTTTCATCTGAACCATTCCAGTTAAACGAAAAGATACCATCCCGTTCATCAACTTTATCGGCAAACCATTCCTGGAGACCCGACGGTGTTGCTAAAAATTCATATAAAATACCTGGCGAGCACCGTACTGGAAACTCCAGTGTGTATAAAACTTTCTTACTCATTGTTCTTTCGCAAAGCGATTTGATGCAATAATAAAAAAATAATGCAGTAAACAAAATTTTTACTTCGTTATTATTGTTTAATTCTTTTTTCTACAACCTTAAACAAAACAGGAAAATTTCGACGAAATGCAAGCCAGACGGGGCTTTTTTTTGGCTGAATTGGCAAATAAGGTTAAATTAGGATGAAGTTTTAAGACCTAATACTCAGTTAATGTAAAGGTTTTTATTTGTGATTTAATTACTACACCTGAGTTTTTGGTCCGGAACTATGAAACAACATCAGATTAACCTAAAAACCAAAGCTTATGAGCATGCGCCAACTCAAAATCACAAAATCTATCACCAACCGTGAATCGCAGAGTCTTGAAAAGTATCTGCAGGAGATCGGTAAGGTAGAATTAATCAGCCCTGAAGAAGAAGTAAAACTGGCTGAGCGGATCAAACAAGGTGACCAAAGGGCACTTGATCGCTTAACAAAAGCCAATCTTCGATTTGTGGTATCTGTAGCAAAACAGTACCAAAATCAGGGCCTCTCTCTTCCCGATCTTATCAATGAAGGAAATTTAGGATTGATCAAAGCCGCACAGCGTTTTGATGAAACCCGTGGTTTCAAATTTATTTCCTATGCCGTTTGGTGGATCAGGCAAAGTATTCTGCAGGCATTGGCCGAGCAATCCAGAATTGTTCGTTTGCCTTTGAACAAAGTGGGATTAACCAATCGTATCAACAAAGCATTTTCACAACTTGAGCAGGAGTACGAACGTGAACCTTCTGCTGAAGAGTTAGCAGAAATGCTTGAATTGGAGATTGAAGAAGTTTCATCCACACTCAGTATTTCATCCCGCCACGTAAGTATGGATTCACCGTTAAGTGATGGTGAAGAAAATACGTTGATGGATGTGATGGAAAACCCGAATGCTGTTGCAACGGATGGAGAACTTGATCATAACGAATCGCTACGCACTGAGATCACACGTTCGCTTAAAACGTTAACCGAGCGCCAGCAGGATGTGATCAAATATTTCTTCGGCATTGGAGTAGATCATCCATTAAGTCTTGAAGATATTGGTGAGCGTTTTAATCTTACACGTGAACGTGTTCGCCAGATCAAAGACAAAGCCATCAGTAAATTAAAAACCAACAGTCGTTGTAAATTATTAAAAGGATATTTAGGCTAATGAAATAAAATTTACGCAATTTGAACGGGAGCCGAGGCTCCCGTTTTTTTATGCTTACAGCATTGAACGTTCAGTTTCATTTATCTTCGTAACCATCATGAACAGGATCGTATCTTATTTGGGTATTGCAGTAATTGCGGCTTTATTATTTTTCCATTCGCTTGGCCGTGTTCCGTTGTTTGATTGGGATGAGATCAACTTTGCGGAGAGTGCTAGAGAAATGATTGAGACCAACAATTACATGCAGGTGCAAATCAATTACGAACCATTCTGGGAAAAGCCACCTCTTTTTTTCTGGATGCAGGTGGCAGCGATGAAAGTGTTTGGCGTAAATGAATTTGCAGCACGACTGCCCAATGCGCTTTGTGGTGTTGCTACGTTACTAGTTTTATTTGGCATTGGCCGACGATTGCATAACGAGCAATTCGCTTTTTGGTGGGTGCTCATCTATGCTGGTACGTTTCTTCCGCATTTGTATTTTAAGAGCGGCATCATCGATCCATGGTTTAATCTTTTTATTTTTCTTGGTATTTATTTTCTCAGCAGGTTTCTTTCTGCAAAAGAGGAGCGGCAATCGTTCATGAAACATCTTTTGCTGTCAGGATTGTTTACCGGTATCGGCATATTAACTAAAGGACCTGTTGCAGCATTAGTAGTGTTGTTGAGTTACGGGCTGTTTATTTTATTCAATAGATGGAAAGGGTGGGTATCGGTTAAATATTATCTCACCTGGGGACTGATCGTTTTACTGGTGACCATGATCTGGTTTGGTTTAGAGATCGCACAACACGGATGGTGGTTCGTAAATGAATTCGTCACCTATCAAATACGATTGTTCAATACAAAGGATGCAGGCCACGGCGGTTTCTTACTTTATCATTTTGTGGTGGTGCTTATCGGCTGCTTCCCTGCCTCACTGTTGATCTTCCGTTACAAAAATCAAATTCATGAAAACAGGCATCAGCAGTATTTCAGAATGTTCATGATTGCTTCGTTGATTGTAATACTGGTATTGTTTACGATTGTGAAAACCAAGATCGTTCATTACTCATCGTTCACTTATTTGCCCATAGGCTATTTAGCTGCTGCTACTGTATATGGTGTTGTCAATCGAACCGCTCAATTAAAGAGATGGCAGAAGTTTGGATTATTATTTCTCGGTATCATCTGGAGTGTCCTTTTTATCGCATTGCCATTGATCGGCAATAATATCGACTGGATAAAGCCAATGCTCACCAAAGATGTTTTTGCAATGGGTAATGTAGAAGCTGATGTGCAATGGAATTATTTTTTAATGATTCCCGGTGTATTATTTCTGGCTGCAGTGATAACGAGCAGCATTTGGTTACAGCAAAAGAAATTTCAAAAGGCAATTGTTTTGTTACTCATTGCATGTATTGGTGCCATGCAGGTATTGCTTACGTTGTTTACACCACGAATTGAACAATATTCGCAACATGCAGCTATAGAGTTTTACGAATCACTACAAGGCAAAGATGTTTACATTAAAACATTAGGATATAAAAGCTACGCCCAGTATTTCTATACACGCATTAAACCTGGCCAACGTAAAGAAGCAAAAGATGAAAATTGGTTAATGATGGGTAATGTAGATAAGCCCACTTACTTCATCAGCAAAAACACATTTGAAAAAGAAGTGATGGAGAAGCATGCCAATAAAGTTGAAGTGATCGGTCGCAAAAACGGGTTTGTGTTTTACAAGCGAAAGTAATTCTGTTCACTTTTTGCGTTTGACCTTCCAGCTTTGCCTTGTTAATTTATCCCATCAAACAAAAGATCACAGGTTGTTTGTGTAGATCAGGAATTTGTTTTTTCCATTCTGCCACTGTTTTTGTTTGGATGAATTCATTTGGCGCTGTAAGATTGGCTGCAATACAAATACGTGTTTGTGGTTTGCAGCTTTTCAAAATTGTTTCAAGTAATTGATTATTGCGATATGGTGTTTCAATAAATACCTGCGTACTTTGAAACTTGGCAGAAAAATCTTCCAGCTGGGTCAACTTTCGTTTGCGTTGTGGTTCTTCAATGGGCAGATAACCAACAAATGAAAATTGCTGACCATTCATTCCACTTCCCATCAACGCTAATAAAATAGAACTTGGTCCCACCAATGGTTTAACGGTAGCGCCAACCTGGTGAGCAGCTTCAATTAAAATTTGTCCCGGATCTGCAATGCCCGGGCAACCAGCTTCACTGATGATCCCAATTGTTTTGCCAGCTTTCAGTTTTTGCATGAACTGGTTCTTCACCTGTGCTTCTGCTTTGTGAATGATGAACCATTCGTGATCATCGATCACAATGGCCTTGTCCAGTTTTTTCAGGTATCGTCTTGCAGTTCGTTCATTCTCCACAAAAAATACATTGCATTGCTTCACTGCATCGAGCACATAAGCAGGAATAGCTTCCAGACTTTCATCTTCTAACGGCGCAGGAATTAAGAAAACAACAGGCAAGTGACTAGAGTTTAATGAACAATCAGCAAATGTAAGCCTTACGGATTATCATCCGGATGATACAAACTTAATGTGGCAGCAATTACGGCATAGGCAGGAGCCAGAACCCATCCTACAAATGGCACAAGGTGCATAAGAAAAAATACCATGCCGTTTCCAATTGCCAAGCCTCTCCGGTTACTTATGAAGGCAATGCTTTGCGATGGTGAAAGTTTATGACGTTCTGTACTATAATCGAGCATGGAGAATCCGTAGTAATAACATTCAACCAGGAATGCAATTAAGGGACTGATCCAACCAACCACTGGTATCAATGAAAGTAAAAGAATGCTGATGATATACACTGTTTGCCACAATGTATTTCGCAATGCCAGGCGAATGGCACGCCAGATATCACTCAACAATTGTTGCACGCTGAAGGGGTAATCATTTCCTTCAATAATATTTTCTGTTTTTTCGCTGAGGTAGGCAAACACAGGCGAGCCCACAACAAGAAATAGGAATTTGAACAATGAAAAATAAAAGAACAGTAATATCAGCCGCACCATAATGCTCGCTGTGATGAACAGGAAGTTGAGGAAACTGTTGTTCATTGAATCGAGCCAGCTTTTAATACCCACCACATTAAACAGCCAATCAAGAAAACTGCTGCTGGAGTTCCAGAACAACCACATCCCTCCCATAAATAAGAGCATATAGATGAAGCCCGGAATGAGAATCCATTTCCATAACTTGTGACGCACAATAAAATTATGCGCTCTGAAGTAAGCCTGAACAGCAATGACTAATTCCTTTAACAAGCGTTCTATGTTTTAAATAATGAATAAGGTGCTTAGCAGGCGTGTGCGGCAAAATACAACAAAATGCAAAAGCTCGGCATAGATTTTTATGAGCGTGATGATGTGGCACAGATAGCGCAGGAGCTGTTAGGAAAATATATCATCACAAAATTTGATAAGGAATACACCGTTGGTCGTATTGTTGAAACAGAAGCATATGCAGGTATCATTGATAAAGCATCACATGCATATAATAACAGGCGAACTGCAAGAACAGAAGTGATGTTTGGAGCGCCCGGTGTTTCTTATGTATATCTCTGCTATGGCATTCATCATTTATTTAATGTTGTGTGCAATGTAAAAGATAAGCCTGATGCTGTTTTGATTCGTGGCATTGAGCCCGTTGAAGGTGTTGACACTATGCTGCAACGTTTCAATAAAGAAAAAAAGGACAATAGTATTGGTCGTGGTCCGGGGAATGTGAGTAAAGCATTAGGTATTTCAACATTGCATAGCGGTTTACAATTACAAAGCAAACAAATCTGGTTGGCAGAAGAGAATACGCCATCTTCTTTTAATATAATGGCCTCGCCCCGCATAGGTGTTGATTATGCTGCCGAACATGCCTTATGGCTTTATCGTTTTTTTATGGAAGGTCACCCACAGGTAAGCAAACACGCACTAAATAAAACTGCCATTACATTAACTAACCTGTAGAAGATCAGAACTCCGGACTAAAAAACTATATTTATCTCATGGAGTTCGTCAAAAGAAATCAATACTGGATATCGTTGTTATCCGGAATTGTATTGTCGCTTGCTGCTTATCTTTTTAATCCCTTTGGATTAGATGCTGTGGCCAACAACGCCGTTGCTGTTGCTGTTCTTATGATCACATGGTGGATCAGCGAAGCATTACCCATGCCCGCTGTAGCGCTTATACCTTTAGTGTTGCTTCCGTTGTTCAACATCAGCTCTATGGAAGAAACGGCAAAAGCTTACAGCAATCCTGTGATCTTTTTATTCATGGGAGGTTTTATGATTGGCCTAGCGATTGAAAAATGGAATCTGCATAAGCGAATTGCATTAAGCATTGTACAAAAAACCGGCACCAGTGGCAATCGTATTATTCTCGGATTCATCATTGCAACATCTTTTTTAAGTATGTGGCTTAGCAACACCGCTACTACAATGATGATGTTTCCCATTGCTCTCAGCGTAATTGCGGTAATGAAAGAGCATGAGCAGGAGGGAACCAGTCTTGCAAATTTTTCCCTTGTGTTAATGTTGGTGATTGCTTACGCCAGTAATATTGGTGGCATTGCCACCATCATCGGCACACCGCCCAATGTTGCCTTTGTTGCGTTTATTGAGAAAAAATATAATTATGATGTGCAGTTTATCGATTGGATGATGGTGTGCACACCGCTTGCAATTGTGTTGCTGGTAGCGTTATATTTTGTATTAGTGAAATGGATGTTTCCAAGTCGCATACGAAATAGTGAAGATGCAAATCTTTACATCAAAGATGAATTAAGGGCATTAGGTAAAATGTCTGTGTCAGAAAAAAGAGTTCTCATCATTTTCATCGCCACTGCAATACTATGGATCACCAAAGATTTGCTGAATCAAATCGGTTGGTTCAAGTTAAACGATAGTATGATCGCAATCATTGGGGCCTTATTTTTATTTGCAACGCCAGCAGACAAACAAGTCCACAAAAAATTATCGATGTTGTTAACCTGGAGCGATACGTCAAAAATGGCCTGGGGCATTTTGTTATTGTTCGGTGGTGGCATTGCATTGGCTAATTCATTAGAACAGGTGGGTGTAATGGCTCAGGTAGGCCAGTGGCTTGCGGGCTTTAGTAATATGCACGGGTTAATTCTGGTGTTAGTGATTGTAGTGATCTGCATCTTTTTAAGTGAAGTAATGAGTAATGTGGCGCAGGTTATTGTATTAGCTCCAGTTCTTGGTTCACTTGCCGATGCATTGCATCTCGATCCATTGTTGCTTGGTTTACCAATGACACTGGCTGCCAGCGCTGCCGCCATGATGCCCATGGGAACACCACCGAATGCCATTGTATTCAGCAGTGGTCATATCAAATTAAAAGACATGATCAAAGCCGGTTTCGTGATGAATATGGTGAGCATCTTAATCATTACACTGTTTTGCTGGTATATATTACCGGCGGTTATGAGGGTGGTTGCCAACTAGGCTATAACTGGGGAGCCAGGCGTCCCTAAATTCCACATCTGGCCAAATTCCATATTTTTTTTGCAGGTGTAAGTTTTAGCTTCACTAATGCAACTTATGCTGTATAAGGTTTAATGTAAAATACCCCGGAATCGGGGCTTGACCTTTGGTTGAATTATGGAGCAGTCGTTCATAAAAAGTATACAGGATAATCAAAACATCATTTACAAGGTTTGCAACTTGTATCGTGATAGCCGTGAGGACCAGGAAGATCTCTTCCAGGAAATTGTGTATCAACTCTGGAAGTCATATCCAGGCTTTAAAGGCGAATCAAAGTTCAGCTCCTGGATGTACAGGATTGCGTTGAACACCGCTATTGCAGTATATCGCAAACCAAAGTTGAAGATGGTTTATTCCGACGAACTTCCAGAGACTGTTCATTATGCTGCCGGCAACAATAGTTCAGAAAATCAGGAACGGTTATTCGAAGCGCTTCGCATTTTAACTGATGCTGAAAAAGCAGTTATCTCTTTATATCTCGAGGATTTTAACTACCAGGAAATTGCTGCTATTACCGGAATAACGGAAACTAATGTTGGGGCGAGGTTAAGTCGAATTAAAAACAAATTAAAACAACGTTTAAATTAATTTTTATGGAACTCGATGAATTAAAATCAGGCTGGCAAAATGCTGGCGGTAATTATAAAACAAATGCAGACCTGGCACGAATGACAAAACTCAACAGTCATCCTACGTTGAAACGCATTCGCACTAAGTTGATCATCGAAACAATAACACTTTCATTTTTCCTGGTAGTGTATTACGATTGGTTTGATGGCGACACAAAGCCTTTATATGCTAACCTGCTTTTATTTGCAGCGGCACTGTTATATATCTTCAACGATGTAATCGGTTATTTTTCCTTGGCAAAACCAGTGCTTAAAGAAAATCTCACATTGTCAGTTCAACATTTACTAAAGAAGGTGAAGCGATTATCGATCCTCTCCTTGGTTATATCTTTTTTTTATAGTGTTTGCCTGCTTGTGTTTTTTCTGTCAATTGTAACCTTCACCAGGGAAAAGAGTTTTATTTTACTGGGAATGATCCTTGTACTTGTGCAGCTTACACATATCTCTTATAAAATATGGCGTAACTGGATTTTAAAACTGGAATTACAGGAAAGGGATTTTAATGAACACAGTTGAACCGAACCGATGATCATTAATGTAGAAAGCCCCCGATCTCTCGGGGGCTTTCTAAATGACTTCAATGCTTTGGGTTTTCTTGTCCGTATTATCCTCTTTCGCAGGGTACAGAAGTCACTTGGTTTTCATGGGGCCGTAATTTCAAACGGGCTTTTGGATACTTGGTTTTCCGCTCTGCTTTTCAGCAGGCTTCGGATTTGGATTTGGTTCGGTCTTTTTCAAGGATTGGATTTGGTTCGGATGTTTTGCTGCTTCCCGGCAGGTTCTTTGGGATTGGATTTTTTCAGTTTTTCTATTGGATATTGTTTTCTGCTTCGATGATGTAAAACTACATCCGTAACATCTGCGGCGCAACAATTTTGCTGTTGCATTTTCAAAAACAAACAGCTGCACCCACTCGCACTAAGTGGGGATACTTAGTACACATATAAGAAAAGTATACGTGTTAAAATCAACGACAACACCCCTGATATGATGTACTACAAGTTATGAAAGATAGAAACGACAGCATATGTTTATGCAACAACAACATTTTGTTGCATGAACGTCTTAGCCATGTTATTCACATGTGGAAACTACTTGGTAATAATCCGTTGAATTTTTTTTCATAAAAAAATCATTCCTTTGGAAAGTCAAATCAGAAATCCCCAAAACCACTTACATGAAACGAATTCTACTTTCATTTCTATCCCTCGTGCTTTTCCATCAGTTAAATGCTCAATGTCTCGGAATGGGCGGCATCAATTACCAACAATGGAATAACGTAACGGGCGGCAACATCAGTAACCTGACCTCCCTCATTGGCTATCCAAACAACGCATCGGTAACTGGTATTCGAACAATATTTGAAAGCACGGCCAACACCGGTAACAATATTGGTGTAAGAATGTATGGCTATCTCTGTGTACCAACAACGGGCACTTATTATTTCTGGGTGGCTGCTGACAATGCAGGAGAATTATGGCTTAGCAGCACCGGTCTTTCAACTGGTAAGGTGAGAATAGCATACACCTCCAAAGCAACAAAGTATCGTCAATGGAATGCTTCAGCTTCTCAAAAATCCGTTGGTATTGTTTTAGTAGCAGGTGTCAAATATTATGTAGAAGCCTTAATGAAAGAAACAACGGGTAACGATAACCTTTCTGTTGGCTGGTCGAAACCCGGCCAAAGCTCATCGGCACCAAGTGAAGTTATTCCCGGTGCTAATCTTTCAACTGATCTTATTTTCGATACACAAGCTCCATCAGCCCCTGCTGGTCTTGCTGCTGATTTTATCACCACCAATTCTTTTGTATTGAAGTGGGATGCTTCAACCGATAATACTGCCGTTACAGGTTATGATGTTTACAGGAATGGTGTAAAAATGAATAGCACTGCGCTCACCTACACTTCTTACAGTGTAACTGGTCTTGCTGCCAACACAACTTATAACATGACGGTTCGTGCCAGAGACGCAGCCGGCAATGAATCAACCAGTGCTGTATTTCCTGTTACAACTATCGCTTCCATAGCCGCTTCGGAATCGTTCAGCGTTCGGACGGTTATTCCACGTCAGCGTATGCCACACGATCTGGTGTATGGCCCTGATGATAATCTTTGGTATACTGAGCGCTTTGGCGGTACCGTTAGTTTCGTTAATCCTTCAACAGGTGTAAAGCGTGTTGTATTAACATTGGGATCGAAAATGGTGCGTGTTGGTGGACAAGATGGTTTAATGGGTCTCGCACTTCATCCTGAATTTAACACTGGTAAACCTTATGTTTATATTTCTTACACTTATCAATCTTTAAGTGCTACCGTTAGAAGAATTCGCATTGAACGCTATACCTACGACGCATTTACGCAAACTCTCGTTAACCCTGTTACAGTTTTAGAAAGTATTCCTGGTAGTAACGATCATAACTCTGCACGCCTTGCCATTGGGCCTGATACGAAATTGTATTTCAGTATTGGCGATATGGGTGCTGGACAGTTTGATAATATCAGTCGTGTAAACAACGCACAAAATCTCTCCATTCTTGAAGGCAAGATCCTTCGCCTGAATACTGAATTGGAAAGTGGTTCATGGATACCAGCTGATAATCCATTTACAAGCGGGGGACAACCAACTGCTGTTTATTCACTTGGCCATCGTAATCCGCAAGGATTGGTTTGGGGAAATGTGAATGGTTCAAATATTTTATACAGTACCGAACATGGTCCTTATAGCGATGATGAAGTGAACATTATTGAAAGCGGAAGAAATTTCGGTTGGCCCCAAGTAGCTGGTTATTGTGATGGTAACTATAACGGTCGCAACATTGGTGGCTTTGATGTTGTGAGTGAACAAGTGAACTGTGCAACATTAAATGCAAAAGAACCACTACGTTCAATTTACCCTGCAGTGAACCCACCAACTGGTGGCGACAATATGCTGTGGCCTTCAATGGCGCCATCAGGAACAGAATTTTATGGCAGTACGGGAATTCCGGGTTGGCAGAATTCGGTGTTGGTGGCTATGTTAAAAGCGGGTACCATTACCCGTTATCAACTAAGTAATGATGGCTTGCGTATTATTTCTGATACCATCAACTATTTCCGTGGCATGGGTCGCTTCCGTGATGTGGTGGTTAGTCCTGATGGAACAAAAATTTATGTGGCTTGCGATTCAAGCGGTTCAACATCGGGTCCAACAGGTAATGTAACAACAACGCCTGCAAACCCCGGAAGCATTCTCGAGTTTACATTTAATGGTGGAGCGCTTCGTCAATTTGTGCAAACTGCTCCTGTTGATAACAGGGTGAAAGAAGAGAAGAAGGATAAAACAATTGATATTTATCCAAACCCTGCTACCAACTTCATTATTGTATATAATTACAGCACTGAAGCAGGACGCATCATCGAACTCTTTGATGTTAAAGGCCGCAGAGTAAAACAAGCAGCTGGTAACGGATTGGCAACACGTATGGAAACAGCTGAACTTCCTGCTGGTATGTATGTGCTGCGTGTTACAGGTGCAAGCGGAAATGTGTTACGAACAGAAAAACTGATCATTAACAGATAGTCTCTTTCCTGATGTATCATACAGGCCGGTTCAGTAATGACCCGGCCTTTTTTTTATGCTTGTAAGAAATCCAATCGTTTGATTGTGTACGTAACTAAGTTCTAAACTTACACGTATGAAGAAGACAACTCACATCGTTGCCCTTGTTGCAATGCTATGCTCTATCTTTTCTGTTAGTTGCAGTAAGGTGAATGATGGCAACCAAAACGGCAAAGGTCCCAAACTGGAATTTTTTGCACTCATCAACAGCAATACATTAGCGAAGTACGACGCTTCAAAGCCAGACAAAATAATTTCAAGAGTGTCGATTACTGGAATGCAATCAGCAGAAACAATGCTGGCCATTGACTTTCGTCCTGCAACGGGTCAATTATACGGTGTAGGCAGCAGCAGCCGTATCTATGTAATTAATACAACAAGTGGTGAGGCAAGAGTAATTGGCTCAGGTTCATTTACACCTGCACTTGCTGGTGACATAGCTGCATTTGATTTTAATCCAACGGTTGATCGTATCCGTTTAATTTCTACCGGCGGGCAAAACCTTCGTTTGAATCCCGAAACTGGAACTGTTGTAGCAAATGACGGAGCCATCAATATTGGCGGAACAATAAATACATCGGTTTCTTCTGCTGCTTATACAGAAAATAAAGCTGGTGCATCAACAACTGTGTTGTTTGATATTGATGTAACAAATGATATTCTATACAAACAAAGCTCACCCAATACCGGTGGCATAGAAGCCGTTGGTAACCTTGGAATCGATCTGTCGGGCACAGGCGAGTTTGATATTGCCGCTTCAGACAATATTGCACTTGCTGTTTACAACAGCGGAAGCACAGCTTCTGTATTTACCGTTGATCTTTCATCAGGTAAAGCAGAAAATGTAGGTATGCTTGGAGGCGCAACAACCGTAAGAGGGATTGCCATTCCAACACATCCTGTTGCTTACGCAGTGCTCAACGGATCAACACTACTCATCCTCAATCCTGACGTCCCTGTTGCTGTAAGTAAAACCATCACGGGAGCTATAAGTGGTGAAACAATTGTTGGCCTTGATTTTCGCCCTGCTAACGGTCAGCTTTATGCGCTTGGCAGCAGTAGCCGGCTTTACACAATCAATGCATCGAGTGGTGCAGCAGTGCAGGTTGGCACAACGGTATTTGCAACATTACTTACCGGGACTGAATTTGGATTTGATTTTAATCCAACGGTTGATCGCATTCGTGTGGTAAGTAATCTTGGTTTAAATCTTCGCCTGCATCCAGTAACTGGCTTAGTGGCTGCTGTTGATCTTGACTTAACAGAAGGTGCAGCGGTAACAGGTGCAGCCTATACAAATAATTTCGCTGGGGCAACAACAACTGTGTTGTTTGATATAGATCCTTCAGTTGATAAATTATATAAACAGGATCCGCCTAATAATGGTACGCTTGTGGCTATTGGAGATCTGGGTTTGAACGCAACAGCTGTTGGTGGTTTTGATATTGCCGGCACAAGTGGTAATGCATGGGCTGTTTTAACCGTCGACGGGAAAACACGTTTACATAAGATCAATTTGAGCAACGGATCAGCTTCTCCTTCACCGGCTAACTTCGAATTTACTGGCGGTGCGATCACTGCATTTACAATCGGTTTAGGATTTTAGAGCTGATGGTGAGTAGTTTTTAGTTAGAGCAGGGCAAAAGCCCTGCTTTTTTCGTTTATGCTGGCGAATTTTCATTGCTTAAGCGGATTCATAAAAAAAAATTACTTTAGGGTAACAAATAACTGCTTGTCTTTATCTACCCTTAACAACTGCATGAAATTTTCAATTGTTTATATCATCCTGTTTCCTTTTTGCGGCAACTTGTTTGCACAAACAGATACCGCTATAGTTGTGAAGCAAAAAGAAAATAAAATTTCGTTTATAGCAAACTTACCTCTACTTACACAAATACCCGGCGCACCCAAACCGTTTTATACTTATTTATGGGATTTTGGTGATGGTCATTTCAGCACCGAAGAAAATCCCGAGCATGTGTATGCAAAAGAAGGCGATTATGAAGCAGTGTTGTATGCAGTCAACAATTATGATGATGGGAAAAAACCCGGGCGCAAACCAAAAAAGGTAGCAGTGAAGCAGGTGAATAAATCTTATCTCGCAGCAGTATCACCATCAGAACAAAACTTCTTTAAAGCAAATGGCGCTTTTGAATTAAAATATAACTGCATGGCCAAGCCCGGCGATACCATGCTGTTGATGGCGGGTTGGAAAAATGATGTGGCAGTGAATGGCAAAGTCTATCTTTTCATCAACGAAAAACAATTCGGACAAAACAGTTTTGATACCGCCGGTTTTCGTTTGTACAACGAAGCAGCATTGATCAACGATAAAAATGCCATTGCATCTGTTCGTTCTTTCGATAATATGTTGTTGACGAGGAGCGGCAGTCCTGCATCGCATTTTAAAGAAGAGAAAAAGTTTACAGGTGTAGAAAGCAAAACTTTTTTGATGAATACCCTGAAAAGTTACAGCAATGTATTTGCAGTAGATATTAAACAGGCAACCACCGATGCACAGTTTATGTTCACCAACCTGTACGTTACACCAGGTATGATCAAGGATACAAATGCAACCATTGTTATTACCGGTTTGTTTGTGCCTGATACCGGCGGCGTGTACATGCATCAGTTGAATATTCCTATTGTTACATCGCATGATCCCAACAAGATGAATTTAAAACAGGGACGGATGAATTACCGTACGCTCAAGAAAAGTAAATCGCTCAGTTATAAGATCCGTTTCCAGAACGATGGTGAAGGGCCTGCACGAAAAATAAAACTGGCCATCACGCTTCCTTCGGCCATGGATCCGCAAACAATCACTATAAAAGATATGTCGCCTTATTGTTTGCCTTGCGACAGTGTGCCGAACCGCACAGGTTGTTGGGAACTTATCAACACCAAAGACAGTGCTGCTTTCATCTTCAACGGCATTTATTTGCCAGGCACCAATCAAAAGGGCGTAAATGATAAAGACAGCACCAAAGGTTTTGTTGAGTTTGATGTAAAAACAAAAAAGAAATTGGATAATCTTCCTTTCAAAGGACAAACAGCTATTTACTTTGATAAGAACGTACCGGTGATCACCAATTTTGCAACTGGAAAATTCAAACCGGCGTTATCGCCCATTGTTATGGCCGGTTATGAAATGAATCTTGGTACGAATGGTTTAAGCGATGGCGTAAATGTGGGTGTAGGTATAGCAAGGCTTGCTCCATACAAACCTTATTTTCAATTCGAACTGTTTGGTAAGTATTATCAAACAACCACAGCACAACAAACATTTCAAACACAGGGTGTAGTGGTTATCGATGGAAAGAATTATGATTATCGTGGTTACAGGCAGCAATTAAAATCGAGCATTACACGTATTGGTTTGGTGCCATTGCATCTGCGTTATAATTTCAACGATCTGTTGTCGGCGGGAGCCGGTGTTCGTGTAGATGCAGATTTTGGAGGTTCTATTGATACAAGCCGCACATATCAGTTGAACAATTTTAACGGGCAGGTTAACTTTCCTTACGGACTCAAAAAAACAAATTCGATCAAATCATTTTCCGATGCACAGTTTCTTCCTTTTATTGATGCTCAGTTTGGAAAGGTTCGTCTTGGTCCGCAAATAGGAACTCGTTTTTATTATGGCGGAACAAACAGATCTTATCTCTATTTTTATGCATCCTGGCGACTGTAAATCACTCATATCAATCATTGCTTCGTCGTTTGCTGCCGTTCAGCAGCATTGCATTCCTGTTTTTGTTTTTTTCGGGTGATGATGAGCCACAGCAAAGAGCAAAATGGAATGAAGTATATCGACCGAAAGATCAGTTGCAGGCGTACCTCGAAATGCTGTACGATCTAACCGATGAGCAACCGTTCTATCTTTCAAACAAAGCTGATTCGTTAACAAAAACGTTGTGGCGACAACCGAAAACAGAAGAAGAACAAATTGCTTATCTCGATTTTGTACTCAACATCGCTTATCATTTATTACAGCAGGGACAAATACAGGCCAGCACACGTTGGTATGAAAAAGGATTGAAGTATCAGCAGCAACAAAAGCTTGTGTACGAAGCAGAAGAGTTTATCATTAAACCACTCGGCAACAACTATGTTCGTTTAGGCGATTACGATAAAGCAATTGCCTTGCAGCAAACGGCTATTGAGCAGGCGACAGCAAGTAATAAAAACAACTTACTACCATCGCTATACAGCAATCTTGCCATAACTTATTACTGGCTGGGCGATTATACTGCAACGCAAACAAGCTGCAACAAAGGCTTGCAGTTTATCAATGAACGGATTTCATCAACCTGTCTGTTGTACAATGTAAAAGCTGATGCATTTTATGGAGCAAAGCAAAATGATAGTGCTGTATTCTATAATCAAAAAGCATTGCAGTTTTTTCGTTCGGCCGATGCAGTTGATGCAGATGCATCGTGGATGGTGAGCGCTTTGCTGCTTTCATCCAAACTGCTCAGCGGCAAACAGCGATGGCAACAGGCTTTACAAAAATTGCAGAATGCAGAAAAGATACTGGAGCAAACATACCCCGACAGTCGCCAGCGGGATAAAGCCAAACTGAAAGTGGAAAAAGGAAATTTGTTTTTGGAGTTACAACTAATAGATAGCAGCAAACAAAACTTTTTGCAAGGCTTACAATACTTCGCTATCGATGCATCCGGCTTTTTTCCAGATAACACGGTTACAGGTTTATATGCAGGTCTTGCAAAAACACTTGAATCAAAGCAACCCGACAGCAGTTTGTATTATCACCGCATGGCTGTTGCCAACGATTATTATTGCAACCAGTTGATCAGTTCATCGGTAAACAGTTTGCAAAACAGTACAAATGATGTACAGGTAACGGAGCAGGCGTTGTTTTTTTACAAACATCAGTATCAGCAAACTAAAAAAGCATTTCTGCTGGAAGAACTGTTGTGGCTTGTTGAATTATCGAAAGGAAGAAAACTGTTGAACGAACAAAGTCGCAGCAAACAATGGCAAGCTGACAGCAGTATGCAGCAACAGCAACAACGCTTTGCAGAGTTGCGCAACGATTACCTGTTGCTCGCAGAAACAAATGATGCGGAAAGAAAAGCACAGATCAGCGAACGGATCCGTTTGCAGGAGTTGAATCTTGGTTTGCAAGAAAACCGTTTTGCCCAACTGTTACATCAACCTTCTTTTACAGCATTCCAAAAAAAGCTGAAAGAAGTAACATCAAAAAATCACTTCGTCAGTTATGTGTTTTTGAAAGACAGTTTGCTGATGATCAGTTGTAATGAATCCTTGCAACTTAATACAGTTGATGCTGTTTCAATACAGCTGCAAACTGATTCGCTGCTGAAAAATTATTTCACATCCGGTTCTTCAGCTTATAACAATAACCCGGCTGCATATTTTAAATCATCTCATCAACTATACAAACAGTTGATGCAGGTCACAGGTAACAAGCCTTTGATTATTTCTGCAGATGTCACACTTCATCAACTTCCTTTTGAAGCATTGAGTATTGACGGTAAAGAACATTTCCTGGCCGAATCAACATCGTTGAGTTATGTGTATTCATTTCTGCAGTATGTGCAGGAAATAAAGCCGCAGGTAAACAAGCTGCCGCTTACAGTTTATAAATTCAGCAAAGAACATTTAAAGTTTCCTGCATTACCCAATTCAAAGGAAGAAGAAAAGTTGTTGCACAAGCATTATAAAACAACTTCCAAAGAAGCAACTGAAACAACCGAACAGGAATTTGTTCAATCACTGCAATCCAATTCCATTCTTCATATTGCATCGCATGCAGTGGCCGATGGCAGCGGTCAACCTTATCTTGTACTGCAACAAAAATTTTATCTCGGACAGTTGCAATACATCACAACTGCATCTCCTTTGATCATCTTAACTGCCTGCGAAACTGCAGCAGGTAAATTGCAGCAAAACGAAGGTGTTGCAAGCATCGGTCGTTCGTTCATCAGCAAAGCAGTAAAGGCTGTTGTTGCAAGTCGTTGGGTAGTGGATGATGCTGTAGCTCCGTTACTTGTTCAATCTTTTTATCAATCATTGCAAGAGCAACATTCTCCTGTTATAGCATTGTACGATGCAAGAAAACAATACCTGCAGCAAACAACCAGCCTTGCGCAAAAGAATCCACTGTTGTGGGGTGGGTTCAGTTATATTGGTACCGATCAGCAATTGCAATTGCAAACTTCTTCGTTTAATTGGTATTGGTTGTTGCTTTTAGCACTTCTGCCAATTGGGTTTTATTTCTTCCGAAAGTTCAGGCATTAATTTTTTATCACAAAGCACACGGAGAGTTGCACAAAGCGCACAAGGTTTAGTGTTCTCTGTGCATTCTTCGTGCCCTTTGTGCTCCCTCTCCAAAAAAAATATCCTCACCAAGCATTCTTAAAATCAACCACTTAGCAATTTTTTAAAAATTTCTTTCCCAAACAGGGTAACAATCTTTTACTGCTGCGGATATACTTCCAAACAACAAACAAAAACAATTAAACTTCTTATTATGAAACAGTCAATCATTTCAACCGTAGCAATTGCAGCAGCCATCACTTTTACTGCTTGTAAAAAAGACAAGGGAACCGTTGTGTACCCGCATGTTCTTGAAGGAAAAGTACAAACTTTCTTCGATGCGAATGCACCAAAGTATGAGGCGTTCACAATCGATGCAACAACAGGTGGCAACCTAATCACTAGCAAAGGCACAAAGATCAATTTCCCTGTCAATGCATTTAAAAAATCAAACGGACAAATTGTAACAGGTAGTGTTACTGTTCAGGTAAAGGATATGTACCAGGCAGCTGATATGTTATTGGCAAACCGACCAACAGAAGCTGGTGGACAAATGCTGATCTCTTATGGTGAGATGACCGTAAAAGCAAACCAAGGTGCAGACGAATTGCAATTGAATGCTCCTGCACAGGTGGTAGTGCCCGCTGCACCAAAAGCAGGTGCTAACGGTCAACAAATTCGTGAAATACCAATGTGGCGTGGTGATAGTGCGGTAACGTATACCATCAATGGTAACGATCATGAAAATATTCCGGTAACACTTTCGCAAACAGGTTATGTGCCACGTGGTGTAAACTGGGTACAGAATGGAAACTTCGCATTGAACAATAACAACGGTACATCCAGTTTTAATCTTGATAGTCTTGGTGTATGGCGCAACTGTGACGCATTAATGGGTGATCCTCGTCCGAAAACAACAGTGCTTGGTTATTTCAGTAACCAATGGAATTCAGCAACAAGCACCAACTATATGGGTGGCGAACCAAGCATGCTTTTCTTTAAAGTGAAACAACAGAACACATTGGTGAAATTGTATAACAAAATTATAAACGCACCCGTTGGTAAAGAAGGATTATTAAGTTACCAGAACAGCTTCCCGATTGGTATTGAAGGTACATTCCTTGCCATCACTTTTAAAGACAATAAAATTTATGCAGAGATGCAGGATGTAACGGTAGGAGCGCCTGCAAGTGGTAAAACATATTATGGTGTAACCTTTAACCTCACCGAAGTAACCGAGGCCCAATTGCTTTCCCTGATTCAACAATTGAATACCAAGTAAGGACCGTTGTTCATCCGTCGAAAACATCTGTACTATGAAACAAATCCCGGCCAATGTGCCGGGATTGTTTTATTTAAAATCGCTTTGAATAAAATCAGCCAGGAGTTTCATGCGGAAATAAAGATTGCTGATCATTAGCTGCACATTGTTCTTTACTTCAGCAACGGAGCCATTGCTCATTTTCTTTAATGTTTTCAGCTCCACAATTTTTTCATCAATCTTGTCAACAATACGTTCTGCATTCCAGCCAATATATCGTTTGTTACGATCATCGTACACGTGATAGGGTTCAATAGCACCAGCTTTTAATTTTTTGAATGCGAAGTTTTGTTTGATGGCTTCCTGTATGGCGTCGTTGCTGAGGAGATCAATAATTTTATCGGATGATACCTCGTTCAAAAATCCATTTTTAAATACATTGAGGTTATTGCGAAGTTCCATGAGCACCTGTTTCTTGAGTACGTCACTGGTTTTGCTTTGTTTGTGCAAAAAGGAAATAAGGTTATCTAAAGGTGCAATGCCGCTTTTAAGCCAATCGAGGTTCATGAAATAAAATTAGTAGTTCATATCCGAATTGCAAACCATATGAAAATGAAAAAGCCGTTCAGTGAACGGCTCTTAATTATAGACAGGAAAAATCTATTATTGCTTTTGCAAAATAACTGTAACTGAGGTGTTTATTTTTTCGATGATTTTTACACCGTTGTCGATAGTTGAATCGGCATAGGTTTCTATTACAAATAATGAAAGTTTTGTTCCTTCCAGCTTATACTTAAGGCCACCCGGAGCCGAACTCATGCCTCCCAACATATTTTGGTTTAGGTACATCGAATCTGCCCCCACAAGTTTGTACACACTTGAGCCACTGGTGGGTGCAATAATTCCACTGAGAGGTGCTATTGTTTCTGATTGAAGTATATCGTTTTCATATTCTTTAGAAGTAATGGGGGATTGATAATCATAACCCACACCTTGGGCCGTAATTGTGTTTGCAGAAAAAATATAAGAACCTTTGGGATTAGATGATGACAGGTTGGCAACTGTTTCAATACGCAGTTCCATGCTGGCATCTCTATAAATCTGAACTGTGGAATCTTTTCCCGTTAACGAAACAAATTTCCACGTGCCTTGAATACCCGAACCTCCCGAACCTCCGGTACCAGGCGTGCCAGTTCCCCCGGTATCAATGGATTTTTCTTTTGTACACGATGTGAAAAAAAACAAGGTGAGGGTGAGCACTGCAACGGATTTCAGGATTTTCATACATTATAATTTGTGCAATACTACTCAATTTTTTCAATGTTGTACCTTGCCGGTTTATAACCGTGTGAATTTGGCGCATAAACGCATTATAGCTCATTTCGACCTTGATACATTCTTTGTATCGGTGGAACGTTTGAATGATCCTTCACTCGTTGGCAAACCTGTAATTGTGGGAGGCACAAGAGAAAGAGGAGTAGTAAGCACATGCAGTTACGAAACACGTGCATTTGGAGTACATAGCGGTATGCCCATGGCGCAGGCAATGAAGCTTTGTCCGCATGCGATTGTTATGCAGGGAACACGTGGCGATTACAGCCGTTACTCAAGATGGGTGACGGATATCATCGCAGCAAAAGCACCGTTGTTTCAAAAAGCATCAATTGATGAGTTTTATATTGATCTCACAGGCATGGATCGGTTTTTTGATCCGGTACAATGGACGGTTGATCTGCGGCAGGAAATTATTGAAGCGACGCAGTTGCCCATTTCATTTGCCATGGCATCAAACAAACTGGTTGCAAAAATTGGAACTGATTTAGCAAAGCCCAACAATTATATTGTAGTTGAATATGGTAAGGAAAAAGAATTTCTTGCTCCTTTAAGAGTAAACAGAATTCCGGGTATTGGCGAGAAAGCTTATCACACATTGCTCGACCTTGGCATTGAAACTATCGGTGATCTGCAAAATGTAAACCCGGTGATGCTTGAGCAACAACTGGGCAAACATGGAAGAGACCTATGGCTTCGTTCGCAAGGCATCAGCAATAGTGAAGTAAATGCTTATCATGAATCAAAATCTATTTCAAGCGAAAACACTTTTCATGAAAACAGGAATGATATCGAATTTCTTGAAGCAGAGATCGTTCGCTTAACAGAAAAAATTGCTCATGAGTTACGACAGGATAATAAAATGGCTGGATGTGTTTCAATAAAGATCCGTTACCCAAATTTTGATACGCAGCAACGGCAAGCTTCTATCCCTTATACATTTTATGACGATGAGTTGATCTATAATGCAAAGCAGTTGTTTCACCAGTTGTATAAAAAAGGGCAACCAGTACGTTTGCTTGGTGTGAAATTAAGTGAGTTAACAGATGAGGCCTCACAAACCAACCTCTTCCAGGATGTACAGAAAAAAAATGAACTGTACAAAGCCATTGATAATGTAAAGGAACGTTTTGGCAAAGCCCTTCTCACAAAAGGTCGCAATGCCAAACGAAAAGAAGAAGACAATGAGTTGCCCGATATTTCCTAACTGATGTTCGTGGGGCAAATATTTTGACTAAAGTCTATCTATTAAGTAGGGATATGCTATATTTGCCTTCTCAAATTCTATTGTTCACTTTTTTAATTTTGTTTTATGAGTTTACGTTTAGGTGATGTGGCACCAAATTTCCAGGCAAAAACAAGCATTGGTGATATTGATTTTTATGAATACTTAGGTGATGGTTGGGGAGTGTTGTTTTCGCATCCTGCAGATTACACGCCTGTATGCACAACTGAGCTTGGTAAAACAGCCCTGTTAAAAAATGAGTTTGAAAAACGTAATGTAAAAGTGCTGGCATTAAGTGTTGATGGTTTAGATCGTCACAAAGGCTGGATTAATGACATTAATGAAACACAAAATACAAGTGTTGAGTTCCCCATTATTGCTGATGAAGACAGGAAAGTGGCTAACCTGTTTGACATGATTCATCCCAATGCATCAGAAACATTTACCGTGCGTTCATTGTTTATCATTGGTCCTGATAAAAAAGTAAAACTTTTTATTACTTACCCGGCTTCAACGGGTCGTAATTTTCATGAAGTATTGCGTGTGATCGATTCATTGCAGTTAACTGCTAATTATAGTGTGGCTACACCGGCAGATTGGAAAGAAGGAGAAGATGTAATTGTGGTTCCTGCTGTAAGTACTGAAGCAGCTATTGAGAAATTTCCTAAAGGTGTAAAAGTGATTAAGCCTTATTTACGTTATACTCCTCAACCAAATAAATAAGTTATACTATCTGGTTATGCAAAGCCCCCGATAAGCGGGGGCTTTTTTATTTTGGTATAAACTCAAGTGCGGTAACGATTGAGGTTGTTTTGAATTTTCCTGAAGCGATAGCTAATAGCAGCAGCTTACTTAATCCATTTTTCAAACTGTTGCAATAAAGCACGCAGGTCTTTTGAAAGCGGTGCTTCCAATTCTACTTCTTTATCATCTACATCTGCAAACTTCAATTTCCATGCATGTAATGCAAGACGGTTAAGTAATGGTCGCTCTTCCTCTTCCGACTTTGCAAGCTTAAACTTTTTTCTTTTCATTGATGAGAGAAGAACAGGTGTGGCGGTACCATAAACATCATCGCATACAATAGGATGACCAATATGTTTCATGTGCACACGAATCTGGTGCGTACGTCCTGTATGTATCTGGAATTGCATCCAGGAATAAAGTCCATGCTCTTCCAGCACTTTATAATCAGTTAACGAAGCTCTGCCTTTTGCATGCGTAATATAGGTGGCATTTTTGGCGGGATGTTCCATAATTGCGGCATCAACACTTCCTTCCTTATTGGCTAGTGTGCCGTGTACAAGACCGAGATAAAATTTTTCTACTGTGCGGTCTTCAAATTGTTTTGATAGCAGCTTATGTGTTTCTTCATCTTTTGCAAACACAATTAAACCACTTGTGAATTTATCCAAACGATGTACGATCCACACTTTGCCATACTTTTCATTCAGCCAATCTTTCAACGACGGTTCACTCTGTTTACGATCTGGAATGGATAATAATCCGGATGGTTTGTTAAGTGCGATCCAGTGATCCGTTTCGGCAATAATTTCCAGTTTATTCTTCATCTCTGTTCTTGCCTTTTGTTTCTTCTTTCTTTTTTACAAACGATTTATTGAGGAACTTCAGGAGACGTACTTCTTTTTCGTTGAGATAACGCCATTTGCCACGGTCAACATTTTTCTTAGTTAGGTTTGCAAACAATACACGATCCAATCCTTTCACATCATAACCCAGCGATTCAAACATACGACGTACAATGCGATTGCGACCACTGTGAATTTCTATACCAACTATCTTTTTATTTTTAGGATCAGCATAACCCAAGGCATCGGGTGCAATAAAACCATCTTCAAGCGTTACACCATTCAATAGTTTTTCAAAATCTTTTTTCTCTAAAGGTTTATCGAGTGTAACCTCGTAAACTTTCTTCACCTGGAAACTTGGATGCGATAATTTTTGTGTGAGTTCACCATCATTGGTTAACAAAAGAACACCGGTTGTATTTCTATCTAAACGTCCAACGGGGTAAATACGATTTGTTGAAACTCCTCTCATCAAATCCATTATCGTTCTTCTTCCCTGCGGATCTTCTGACGTAGTGATATAATCTTTCGGTTTGTTGAGCAGAATATACACTAGTTCTTTTTGAATGCTGATCTTTTTGCCGTTTACTTTCACTTCGTCCTTATCCGTTACTTTATGTCCGGGCTCGGTAATCACTTTGCCGTTCACCAACACAGTGCCAGTCTTAATTACTTCCGCCGCTTCCCTGCGGCTGCAAACGCCACAATGAGCCAGGTATTTATTCAATGGCATTTCACCATCGTTCGATTCACGTTTAAATGTAATTGGCTGAGCAGGAGTTTGTGCCTTTGCAACATAAGCCTCGGTTTTTTTGCCGGGTTTTGTTGACTGTGGTCTTAAACTTCTTTCTTCTGCTTTCTTTTTGGCGAAGTATTCGTTCTTTTCGGCTCTTGCCTGTTTTTTTTCCTGGCGGAATTCTTCTTTCTTCTGAGCGTTTGTTTTCTGGCTTTGAAAATTGCCGAAACTCTTTTTTGTCATGCGGTTTGTATTTGCTGTTTTGCAACAGGATGAGGGGCAAAGTTAACTGAAATGCTTTGAAGAGAAATGTTCTACGCAATATTAATATCGATCGTTAGTCAAATTTTTCATCTACTTCCATTTATTCAGACTAACAGATTACACAACCGTTCATCCAATCATTGGCTCATACTTAACATTTCGAAATTTATTTTGCAAGGATTTTTTAAACAAAACGTCAAACTGATCTATGAGAAATTTTTTCGTTCCCCTTCTCTTATTGTTAACCTATGCTGTCGGAGCCCAGGCTCCTCAAACACTCTATTTTGATCCGGCCTCAACCATTGGAGCACCAGCATCAAGAATTTTTGAAAGCATTACTTATGTACCACTCGAGACAACCAGGCAAAGTACGTTTGGACAAATAAGTCGTTTAGTTGTAACTCCTCAATATTTTATCATTTTCGATTATGATACACAAGGGTTGTATTTTTTCGATAAGTCAGGAAAGTTTATTAAGAAATACAAGGATGAAAAGTATCAGTTAGGCAGTATGCAGTTCATGGAAAAAGACAATGCGCTTTATTTGCTGCAAGCCAATAAAAACTTTAAACCAACACAGGAGTTTATCGATGAATTGGTACGCAATCCTTTTTCTAAGAACAGTAGAAAATATGCAAGGGCTGTGCTTTACGATTTGACCGATATTCAGAAGGAACAGATCAAGGAAGTACCCGATTTTACTATTTATATGGCCAACCCTTATTACTTTTCAAAGGAATGGCTGTATAGCATTGTGTTGGAAGATAAAGACGCAAAGGATTCTGTTGACTATGAACTGAAAATATCCGACGGCAATAAAACACTGCGTTCTTATTTTCCCTACCCAAAAAGAAATTCATCTTATTTAGCAGATCCGGGTAATATCGAATTCTTTCCGGCAAACAACGCAAAGTCGGTATACTTTACACGTCCTTATAATTACTCGATCTACCAGTACACATCCGATAGCATTACGACGCTCTATAATTTTGTACTGCCATTTGAAAATACAGTACCGAAAACTTTTTTCTCGAAGCAATTCAGCTCACGTAATGAGTTAAGAGAATACCGGCAAACAAATGCAGGTTATGTATGGAAAATAAATGGCCTGGTACCTTTTAACAACCTGCTGTTTTTTTCACTTGATTATCAAAAACGTGACCGTCGTTTCATTTTTGATAAAAGCACAAACCGTTTTTACAACGTTAACAGAATTACACCCGACAGTAGCAATGCCTGGTTGCCCATCATGGGATGGAATGTTCAATACTACGACAACGCAGCTTTGTATAGCAGCATCTCTTCCGATGCGATGTTCCGTTCAAAAGAAACAGAACAACACAGGAACCCCGTGTATTCCCCTGAATTGAAATCATATTTCGACAAAAGCAAATCATCATCAAACCCTGTTATCATCATCCTGAAACCACTTACAAAAACCAAATGAAATTAATTACCATCTTACTGTTTCTGCTTCCCTGTATTGTGTTCTCACAAGAAAAAAAGGAAGGACCGATAGGCAGCATCACAGGTACTGTAAAAGATTCTGCAAACGATTATGGCCTTGAATCTGTAACTGTACTTGTTTATAAAAAAAGTGACTCTACGTTACTGAACTATCAACTTACAAATGTTTCCGGTGAATTTAATTTTCAGCAGATGCCGCTCAATGTGCCATTGCTGATCAGTCTTACATCATCCGGCTACAAATCGTTTTCAAAAATCGTTAAGCTCGACAGTACTAATTCATCTTACAGCTTTGGAAACATTCAGCTCGGCACCAATTTTAAAAGCCTTGGTGAAGTGGTAATTGAAGCTGTATTGCCTATTCGTATGAATGGCGACACATTGGAAATAAACCCTGCTGCGTTTAAATTAGATTCAAATGCAGTGGTGGAAGATATGTTGCGTAAAGTTCCCGGCGTTACACTTTGGGGCGATGGTACTGTAACAGTAAATGGAAAGAAAGTAACTAATGTATATGTTGATGGTAAACCATTCTTTGGCAATGATCCTGCTATTGCAACACAAAACCTGCCGAAGAATGCGATCGATAAAATACAAGTGTACACTGAAGAAGACCGCAGCAAAACTCCGGCTGAAAGAACAGCATCTGATTCTTTGCTCACGATGAATATTAAACTGAAGGCTGATAAGAAAAATGGCTATTTTGGTAAAGGAGGCGCTGGTATTGGAACCGATCAGCGTTTTGAAGGCGACCTTGGTTTGCAGGCTTACAATAAAAAAACAAGATTTGGTTTAGGTGCCGCTATCAACAACATTAATAAAGGTGTTGAAGATCTACAATCATTATTAGGCGAAACAACATTCCGCAGTTTTAATCCACGCAACAGGTATGTAGCTAACTTCGGAGGACAGGGTATTAATAAAATATATTTTGTTGGCGCAAATCTTCAGCACAGCTTTATTGAAACAACGAACAACCAACGAACAAATGAGTTGTCAATTGATTTGACAGCTCGTGGCAACGTAAACAATGTAAGCTCGATTTCAAACGGTACATCTACTACCGGTGCCGGTGCATTATATACGTCTTCAACACGCAATTCAACACAGGATAACGATACAAAGTCAATTGGGGTAAATTATAATAAACGTGACAGGGATAAAGATCTCGGCTTTCGTATTTCAGCAAGTGAAACAAAAGGCTTAGGCAATTCCTCATCAACGTCAAAAACTGAAAGGGATAGCGTGGGTGTTGTAAGTGAAAATGTTGAGTCCTCGCAATCGCAAACCACCAACCGAAACATCAACTTAAGTGGAAATTTTCAGAATAAGGATAGTGATGAACGTAACCTGAAAAGTTTTTCATTGAGGGTTAATTCAGGTTATAGCGAAAATCACAATTTGCGAAACACGCTTACAGATTTTGACTCGTATGAAAATCCGGCACGCAACACGTCGCTGAATCGCCTTTACAATTCCAACTCGACCAATTTGAATGGCGGCGTCAACTTTACCTACAATGCATTGAAGCGTTTGTTGTTTGGCAGTAATAATCTCTGGAACGTTAACATCAGGCTTACGAACAATTTCCAGGTGAGTAAATCAAACGTTACTTATAATGTAAGCGATTTTGATTCTACAGGCAAAGTGTATGTGATCAATAATAAGATCACGAACCTGCATGAAAACACCCGTACAAGTGAAGAACCGGCTTTGAACTTGTCGAAAGCGTTTACTAAGAATCTTTCTAACCGTTTTTATCGTTCTGTTACATTCACAACAAATCTTGGTGGTCAGTTTTTATGGGAAAAGGATCGTTCTAACTTCAGCAACAGAAATCTGACAAGAGATTTTGCATTCTTTACACCAAACTCAAACATTGCTTATTACTATCAAAAAACAAATGGCTACAACATTAACTTTAATGTGAACCACTCTAAAAATTATTCTATTCCGGGGCTTGATCAATTGTATCCTATTATTGATAGCACAAACCGATACTATTTCAACTACGGAGGAGCATTTTTGAAACCTTCAGCAACTAACAGCTTTGGTTTCAATTTCAATTACAACAGGGGTAATAATCGAAATAAAAAAGCCGATATTAATTTCAATCTGAATGGTAATATCGGACGTGTGAAAAATGCAATTGCCGACAGCAGCAATATTTACAATGATGGTAGTCGTGACGTTTATCTTATTAATATTGACGGAAGAAAAACATGGAGCTTATTTGGTAACGTTAATACATCTATCAAGCTGAAAAAAAATGTGCTGCAGTTCACTTACAGCGGATCAGTATTCAACAGCCAGTCGCCTAACTACATCGATCAGATATTTTCAATTTCACGTACGCAAAACTTCAACAATTCACTGCGTGTTTATTTTGCTATAGCAGATATCATTAACTTCTCTTTGTCACAAGGTGTAAATATGAGCAACAGCAAACAGACAGGTGGCAAACTTCAGTCGTTTAATAATAAGAACTATGTAACATCTGCAAGTATGAATCTTCAATATCCGAAAGATTTCACACTCAGCAGCACGCTTAACTATGTAAAGAACGTGGCAAGCAAACAAACATCTCTGCTTTGGAATGCTTACGTCAGTCACCGTTTTATGAAGACTAAACAAATTGAAGCGAAGTTTTCTGCCATGGATATCCTGCGCCAAAACAGGAACATCTTCATCAGTTCCGGAAGCAATGGTATTAATACAACTGTTACAAACGGGCTTGAACAATTTTATATGTTAACCATTTCATATTTCCCACGCAAGTTTGGTGTAGGGCAAGGTGGTGGTGGTCGTCGGGGCCCCGGTGGAGGTAATGGTCCGGGTACCAGGATGGGCGGCAGGCAACAATAAAGACTTGTTACATGCATAAATAAAAAGCGGCTATGCAATTATTGCATGGCCGCTTTTTTATTACGTCAAATCCATTTAGTTAATTCCTTCTTTATTTGCTAATTGACCGCAAGCTGCATCAATATCTTTACCACGGCTTCTTCTTAGCCGGGCATTTACTTTATGTTTTTCAAGGTAGGCCATGAATTTGTTTGTTACATCTTCATCGGGCTTTTGAAATTTCGCTAAGTCGATAGGATTGTATTCAATGATATTAATAAGATCAGCAGGCACCTGACGATATAATTTAATCAGCTCATCAGCATCCTGCAAACTGTCATTGAAATCTTTGAACAGGATGTATTCAAACGTTATTTCATTCCCCGTTTTCTTATAAAAATGATTCAATGCATCGGTCAACGATTTAATATTGTTCGTATCGTTGATCGGCATGATCTCATGACGCTTCTCATCTGTTGCTGCATGAAGGGAGAGGGCTAATTTAAATCGCACTTCATCATCACCTAACTGCCTGATCTGTTTTGCAACTCCCGCAGTTGAAACAGTAATACGCCTGGGGCTCATTCCTAATCCATCAGGCGAAGTGATGCGTTCAATTGCTTTCAACACATTTTTGTAATTGAGCAAGGGTTCACCCATACCCATGAAAACAATATTGGTAAGTTTCTTTTCGTAAACACGTTCACTTTGTTGATTGATTAACACCACTTCATCGTAGATCTCATCATAGTTGAGGTTACGTTTACGATCAATATAACCGGTGGCGCAAAATTTACAACTGAGCGAACAGCCGATCTGCGATGACACACAGGCTGTCTTGCGTTCATCAGTTGGGATCAGCACACCTTCTACCAAATGTCCTTCATGTGTGCGGAATCTAGACTTTACCGTTCCATCAGCAGAATACTGCGTGGCATCCACAGCCAGTGCCGGAAGTGTAAATTTTTCACCTAATTTTTGACGGAGTTCTTTGCTCAGGTTGGTCATGTCGGCAAAACTGTGGGCGTGTTTTTGCCAAAGCCATTCATACACCTGTCTTGCCCTGAATTTCTTTTCGCCAATGCTTTCGAAGTAATCAGTGATTTCTTCAAGACTTAAGTGGCGGATATTTCGCTCGTTCGCTACTTGCATAGCGGCAAAGGTACAAAGCAAAAGCGGATTGAATTGAGTTCTTTACATTTGGCTTTTATAATTAGCTATGAACCCAGTTTACATTATCGATTGCATCCGCACGCCCATTGGCAAATACGGGGGCGCATTGGCAAGCGTTCGGCCCGATGATCTGCTTGCTCATGTTATTAAAGCATTAATTCACCGCAATGCATCTATCGATATAAATGCAATTGAAGAAGTGATTGCAGGTGCCGCCAATCAAAGTGGTGAAGATAATCGCAATGTGGCACGTATGGCAGCATTGCTTGCAGGTTTGCCCGTAACAGTTGCAGGTAATACGGTGAACAGGTTATGTGCAAGTGGTTTGCAGGCGATCATGGATAGCGCAAGAGCAATTGCGAATGGCGATGCTGAGTTGATGATCGCATGTGGAGTTGAAAGTATGAGTCGTGCACCATTTGTAATGCCGAAGCAAAGTGACGCATTTGGCCGTAAAACTGAATTGTACGACACCACACTTGGCTGGCGTTTTTTGAATTCACGTCTGTCGGAGTTATATCATCCATACAGCATGGGTGAAACTGCAGAGAATGTTGCAAGGCAATGGAATATTTCACGCCATGCGCAGGATGAATTTGCATTTGAAAGCCAGGCAAAATATGCCGCTGCAAAAGCTGAAGGGAAATGGGCTGATGAAATTATTCCAGTTGAAGCTTTACAGGGAAAGCAAGTAATCGTAGTTCAGAATGATGAGCATCCAAGAGAAACAAGCGTTGAGCAGCTGGCTAAATTAAAACCTGCATTTGCAAGCGATGGTACTGTTACTGCCGGTAATTCAAGTGGTATCAATGATGGTGCAGCGGCAATGTTATTAGCAAGCGAAGATGCGGTAACTAAATATAGCCTGAAGCCTATTGCAAAAATAAAATCGATGGCGGTTGCAGGCGTTGATCCTTCCATTATGGGCATTGGCCCGGTACCTGCAACGCAGAAAGCATTGCAACGTGCAGGCTTAACTGTTGCTGATGTTGATCTTGTTGAATTGAATGAAGCATTTGCTTCGCAAAGCATTGCCTGCATTCATGATCTTGGTTTGGATATACAAAAGGTGAATGTAAATGGTGGTGCAATTGCCATTGGTCATCCTTTGGGTTGCAGTGGTGTACGCATTTCCACAACTTTACTACACGAAATGAAAAGAAGAAAAAATAAATATGGATTAGCAACAATGTGTGTAGGAGTGGGGCAAGGTGCAGCTGTTATATATGAAATGATCTGAAAACGTTGATGACCTCTATAAAGTAAAAAGCTGTTACGAAGATGAATCGTAACAGCTTTTTTGTTGAAAGAAATTTTTATTGATTTACCTGGGGCGATAGCATCGTCCAGCTTTTTGTTCCGAGAAAATATGGCTTACCGTTCTCACTGTATTTTATCAGTAAAGGATAATTGCGATAACGTGATGGTGAACTGATTTTTTCTGTTGCAGCATCGGCTGTAAACACAATTTGCATAACGGTATGTGTTGTTTCCGGCACCAGTGTTTCCACATCAGCATTGTTTCCAAGCTTGAGCGATTTTTCAATGGTAACCGGCGACTTAACTTCTTCGGTTTTAAACGTTGTTCTACGTCCATCCATCCATACCTCATCAACCGTTATACTTCTGCCATTTTTTACCAGCAGGTAAACGAATAGTTGCAGTTTCGCTTTTCTTTTTTCTTCCGAAGAAAAATTTGCACCGCCGCTCACTTTTTGCTGGTAAGCATACAATTTGGCAACAGGATATGTTCCTGTTTGTGTAAAGGATGTGCAGCAAATAAAAACCAAGCCTGTTAAAAATGTTTTCATATTACATATTTAGCTGTGGATGCTTTCCCAAACTACATTACACAAGCTTTAATTGGTTTTCACAAATTGTTGTACATGTTTGTACTTGCGGTTATCGCTTATAATTTCAAGAACATAACTACCTGTTGCTAAAGGACCAAGCGGTACCGATCCATTCTGGTAAGCCTGTGTTCGTTGCAGCAATACTTGTCCATTTAAACCTGTAACACGAATGTTGATCATTTTCACACCAGTGATTCCGCCTGTTCTGAAATTAATGTCGCCGGCGGGAATAACTGTTGGGAAAACAGTATTGATAAATCGTTTATCGTTTACTACAACGTCAGGAACAGAAGTGGCAACATTGCCAATGACAGTATAAAACATACCGTTACCATGTGTGCCCACAAGCAACGTATTATCAGCTATACGTAAAACCAGGTCGTTTACAATTGCACCTTGCATCATGGCAGGGCCTTCCAATTGCCAGCTTGTGGTACCACTGCTGATTGTGGACGTGCTGAACAAACCAATGGATGTGCCTACATAATATTCAACACCTGTTGTGGTAGCAACAATAGCGCACGAACGGAAAGATGATGATGCAATATTTCCTTCCACTGCTTGCCAGGTTGGAGTAGCAGATAAAGCATTTCCTGTCCAGAAAGCACTCACACTATTATAATTTGAAATGACAGCTAAAACGGTATCAGGGTTACGTGGGTTAACTGCAATTTCACGAACCAATGAACCGGCTGTTATGGCTGAAGGAGTAATGTCGATGGGTGTTGCACCGGCAGCGGCATTTTTAGGATCCTGCATCCGGTAAATTTTGGCATTCTCGGTTCCGATAAATAGGTAGCTATTTGCATTATTATAGTTCCCTCTTGATGTAGCAAGTGCAAAAATATTTCCGGTTAGTGTTGTTGCAACGCCTGTCATTTCCGTCCAGCCCGTAGTTGGTGTAACAGTTGAAGCACTGGTTGTTCTCCACATCCTATCATCAGCTACATAATACATGATCTCTGTATTATCCTGATCGAGATGGTAATAAGTTACAAACTCGCCTTCCGGAGCCGCACTGGGATCAATCTGAATATCTGCCGTAGGGCCTCCCACATCAAACCTTGCTACAATACCGTTTTGGGCCGATGCATATAAATATTGTTGGGTTGCAGTACTTGGAGAAAGAGCTGTCATGCCACCATCACCACCAAGTATACCTACGTAATGATCATTTGGGTCGGGCAAACCAGGGCCAAACAAAGATTTGGAATCACGGTAGCTGGTTGAGTTGTCCTGTGCGCCACCTGAAAATGTAAGTGAACCTGCAGTTGGGTCGATGGCAACATGATAAAATTGAAAAGTTTGGTATAAGTTGTTGAGGTTATTCCATGTTATAGTTCCGGCAGTAATATCCGGCGTCACCTGCATGCCGCCATCATTACCAACAACAAATCGGTTAGGAGCTGCGGGACTGAAAGCAAATGAATGAAAATCGACATGACTAAACTTATTGGGATCGGTGTATGTAGTCGATTCTAATCCACCAATAAATGTTCCTTGTGTTGCAAAACCATCCGTTGATTTAAAGAGGTTCACTCCGCCGGCAAGTACAAGGTTTGTATTGGTCGGATGCACAGCAAGAAGCATGTTATAGCCATCCTGCGTTTCCATGTATTTTGTCGTGTTTGCATTTTGTGTGGCTTTCAGGTTTGCGGTTCTGTTCGCCCACGATACAGTTGGGAAACTGGTAAGATCGGCCCGAAAAAGATCAGCTTCCGGTTCGCCCGATGACGCACTGAGGGCATTATCATACATCACATATAAAATATTTGAATTGCTGGGTGCAACACTTAAAACAGTTCTGCCCCAACCTGCGGTGTACTCGCCTCCGCTTGTGGCGTTGTTATGAGCTCTCCACCCAGTTACCAAAGAAGGACTACCAATTTTTGTCCAAGTTCCATAAGTGCCAGAAGTTGAAGTCCAGACACCCGCAGTATCACTATCCCGGTTTCTTCCGGTAAAACAGGCGTAGTAACGAACAGGCACAACTCCCGGTTTTGACACGGCGATATCGGTCATCATATTTTCAATGTTCTGGCTGGCATTATCTAATTCACCTTCCTCAAATAAAATCGGCTCAAAGGTGCTTCCCCCATCGGTAGAACGCCAGATAGATGATAAAGCCGCAACAAACAGATGGCCGTTTGCATTAACCTGCACATTGAAGATCATATCAAAAATATCATCGAACCTTTCCCGCAAATTATTGGTAGCATTAAAAACAATAGCATTCCATGTTATTCCATTGTCTGTTGATTTTAATAGACCAAACCCAGGTATAAATGCATTGGGATAAGTTTGTGATGTTCCTAATAGTTCACCGGTTCCTGCATACCATGTATTAGGTGTTTGCGGATCTTGTGCCAGGCAACTTACAATTCTAACTCCGTTTGTTGGATGAACAAATGCCCATGTTGCGCCGCCATCTGTTGAACGAAAAATTCCACCTGAAATACCAGCAGCTATCATAACTCCGTTATTCCGCTGATCGTAAGCAACGGCTCTTGTTCTTCCTCCGTTTTGTGAAGGTCCAGCAATGGTGTATGCATTGTTGATTGTTTGGCGAAAGCCGGCGCTTGTTTGTTTTCGTTGAATTGATCTAAGCAATTCTGATTCCCTGTTTTTAATATCTCTTGGAATTTCACCCGTGGCAGGATCATGTAACAATTTCCATTCATAGAGACGACGTTTATAACCGCCTTCTTCTTCATCTTCTTCCATTTCAAGCGAAAGGTTGGCTGTTTTTGTATTATTCACATTCGTTTTTGTAGAACGGTATATTACCAGGCTGCCAATAATAACCACAGCTAATGCCAAGCTCAGATAGGCTGTTTTACGCATACAGTATTTAAATTAAAAATTAAGACTAGGAAGTTAAGAACTTTCACCGGGATTTATGCTGCATAGCGAGAGAATGCGTTGAAGTAAAATGGCAGCGAAATGGATAAAGAGGAGGTGTGTCAGATCAAATTCAATTTCGCTGCTATTTTTACCATGGCGGCAACATTTTTTGCTTCCAGTTTTAGCAGCAGGTTCTTGCGGTGTGTTTCAACAGTAGCAGCACTTACAAACAATTTATCGGCTATTTCCTGGGTTGTTAGTCCATCAGCAATTAATTCCAGTACTTCCTTTTCACGACGGGTAAGAACAGGCAAATCATCGCCTTCTTTTTTTTCAGCGATCATCGCTGCTTCATGACTTAAGAATGTTCGGCCACGCATCACTGTTTGTATGGCAAACAGCAGTTCTTCTTTACTGGCATTTTTTAATACATAGCCGGATGCACCATTTTCCATCATTTTGCTGATGAAGCTTTGCTGGTTAAATGTGCTTAAACCGATGATTGCAATTGATGGATATTTTTGACTGACTTCTTTGCAAAGATCAATGCCGCTTTTATCGGGGAGATTAATATCCATGAAAATAACATCGGGTTGCCTGCCGTTCAAAAACGAAATACAACTTTCGGCAGTCATGGCATGACCCATCCACTCAATGCCCTTTTCATATTGCAAAAGTGAACGGATACCTTCTACCACCATGTAGTGATCATCCACAATAAAAACGTTTGTTCCAAGGCTCATAAAATTTTTTTATGCCGTCATTTCAATGTTAACCGATGTTCCTTTGCCTGGTTGCGAATCCACATCCCATTTACCTTTCAAAAATTCAACACGGTTTTGAATATTACTCCATCCAATACCCTTCGATTGTTTTAATAGGGCAGCATCAAAACCTTTTCCATCATCTTCTACCGTTATTGTTAAGTTCCCATCATTATAACTCAACTGCACCAAGGCATTTTTTGCCGATGCATGTTTCATAGTGTTATTTAATAATTCCTGCACAATGCGGTAGATCGTTACGCTTTTTGTCTGATCAATTTCTATTCCTTCCAATACTATCGATTGGTATTGCACTTGTAAAGCACCACTTTTATTAATGTCGTTGCAAAAATCCCTCAAGGCAGTATCAAGTCCAAATTTTACGAGTGCTTCGGGCATCATGTTATGTGCTACCCTGCGCATTTCACGAATACTGCTGTCGAGCATATCAATACTCCGACCAAACGCCTGGGCGTTTTCTTCTGTCATAATGAGGTTGCCTTTCATATTATTGAGTGTATATTTTATACCCGATAGCATGCCGCCCAATCCGTCGTGAAGATCCTTTGCCAAACGTGTTCGTTCCTGCTCTTCACCTTTTAACACGGCTTCGGTCGCTGCTAATTGTTTCTCCGTTTCGAGTTCAGTGATACGTTGCTGCTGGATGTTTTGTTTTTGCCTGTAGTTGCGATAAGACAATAAGGATATCAGCAACAGTGTTACTGCGCTTCCCACCAACAGGTAGTTAATGGTATTCTTTTGCTTGAGTTCTGAACGTTGGAGTTTGATCTGGTTATCTTTTCTTTGAGACTCATATTTTTTTTCAATGTCGATTATATTCTTTTGAATGTTTGTGTTGCTGATGCTGTCGAGAATCATCTCCGACTGTAACGCATATTGCTGACCAGTAGTTAAATCATGCAATGCAAAATGGATTTGGGCAAGCATGTCCAGGATCTTTGCTTTTTCCTGTAATAATTTCTCCTGACTTGCAACATCCAGCGCTTTTAACGCCATGGTTTTTGCCTGCTGAAAATCTTTTTGAAAAAAATAATAAATGGCTAAGCCCCGATAGCTCACAGCAATAGTTTCTTTGCTATCCATGTCCTTCGACAGTTCAAGCGCTTTGTCATAATAGTATTTCAGTTGATCATATTCGCCCCGGTTATAACTTAAATCCCCAAGGTTGAGCATTTGTGCTACCTGCATTTCTACATGGCCAATGTTTTTTGCAATTGCATATACTTCTTTCCAGGCGCTTTCTGCCTTGGCATACTCTTTCCGTTTCGAATAACTCATCGCCAAATTATTAAGCGCATTGCCGAGCCATATGGAATCATCTGTTGTTCGAAGGTATTTTACAGCAGCTTCACCATAAGCAATTGAACGATCGTAGTTGCGCAGATCATAATACAAGAGCTGTAAAATATCGTACCCTTTAGCTTCCATTAAACTGTCATTGTTTCCGGCAAATACTTTTTTCCCTTCTTCGTAATAAGTAGCGGCCTTTTCATATTGAGACAGCACACGATAAGATGTGCCCGTGTTAAACAGGGCTTTGCCGAGTAGAACAGGGTCATTCAACTTCTTTGCAATGTCAACAGATTGAAGATTCAATTGCAAACCTGAATCGAAACGGCTCTGCAGGTTTAATACGTAGGTGTAATTGAAAATGTAGCGTGCTTCACCTTCAGGATAATTAATTTTTTTACTTAGGTCGCCAGCTTTTTTATAATAAAACTTCGCCAGCTCAGGTGTGCTGTTTTCATATTGCTGGCCAATATTAATATATAGGTCAACTGCCTCTTTATTCTCTTTCGCAGCGGGTACTAATTGCAACAGGCTGTCTTTATTCATAAACTCCTGTGCGTGGGCGGTTGTAATACAAAATGCCGTATAGAGAAGTAGTTTTTTCATTCGAATTAAAGTAAACTAAAAATTATCTTATCACAAATAAAAAAGACTCTCTCCAAAACTGTTCTCCCAACTTTCCATGATTTAAATGCTTAAAAATCCTGTTTTTCCATGAGGCAGCGTATTCATCCGCCGTACTACGTTTACATCATAAATCATCCAAAACATGAAGCATTTATTTCAATACTTACTGTTAACTGCGTTGTTGGCTATTAGTGGCGCTGCAACATCACAAACCAAGCAGGAAACATTTCTGCAGATAGTTGATGCTAACGGCCAGCCGGTTCGTGGCACCAGCGTTCAACGATTTTACGAAAGACAAATTATCGCTATCGGTTTTTCGGGAGTTACTGCCGGTAAAGCACAAGTGCAGTTTACAATGCCATCGGGAGGTGCATCGGCAACTTTAGCAACACTGCAAGGCAGTAAGGAAACCATTCCCTATGCTGTGTTTACTAATACAGTGCCAGCCGAACCAACATGGAACGTTTTGTCGACTGTTCGGCTGGAAGCAATTCGTGTAATCTCGGTTCAAGATGCAAACGGCAGCACAAGCGTAACCTTACAGGCTGAACGGATCGGTACTACTTATTATCAAAATAATCTTAAGACCGGCATCAGATCAGTAACGGGTAAAACAGGTTACGATTTTAAAACAGGACAAACCTGGAATGCATTTTAAAATGTTCTTTTAATAATAAACAATATGAAAAAGAGTACGCTTCTTTTATTCTTCGCACTATCGGTCATTGCTAACTCTCAAGGCCAACTCAAAATAATGCAACCGACTACTCAGCCGGTTTCCATTAACCAAACCCAACCAGTAACGGTAAAACTATTAAAGGATCAAATCGTGCAGGTTGGTTCTTATGGAAGTTCAACGCCGCTAACAAATGCGCCGGCTGACATTACGAAAAACTCAACCCGTCTTTTTACACAAACATTTTCCAGTGCTTATTGTGAAGATCCTGCAACTAAATATATTTCTCTGGACATTTTAAAACAGGGTAGGGACAGACTGCTGGTGTTTACTCCAGCAAATAGAAATACCCAGGTGAAAATTGAAAGAGATAATACCGGTACTGTGGGACAAACAGGCAGCTATGCAATTAATTCAGGCTTAAAATACACTGATGAATTACTCACGGGAAATTTCTCTGAGGAATTCGGTGCATCAGTTATCGTAGTTGACAGACGGGCAAATCAATTCTGGCGCTATATGCATGACCCAACAAGTGGTATCAATTTCATTAATCCATATAACGTACTATCTAATTGGACCGTTGCAGACCGATACTTATCCGGTGATTTCAACGGCGATGGTAAAGCTGACCTGTTAGGTTGGAATTTTAGTAGAAATGAATTTGCAGTAGCACTGTATACTAAAAATCCAACACCGGGTGCATTGCCGTTCTTTACCCCGGCAGGTATTTGGCTTTCAGGTTGGGCACAAACAGCTGATATGAATATTGTAACAGGAGACTTTAACGGCGATAAAAAAGATGACATCGCTGTTGTACATCAACCAACAGGAGAATGGAGAGTAGCACTTAGTACTGGTTCGGCATTTCAATCCTCAACAGGTTACCAAGCCGGCGTGTGGTTAAAACCCTGGGCGGTTGGCAAACATCATAAAATTGCCGCACTCGATGTAAACAATGATGGGAAATTCGATTTAGTGGAATATGATTACAACGAAAAAAGTTTCCAGGCAGTATTAAGCAATGGCCAGTTCTTCGACTATAGTTTTAAACGGGAATATATCGCCAATACTTTTACTAATCTAAAACCACAAGTGGCTATAGGAAAATTCGAAGGTAATTGCGTAGTCGTTGTGAGTCATGACCTTCCACCTGATTCACAGTATGCCGCCTCCCGGCCGGCAACAAGCATTTTTCTCACTAACTACAGACGATAAACCAATACGTTCCTTACTTGAAATCATCAACATGAAATACATTCTATTGTTTTTCTTATTGTTTTCACTCTCCGTTTCAGCACAAAAGAAACCCGTTAAAAAAGATCCGCTTCCAACGCAAAAAGAAATGAAGGAAATGGAAGAGGCATTTAATAACATGAGTCCTGAAGAAAAACGCTTTATGGATAGCATGGGTATTAAAATGCCATCAGTAAAGCAAATGAAAAACATGGCCGATTTTGCAATGGCAAATAGCCATGGCGGAGCTGAAGTGCTGGTGCCAAAACGTGATGCAGTACGAATTGCTTCCATTTCAAAACTGCCATTAACAAAAACAGCTTTGCCAGTGTACATGCAATCTGTTCAGCAAAAGTTGCAAAGCAGGTTTCCAGCATCTATAATTTCAAAAGCAGATGAACTCTACAATTCCATAAAGTCGAAATATGGTTCAACTATGGCCGTTGCTAACGCTGCTGTGGGCTTTTGGGCATTTGGAAAAGCCGCCCCAGCATTGCTCTTATTAAGTCGTGCCTGTGCCGATGATCCTGCAAATGATAATCACCTGAATAATTTTGCTGCAATGTTGACTATGAGTGGTGGTGAACAAATGGCACTACCACTACTCAACTATTTAAACAAGCAATACCCGCAAAACAGCACCATTCTTAACAATATTGCGCATGCCTGGTTTGGCCTGGGCGATGTGGCGACTGCTTCAAAATATATTGACAGCACTATTCGCTTATGTGCATGGCATCCGCAGGCAAATCAAATTAAAGCTGCTATTGAAGAAAGCAAAGGCAATCATACTGCCGCTATCAAATCAATGAAGCAGGCGATCAGCCACATGCACACAAGCGATAAAGAAAGAAGATTGAATGACCTTGGTTATGAATTAACTCCCGATGATATTTTTTTCAATCCTCCCCGCAAACAAGATGAGTTAGGCTTATCGAAATTTAAATGGCCTTCTTTTCCCAAGAGTGTTGGAGAGAGCAAGGTAATGCAGGTAGAATGGGATCAGTTCCGAAAAGAAATCAACCGCATCGCCAGTGAACTTTCTGAGGAAGGAGTGATGCTTGGTGAGGCTTTCAAAAAAGGTTTTCAGGAAAGGTTGGAGCATGATAAGAATGCACCATACACTGGAGCGAGAACTTCAGCTTTATTTGTCAATCTTTCACCAAAGGCAGAAAAAAAATTGCGTCCGCGGGTTGATCAATTGCTTGCTATTGAACTGCACGATCCATTTGGTATCGCTGTAATTCCCATGCGGAAATCAGTTGACAGTGTAAAAGAAATTGCTGGAAAAGAACTGACGGCTCTCAATGAACAATTTCGTGGAAAAATGGGTGAAGGATTGGGTATTCCCGAAGCCTATTGCAGCGCCTTTGATGCCATACACGACCGTTTACTAATGGCTGCTAACAGCATCATCGAATCTTTTTGCAAGAAACATCTTGATCGGGCTTATACCAGAATAAATGAAATAGCACATTATAATTTATACCGTGCATTTCCTGAAGAGCTTGCTTTTAACATCAACCTGGCCAAACAGGAATGGATAGCAATGCTGCGTGTTCCCATTGAGCTGATCGTTTTTGAAAACCCAACAACCATGTGTGGAAATAGCAGCGAAAAACCTACGGCTAAGTTTGGTACGCTTCCCGATTATGATGAAGTGAATTGCCGCTACAAAAGCGAAATGAATTTTGGCTATGCGTCCATTAAAACAGAATGTGGCCGTATGATTGCCGAAATAGAAATCGATTTTGTAAAACTCGGCTGGGAAACAAAATCAGCTGATCGTGAAGAGAACCGCAATTTCTTTGACGAATTTCAAACCTGCACAATTGAAGTATCGGCAGGCACGGGAAAGAAGTTTGGAGAAGGTCCGCTGCAATTACAAACATCAGCCGAAGTAACAGGCTTTTTAGAAATAGACCGCTCAGGATTCAAAGACGCTGGTGTAAAACTTACAGCTAATGCAGGTGTAAAAACGAATACACTTAATACAAAAGTAGAAACAGATATCGGCGAAGTGAATGTGGGACCCAAAGAACCATCCGTGTCTCTTGGCGGTGTTAATGCCACTATCTCCATCAACAGCGGATTTACGGCAACCGGCAGTGGTATTTTAAAAGGAATTAAATTCTAATCAATAATCAAAATGAAACCAATCTATTCTTTTTTTATCGTTTTCCTGTTTATGCAATGCAGTGCAAAAGCACAACAACAAAGTTTCGACATTTTCACTTTTACTGCACCAGCAAAATGGACGAAGTCGGCAAAGGAGAACAGCTTACTTTTTTCCATTACAAATAATACGCAACGTACATGGGCGCAAATTGATATGCTGAAACGTACGGCAAGCAAGGGAACACCTGAGGCCGACTTTCAAAGTGAATGGCAGGATCTGGTAATGAAGCGTTATGCGGTAAGCGGTGAACCGTTGGCAATAGATACACAAACATACCAGGGATGGAAACTGTACACCGGCCTAGGAAAGTTTGTGTTCAATAAGGATACTGCTTCCGTGTTATTAAATACATTCAGTGATGGTATTAATTGTGCAAGTTTCCTGATGCTGAGTAATACCACTTCTTATGGAGCTGTGTTAGATGAATTTGTTGCATCACTACAACTTTCTGCTCCAGCCACAGCTCAGCAACAAAGTGCTCCTGTAGAACATGTGCAGACAACAACAGCAACAAACGATGGATTTCAATTCAACACATCAAATTTCGATGATGGCTGGACAAGTGTTGTAAAAGAAGATTGGGTGGAAGCAACTAAGGGAAATATTAAAGTGCTCTTGCATTATCCAAGGGAAGAGGATAAAAAATATTATACGCAATACAACGAACATGTAAACGTATTCTGGAATTTACTGGTGGCACCTCGCTATACGAATTTGCGTGAATACCAAACGCCGGGATATAACCATTCTTCAGAGCCGGGATTGTATGCAGCAGGATTACTGAACGACAACGCTACAAAAAAAGATGTGTGGGTTGCGCTTTTTAGTAAAGGCAAAAGTGGATGGATAGAAGTGATTGCGCCAGATAAAGCAACCTTTGTTCAAATGTTTGGCATTGATAATCCTGGTACCTATTTCTACGAGTGGGGTCCATTAGTAAACCTGGCTGGACTGAACAAGTTTGCTGTTGGCGAAAATGATCTCGTTGGTAAATGGTCGAGTCAATTTTATGGATCAACTGCTTATTACAACGTTAATACAGGCGTATATGCAGGATCATCAAGCGTGGCATCAGGCGTCACTTATATTTTTAAAGGCAACAAAACCTACCAATGGGATTTGGGAATGGCTACCAACAGTGTAAGTACGGGCAGCAGAACTGATGTTGCCAAAGCAAGCGGCACTTGGAAGTTGCTAAGCAACTGGCAAATATGGTGCTCCGAAATTGAAAGAAGACCCGTTACTTACAATGCATATTTTTCTTGTATAAAAGGTGCACGCATTCTCTGGTTGCAGGATGTTAGCTATGGCAGCTACACAGCATATGGTAAAATAAATTAGTAAACACAAAAACATGTCATGTTACAAAAACTATTTTCCTGCATATTATTATTTACATCTGTACAAACTCATGCACAAGACAATGATGCATGTATGAACCGCATTATGGCCAAATCAGGTGTTTGGAAAAAACTACCTGAGACAGTAAAGAGCAGCACAGCCGACCAGGCCATTCAAAGACGTTTTTATAACGAAGTGCATACTCCTTTGCAAGCCGCATACCAGCCCAAAGGTTTAGATGCTGCGTATTCAGGATCGTTTCAACCCGTTCAATACAGCCAGAAACTTTCGTATTGCTGGTACACTTTGTTTGGAGAGCGTTATTTCTGTGAAGGCGATGGGTTAACATTAAACAAGTTCGATATCAACTCTACTTTAAAAGTACTTTTCAACTATGTTCCCTTTGTTGAAATTTATGATACCACTGTTGCCGATAATCCTGTTGGTTATCATGTGCTGCGTGAAGGTTTCCCGGTTGAAATTCGTCCGGGAATCTGGCAGTTTAATGAAACAGTCTTTAAAAAGAGTAGTACTGAGGTATTTCACACGAAAATGTGGTTGATCACTTACGATGCACAACTGCCCTGGAGTTACGTTACCCGTCGTGAATTTTTATTGAAGCGAAAGCGTTTTCTTCAAAAGGAAATGGCCGCAGAAGCTCCTCGTTTAAAAGAAAAGCTACTTGGATGGGAGCAAATGAAAAAAGCAAAAGAGCAGGAATGGAAATCGGAACCTGCAAAACTTGCAAACTATATGTCAGGCACACATAATCCGGCAGTTGAACGGGATCAGGCATTTTTTAAAAAACTAATGCAAGGCTACGAAGCTGCTTTGGCAAGAATAGACGAACAACTTTCAGCACCTCCTGAAGAGTTGGCTAAATGGGCGATCGTGATCAAAAGCACGCAAAACAATTTCGATTACAGTTTTACAGACAAGGTAGAACCGTTTGCAGAATTGCTGATTAAACCCAACCCAACTTATTTCAAAAAATTGAGTTCGGCCGCTGTGCCGCAAATGATAAATGTTATTCTTAACTCGGAACCAAAGGATCCACGATCGGCCACGTTTGCTACGGAAATTGAAAAGCTGTTGAATTTCGATTATTACAAATCCTTCATTGGAAAAACAGCACCGGGCCCAAGGAATGGTAATACCAGCCTAGCAAATAGTCCGACAGTTAAAACAAATACCAATTCATCTTCTGTTGCTTCATCAAACCCTGTTGCAAAAAACAATTCAGATCCAACTACGTCGAACAACAATACAAAAGCACAAACACGAACGACATCCACTTCAACTTCAGGCAAAACCTTATTTGTGTCAGGAAAATTAAGTGCGCCTGCTGGTGTGCCTGTTACGCTTGCCATGAACAACGCAAACGACCTTACCATCACTCCTGTAAAGAGCCCCGGAAATTTATACAACAGCTCAGCAGTTAAGTTTACAAAATCAGTAAAAGAAGGGGAGTCATTTGATGTAACAGTAAAAAAGATCGCATCAAATATGAAATCGGCGTTGTATTATGGAAATGGCAAAGCCCCTGAAGATGTAAACAAAATAAATATTGCCGTTGACTTTACTTATGAATTACTCACACGAAGTTCGGGCGATAAAACAATGAGCACTTTTTATGAATCATTTGCGCCAGCCGTTGGTGGTTACAATGGAGAAGAAGGCCGTTACGTTGTTTTCATATCAAACACAAAAGACTTTGAAGGATCAAGTGGAAAATTCAGGCAGCTGTTTTGGCGTGATAGAAACACAGGCATTACAAAAATGATTTCTGTTGCAGCGAATGGCGAACAGGGGAATGGTGATTGTGCAGAGCCTTCTATTTCTGCTGATGGAGAAACGGTAGTGTTTGAATCGAGAGCTACTAATCTTGTTCAGGCAGATAACAATAATGCAAAAGATATTTTTCTTTGGAGAAAGAGTAGTAACAGTATTGAACTGATCAGTAGAGCATCGAATGGTGTTGCTGCCGATGTAGATTGTTTTGATGCAGCAGTATCAGGTAACGGAAAATTTGTTGTGTTCACTTCACCTGCAACAAATTTATCATCTGTTCCAAAAGGTCGTTCTGTATCGAATATTTTCTTGCGTGATATAGCAAATGGTAAAACAGAAATGATCAGTGTTGATCCTGTTATGAAAACAGGAGGCAATGGATATAAAGGAAGTATATCGTTCGATGGCAGCCGCATTAGTTTTTGCTCAGCATCAGGTACGTTGGTAGCGAATGACAATAATAATCTTTGGGATATTTTTTTATGGCAGCGATCTCAGCCTGGTTTGAAACGGATCAGTTTAACACATGATGGTAAAGAAAGAAACGCAGGTTCCGAATCTGCATCAAGACAAGTTGCTTCAGTTATTTCAGGCAACGGCCGCTTTGTTTCTTTTGCAACTACAGCCACAAACATGATTCCAAACGATAATAATTCTTTCCAGGATGTTTTTGTAGTGGATGTTGAAACCGGGAAGGTAAATGTTGCCAGTTTTACCAATGATGGAGCTCCATCAAACGGTGATAGTCCTATTGAACAAGGCGAGAGAGTAAGCATTAGTTATGACGGCACATGGGTTGCTTTTCCCACAAAAGCAACCAATCTTGGGGCGCCGGGTTCCAATATTATTCTGCATAACACCGTTACGGGCAAAAAATCAGCAGTGAGCAATGTCGCCGGCAGTTATGTAGGTCGTCCTTCTATTTCTTACACCGGGAGCTATATCATCTTCGGAAAATCAGCCAATCTCGACAATCGCTTTTCTGAGTCGGGCATCTTTGCGCATTTCACCGGGAATGGTCCTTGCCGGGATTGCAAATAATCATCAATCAAAAAATCATAGCATGAACAAAAGCATTTTCGCTCTTTCATTTTTCATAACGGCATTTTTCTTTGCGGCATGCGAATTTAGCGCCGGGGTAAAAAAGGATCTCAACACCGGACTTAGTTCCGGTTACAATGGCCTGAATGCAGAAAATATTTTTCTAGCAGGGGCCGATGATTCGCCTTTAAAAAACAATGAAGTGGCATTGGGAAATAAAGTAAAGATTGTAGCCGATGGGGTAACGAATTTTAAAGAAGTAAACGGCAAGGTTTATCCGGGTTGTTCAATTCTGTTAGTTGGCCCGGCAAACGACAGTATTTTTTATTTACCGGACGCTTACCAGGATCTTTCTGAGGGTAAACCGGCAAATGAAGCCAGTTATCTTACTGCAACCCTCAACACGGGTGATCCGATGCAGACGAACGAAACTTATTTGCTAAAAGTGCGGTTTTACGATAAAAAGGATACCACAAACTTTATAAAGGCGGAATGTGCGTTAAAAGTAGTGGAGGCTAAATAGGTTGAAAAGGAAGGTTCAGATCATGAAATAAAATAAGCCGTAAACATTTTGTTTACGGCTTATTCATTTACACTTAAGATTAGTATGCGGTGAGGGCGGGATTCGAACCCGCGGTACAGAGTTACCCGTACGGCAGTTTAGCAAACTACTGATTTCAGCCACTCATCCACCTCACCGACTGAAATTTTAAGGGTGGCAAAAATAAAGATTCGCACCCATACAACCCAAAAAAAGAAAAGATGATTTCTCTTTAGCTGATTCAGCCATTATTAAGCCGAAAATTTTTGCAGTAAAGCATCGAAGCTGAGCGATTCCTGCACACCGGTTGCCAATTCTTTTACATTGCAGCTTCCATTCTCCAGTTCTTTGCTGCCGAGAATAACAATAAAAGGAATATGCTTTTTCTCGGCGTATTTAAATTGCTTATCGAATTTGCTGTTTTCATGAAATAGTTCGCATGCAACTCCCTTGCTGCGCAACTGCTGCATCAGATCAAAGGCTTTTTTACTTTCTGCATCGCCAAGATTGAAGAATAAAACTTTTGTTCCTGTATGAACACCTGCCGGGAAGAGTTTCAATTCTTCCATCACATCATAAATACGGTCAACGCCAAATGAAATACCAACACCGGGAATATTAGGCACACCGAATAAACCGGTTAAATCGTCGTAACGACCGCCACCACCAATGCTTCCCATCTGCACATTCTTCGCTTTTACTTCGAAGATGATGCCGGTGTAATAATTAAGACCACGGGCCAGTGTAAAATCAAATTGCAAATTGGAGATTTGAGATTGCTGACTGACTGTTTCCAGTTCTTCAATTCCTTGTTTACCTATATCAACTGTTGCAAGTAAAGATTTGATCTGTTGTAATTTTTCCGCATTGCTACCATTGATGAGCAAATACTTTTCGATGATAGAGATTTGGTCCGCATTTAATCCACGTTGTGTTAATTCTTCTTTTACTTTTTCTAAACCGATCTTATCCAGTTTGTCAATAGCAACGGTAATGTCAACCATTTTGTCGCTGCCGCCGCACAGTTCGGCTAAGGCAGCAAGTATTTTCCGGTTGTTGATCTTGATCTCCACATCAACACCAAGCTTTTGGAAAACAGTTGCGTAGATATTTGTCAGTTCAACTTCATTCAACAATGATTTGCTGCCCACCACATCCGCATCGCATTGATAAAACTCACGATAGCGTCCTTTTTGCGGACGATCAGCTCTCCAAACAGGCTGCACCTGGTAGCGTTTGAACGGCATAGTGAGTTGATTATGGTTCATGGCTACATATCGTGCAAAGGGAATTGTAAGATCATACTTTAATGCACGCTCAGTTATAGCACTCGTGTTTTTTCCATTGAGTACTTTTTCAAACTCGTCTTTTGTTGTTTGAAGTTTGGCAGGATTATCCAGACCGTTATTGAGAATTTTAAAGATCAGCTTGTCGCCTTCTTCACCATATTTGCCCATCAACGTATCAAGGTTTTCCATGGCAGGTGTTTCCAATGGTTCGAAACCGTATAATTCAAAAACTGATTTTATTGTATTGAAAATATAAGTACGCTTGCGAACAACATCTGCTCCAAAATCTCTTGTGCCTTGCGGTAATGATACGTTAACCTTCGCCATTGCTCAGTTTATAGTTTATAGTTTAATGCAGCAGTTCAAAATCATAAATCCAGGATCATACATCAGACATATCTGTATTTCTCACATGATGCTTCTCGATAATCTTATCACATGCTCTGTCGATCATTTCATAAACCGTATAATAACCATCTTCTTTTCCATACCAGGGATCAGGAACAGCCCTGTTTTCGCCGGGATATAATTCATTCAATAGCAGATCAACTTTATCTTCTTTCCACAACTTGCCGCTCATTTGTTTTACATCAATATAATTGCTGCTGTCCATCACGTAAATAAAATCGTAGTTGAGGAAATCTTCCTTTACAAACTGGCGTGCACGTTGTTTGCTGATGTCAACACCGTTATGCTTGGCTACTTTAATACTTAAATGGTGCGGTGGTTCACCAGCATGCCATGCACCGGTGCCTGCACTTTCAACACTCCATTGCAAACCGGCTTTCCATGCTTTGTGTTGCAGCACACCTTCTGCCAAAGGACTTCTGCAAATGTTTCCCAAACAAACCATTAAAATGCGCATGGCCGCAAAGATAAGTTGACTGTTGCAAGTTTAAAGTTTAAGTTCATGTTTCGTAACCCGTACTTCTTAGTTCGAACTTGATTTGTGGATTTATTTCCACAACGCATCTCAATACCAAACGGGTTAATAAAAAATAAATACCGTTCTCATTCATGAGCAGCCGGCCGGCGCATGTGTAATGAAGGTTTGTTTGTGTTCAATCATTTGATTGTTGCAAATATTCCTGCAAATTATTTCACATCACCAAAACGTCGTCACATGAAAAGCGAACAAATTCTTACAGCCGATCTGCTTGATATCATTTTCGAAAACCGCAACAAAACTTATGGAGCTTATTCCATCCGCAAAGCTTATCCTTCGCATCTTAAAAAAGCAATGGGTATTATGTTGTTGATGGTTGTTAGCGCTTCAGTTTATGTAATGAGTAAGCCAAAGAAAGTATTACATAGATCAATAAATGTTGTGCTGCCACCTGATCATCAGTTAACTGAGGTCAAGAAAAATGATCCACCAAAAGAGCAGGCACCCAAGGAAAGAACGGTAGCGGCACAACCGCCAACCAAGGTAGACAGATCAATCGAGATTGTACCGGATGACCAAATAACTAAGCGTCCACCAATTGACAGAACTGATCCGGATTATTATGTTCCGGGTGATAATGACAAGCCTGCTGTTGGTGAGGGCGGAGAAACATTTGTGCAAGGGAAACCCGGTGAAACGAGCATCACTCCAACTCCGCCCCAAACCCCGGCTCCTGAAGAACCTGCCATCCTTGAGCACCCCGATGAAAATCCTGAATTTCCGGGTGGTATGGAAGCATGGACCCGTTACCTGCAACGTATGTTAAGAGTACCTGAAGACCTGGAAGCTGGCGATCGTAAAACAGTACGGGTAAAATTTGTGGTAAATGCTGATGGAGAGGTAACAGATGCAATAATTACACTAAGCGGAGGAAAGGAATTTGATAAGGAAGTGTTGCGTGTAATCGGTCGTATGCCCAAATGGAAACCAGGTAAACAAAGAGGAAAACCCGTGGCATCTTATTTTACGCAACCTGTAACCTTTACCGCTCCTGAAGAGTAAAAATTAGTTAACTTGCCCGCTCCCGAAAAAAACTTACATGTCAATCCAGGAAGATTTCAGAAAGAAGAATAAACCCGTGAACGTGAAGGCAGTCTTCGACGTTGTATTGGGTATTGTGTACCTGGTATTGGGAGCGGTGCTTGCCCTGTCGAAATACTTAGGCCTGGAATTTTCATTTCCTCCGCCCGATGTGATCACCGTTTTTGGTGTTGCTGCATTTTTTTATGGCGCCTTTCGCATATTCAGAGGAGTTAAAACTTATAACAACCCATCATAAATCATGAAGAAGTGGAGCATGGTGCTGTGTGGCTGTTTAAGCCTGTTATTTTTTTCCTGCAAAAGCTCAAAACCTAAACCTACCGATACAGGTACAAGCGGCACTATCCATATTAGTGTGGATGAATCGTTCAAACCAATTATTGAAGAACAGATACAGGTGTTTCAATCATCGAATTCCAAGGCAAAAATAATTGCTCATTACAAACCTGAAGCTGAGTGTTGGAAGGATCTGCTGAATGACAGTGTGCGCATGGTGATCGTTACAAAAAACATCACTCCCGATGAAGCAAGATATTATGCTGACTCCCTTGGTCTTTATCCCCAAAGTGAATTATTAGCCAACGATGCTGTGGCTTTAGTCGTGAACAGAAATGCTCCCGACTCTGTTTTTACAAAAGAAGAAGTGGCAGGAATGTTGTTAGGGACAAGTAAGCTGCCTTATAAACCTGTTTTTGATGGCTTAAAAGCAACCAGTACGGTACGTTATGCCATCGATAGTGTGTTAAAAGGAAAATTGTTTAATACATCCATTATCACAGCAGCAAAAAGCAGTAGCGAAGTGGTGGAATATATTGCGGCAAACCCCGGTTATGTGGGATTTGTGGGTGTTAGCTGGATTGGCAATCCGGAAGACAGCAAGCAACTGGAGCTCTTGAAAAAGGTGCGCATCGCATGGCTTCCCTGTGATAGTTGCGAGGAAGCAGATACGTATACCAAACCTTGGCAGGAGGACATTTTAACAAAACGTTATCCCTACACCAGAGATATCTATTACGTCTTAAAAGAAAATCATTCGGGGTTGGGAAATGCATTTGTAAATTTTATGAACAGCGACAGGGGGCAACTGATCTTTAGAAGGGGTTATCTCGTTCCTGCAAGAAGGATCTTTATGATGAGAGAAACACAACTGAAATTAGTGAAGCCTGTAAAACAATAATTTTAATATTTTTACCGACCCTGAGCAACCGATTACTTAAAACCAAAGAAAGAAAAAATGAAACGATCACTCAGTTTAGTATTTGTGGCAGTTCTTTTAGTGCAGCAGTTACTGGCACAATCCATCGATGATGGTAAAAAGTTCATGTATTATGAACGCTTCAAAAGTGCAAAAGACGTGTTTGAGAAACTCGTGACTGCAAATCCCAAGAACGAGGAAGCAGCTTATTGGTTAGGCCAGGCATATATTGGTTTGGAAGACGTTGCTAAGGCAAAGCAAACTTACCAGGCAGGGTTGCAGGCAAATGCTACTTCACCTATCCTGTTAACTGGTATGGGACATGTAGAATTGCTGGAAAATAAAGCAACCGATGCACGTAGCCATTTTGATATGGCTATTAACAGCAGTAAATCAAAAGATAATGAAGTGTTACATGCAGTAGGCCGTGCAAACGCTTACGCCAAAGCAGGTGATGCCAATTATGGTATTGCACAGTTACAGAAGATCTTAACAACAAAGAAATTCAACGATCCTTCTGTTTATGTCACAATCGGCGATTCTTACAGGAAATTGGTTGACGGTGGTAATGCAGTGCTGGCGTTCAAAAATGCGCTTACACTCAACCCTAAATATGCAGCTGCAAAATATAAGGAAGGACAGATCTACGAAAGTCAGAAGAATAGAGAGTTCTTTTTGCCTGCCTATGAAGAGGCAGCAAATATGGATCCTGCATACGGTCCTGCTTTCTATTCATTGTATGCATATTGGTATTTCAGAGACGTAGCTAAAGCGGAAGATTACCTGAATAAATATATCGCAGTGATTGATAACGATGCACAGAACGATTACTACCGTATCGATTTGAAATATGCATCAGGCCAGTTCAAAGAAGCAATCACTCAGAGTGATGAACTTATCAATAAAGTAGGGGCTGACGTGATCCGTCCACGTATCTATCGCTTAAAAGCATATAGTTATAAATCATTGGCTGAAAAAGCTGCAAAAGGAAACGATTCAATTACAGCAGTAGCTGAATATGCCAATGCAAAAAAGAACATTGATATATTTTTAGCGAAATCGAAGCCAGAAGACATTGTTCCGAAAGATTACCAGTTGCTCGGCGACATTTTTGCCGGCACGCCAGGTAGTCAATCGCAGGCTTATACTTATTATGAAAAGGCGATGAACGCCGATACTTCTCAAGAGAACAAGGCATCTTATTTAGATCAGGCAGTTATACTTGCTAAAAAACAGAACGACAAAGTAGCTACAGCATACTGGTTAGAAAAGCAGTACAAAGCCAAGAAAACGCCTAGCAATGTGGATATGTACAACCTTGGTCGTACTTTCTTTGACGCTGGTGCGGCTTCTGGTGATTTTAATTATTATCGTAAAGCGGATAGTGTATTTTCTATATACACCACCCAGTATCCTGATCAAGCTTACGGCTACTACTGGCGTGCCCGCTCAAACTGGAGCATCGATACGAGTATGGTCAACAGCATGGCTAACCCGCATTTTGAAAAATTTGTACAGGTAGCTTCTGCAAGTAAGGATTCGGCTTCTTTCCGTCCGCAGATCAAATTGGCTTACAAATATTTTATTGGCTATAACATCTTTGTAAAGAAGGATTATAAAACAGCCATTGAGTTTTGCGATAAGATACTGGCAATTGACCCTACAGATAAAGAAGCTGCGGAATACAAGCGTCAGCTTACTGGTGGAAAATCACAGTCAACAGGTAGCAATAGTAAAGCAACAAGTGGTGTAAACAGTAATTCTGTTACCCGGCAAAGTGAACGAAAGACTGTTTTGTACAGTTAAATACTTAGATTTCATTTTTATTTCTATATCCCTTCGCAACAGCGGAGGGATTTTTTTTTATTACAGGGAATTTCCAACACCCTGCCTTATTTTTGCGGCATTCAAAACCTGCATTCACATGAAATGGTTTTTCTTTTTACAGTCCAGTCCTGCAGCCCCCGTTGTTCAATCGGTGAATGATTCAGGTAATTATTTTCCCATCGGTATCCAGATATTGTTCGCAGTAGGTTTCGTGGCCGTTATGATGCTGGCTACGCATTTACTGGGCCCTAAGCGCCCAACTGCCCAAAAGCTGGAAAACTTTGAAAGCGGTATCGAAATTCATGGTAATGCACGTCAGCCAATGGCGGTAAAATACTTCCTGGTAGCTATCCTGTTTGTGTTATTTGATGTGGAAGTGATCTTTTTCTATCCTTACGCTGTTAATTTCAGGGAACTGGGATGGGGAGGATTTATGGCTGTATTAATGTTTGTCGGATTTTTCCTGTGTGGATTCTATTATATTATTAAGAAAGGTGCGCTTAATTGGGAGGATTAAGATTTGAAAACCAACCAATTTGAAGATTTGAAAACGGGCCTAATTATGGATACTTGTGCTAATGGCAGGCTTTGATTTTCAATTATTCAAATTCTCAAATTATTAAACTATGTCACGTCCGGTACAATTTAATATCAATCCTAAACCTGTCGATCAAAAAGGCCATATCAGCGTAGTTGATATGCCTGAAGGTCATATGGGTGAAGGTTTTTTTGCTACTAAGCTCAGCGAAGTAGTGGGACTGGCCCGTAAGAATTCTATCTGGCCTTTACCTTTTGCAACTTCTTGTTGTGGTATTGAGTTTATGGCAACAGCTGCAGCCCATTACGATCTTGGTCGTTTTGGTTCTGAGCGTATGGCCTTTACTCCACGCCAGTGCGATCTGATGATGGTAATGGGAACAATTTCAAAAAAAATGGGGCCGGTTGTTAAACAAGTATACCTGCAAATGGCTGAGCCCCGTTGGGTAATGGCTGTAGGTGCTTGTGCAAGCAGCGGGGGTATTTTCGATACATATAGTGTGTTGCAGGGAATTGACCAGGTGGTGCCCGTGGATGTGTATGTACCGGGTTGCCCTCCAAGACCAGAAGCAATTCTTGATGGACTGATGCGGATACAGGACCTGGTTGGGCAGGAAAGTCTTCGCCGCCGCAACAGCGAACATTATCAAAAATTACTGGACAGTTACGGAATACAATAAAACAATTAATCAGTTTGATGATTTGAAAATGTGGTGATCCATCACAATAATTTTTCAAATTTTCAAATGCTCAAATTTTCGAATTGAGATGGCTTTGATCAACGAACAGATTCAAAACAAGCTGGTAGAAAAATTTGGAGAAGCGATAACTAACTTTTCTGAGCCTTATGGTATGCTCACATTTGAAGCGCCAAAGGATTTTAATTTAAAGGTGCTCCAGTTTTTATTTGATGACGAAACGTTGAAGTTTCGTTTTCTCACCGATCTGCAAGCTGTACATTATCCAAACGATAAAGGCCGTGAATTAGCAGTTGTGTATCATTTGCACAACCTAGTTGATAATGTGCGTATCCGTTTTAAAGTATTTACCGATATCAATACACCCGATGTGTTTACTGCAACACAGTTATATGCAACAGCAAACTGGATGGAGCGAGAAACATTCGATTTCTTTGGAGTGAATTTCGTTGGGCATCCTAATCTCAAACGCATTTTGAATGTTGATGAGATGGATTATTTCCCGATGCGTAAAGAATTTCCATTGGAAGACCAGACACGTATTGATAAAGATGACGAAATGTTTGGAAGAGGAGGGAGTATTAATTAGGTAATTTGAAGATTAGATGATTTGGAAATTTGAAAATGTCGAGTTGTTCGGTTTTCAATCTTCAAATTTTCAAATTTTCAAATTTTCAAATTCAATTTAACATGAGCGACGTTCAAAATATATTGTTACCGGAAGGTTCCATTGAGAAGAAGACCATCACTCTTAATGTTGGGCCAACGCATCCTGCAACACATGGTGTGTTTCAGAATATCATGGAAATGGATGGTGAGCGTGTGATGTCTTCTGAATCAACAGTAGGATACATTCACCGTGCATTTGAAAAATTAGCTGAACGTCGTCCGCTATATCAAATTACACCACTTACTGATCGTTTGAATTATTGCAGCAGCCCTATCAATAATATTGGCTGGCATCTTACCTGCGAAAAATTATTGGGTATTCAAACACCAAAGCGAGTTGATTACCTGCGTGTGATCTTGATGGAGCTTGCACGTATCAGCGATCACCTCATTTGTAATTCAATTTTAGGTGTTGATACAGGCGCATTCTCCGGTTTCGTTTATCTCATGGAGTTCCGTGAATTGATCTATGAAATTTATGAAGAGATCTGCGGCAGCCGCTTGACAACAAATATTGGCCGCATTGGTGGTTTTGAAAGAAATTTTACACCTGTTGCCTGGCAGAAACTGGAAAAATTCCTCAAGGAATATCCAAAAGCATTAAAAGAATTTGAAAACCTGTTTACACGAAACAGGATTTTTATCGATCGTACAGTTGGTTGTGGGCCTATCTCCGCTGAACGTGCGTTGAACTATGGCTTTACAGGTCCTAACCTGCGTGCTGCGGGCGTTGATTATGATGTGCGTGTGCACACACCTTATTCATCTTACGAAGATTTTAATTTCATTGTCCCTGTTGGAACAACCGGTGATACATACGACCGCTATCTCGTTCGTAACGTAGAAATGTGGGAAAGCTTAAGCATTATTGAGCAGGCTTATCAAAAGATACAGGATTTTAAAGGTGCAGATTCGGAAGTATATCATGCAAACGTGCCTGAATATTATTTGCCCGAAAAGAAAGATGTGTACACCAGTATGGAAGCACTCATCTGGCACTTCAAAATTATTATGGGTGAAATTGAAATGCCAATAGGTGAAGTTTACTGCAGTGTGGAAGGAGCAAATGGTGAATTAGGTTATTATTTTATTAGTGATGGTGGCCGCACACCTTATCGTTTGCATTTCCGTCGTCCATGTTTTATTTATTACCAGGCATTTGAAGAATTAGTGAAAGGTGGAATGTTAAGCGATGCCATTGTGGTGATGAGTAGTTTGAATTTGATAGCAGGGGAGTTAGACGCTTAGGGTTTGCTTGAAGATTAATTGATTTGAACATTTGAAAATAGCAGAATGAAGTTTTCAGAAGAACAGTTGAAAAAAGTAGATGAGATGATCTCTCATTATCCCGAGGGAAAGCAGAAAAGTGCTTTGCTTCCATTGTTGCATTATGTGCAGAAAGAAAATGGCGGATGGTTAAGTGCAGAAGCAATGGATTATACAGCAGAGCTATTGAAGATCGCTCCCATTGAAGTGTATGAAGTAGCTACTTTTTACAGCATGTACAATTTGCAACCGGTAGGTAAAACAATATTTGAAGTTTGTCAAACAGGCCCTTGCATGTTAAATGGCAGCGATGATATTGTCGCATACATTTATGAAAAGCTCAACATTAAACCCGGACAAACAACTGCTGATGGTTTATTTACATTGAAGACAGTTGAATGTTTGGGTGCTTGTGGTTATGCGCCAATGATGCAGTTAGGTCCTGATTACCGTGAACACCTAACCAAAGAAAAAATTGATGCATTGATTGCCGAAGGAAAAGCAAAAGCCAATTAAGATGACGAAGAAAACAGCCATGTTTATTGGGTTTTTACTTTCAACATCAGCGATGATCGTCATTATCGTCTTCCTGATGAGTAAGGATAAAACTACAATGCGCCCAATGATGTTTATCGGAATTGGTTTGGCACTTGGCTCATTGGTATTAAGAAATTTATTGCGCTTTAAACCTGATTGGTTTAAAGATGCACCGGAAAAGAAATAAACTTTTTCATCTATAACTAACAACATGAATGCAATTGTTCCATATCTGAATTTTAACGGCAACGCCAGCGAAGCACTTGCTTTTTACAGCAAAGCGCTAAACGGTGCTGTTGAATTTCAGCAAACATTTGGTGAATCACCAATGGAAGTGCCCGCGGAAGCAAAGAATCATATCATGCACGCTACTTTTCGTGCAGGTGATCTTACGTTCATGGTATCAGATGGTATGCCAGGCCAGCCGGTGGCGGGTGGAACAAACCTGAGTTTGTCTTTGCACTTTACTGATCTCGACAGCATCAACAAAACATTTAGTGCATTAAGTGAAGGTGGTACAGTGGTAATGGAACTACAGGATACATTCTGGGGTGCACGTTTTGGTATGTTGAAAGATAAATATGATTTTAATTGGATGTTCAACTACGATTATCCGAAAGAAGAAAATAAAAGCTAATAGCTGAAAATATAGCAATGGGAAGAAAACTTTTATTAGACAAGGCACATATCGAAGGCATCAGGCATTATGATGTGTATCGCCGTGAAGGTGGTTACCGCAGCGTGGAGAAAGCATTAAAGACAATGGCTCCCGAAGCTGTAACAGAAGAAGTAAAGAAAAGTGGCTTACGTGGTCGTGGTGGTGCCGGTTTCCCAACCGGTATGAAATGGAGTTTTTTAGCAAAGCCTGAAGGTGTTCCCCGTTATCTTGTTGTGAATGCAGATGAAAGCGAACCCGGTACATTCAAGGATCGTTATCTCATGGAATTCATTCCGCATTTGCTGATCGAAGGAATGATCACTGCTTCTTATGCATTAGGTAGTAATACTTCTTATATCTACATACGTGGTGAATACTGGTGGGTAAAAGAAATTTTAGAAGTAGCGGTACAGGAAGCACGTAATGCAGGTTGGTTAGGAAAAAATATTTTAGGTAGTGGTTTCGACTGCGACATTTTTGTGCAGCCAGGTGCCGGTGCATATATCTGCGGTGAAGAAACTGCTTTAATTGAATCATTAGAAGGTAAGCGTGGTAATCCACGTATCAAACCTCCGTTTCCTGCTGTGAAAGGTTTGTGGGGTTGCCCAACTGTAGTGAACAATGTTGAAACCATTGCAGCTGTTGTTCCGATTGTGAACGACGGGGGCGATGAATATGCAAAAATTGGTATTGGCAAATCAACAGGAACAAAACTTATTTCTGCATGCGGCAACTTAAACAAGCCCGGCGTGTATGAAATTGAAATGAATATTTCGGTTGAAGAATTTATTTATAGTGATGAATACTGCGGTGGCATTCCCAAAGGCAAACGTCTCAAGGCTTGCATACCCGGAGGTTCATCTGTTCCTATTCTTCCTGCAAATCTTTTGTTGAAAACAGCAAAAGGTGAATCAAGAATGATGACGTATGAAAGTTTGAGCGACGGTGGTTTTGCAACAGGCACCATGATGGGTAGTGGTGGTTTTATTGCCATGGATGAAGATCAGTGCGTGGTGAAACATACTTACACATTAGCCCGCTTCTATCGTCATGAAAGTTGCGGACAATGTTCACCTTGTCGGGAAGGAACTGGTTGGATGGAAAAGATACTGTTGAAGATCGAACAAGGTAAAGGAACGATGAGTGATATTGATCTGTTGTGGGATATTCAACGCAAGATCGAGGGAAATACGATTTGTCCATTGGGTGATGCAGCAGCATGGCCAGTGGCGGCAGCAATCCGCCATTTCCGTGATGAGTTTGAATGGCATGTGACAAACCCATCAGATGCATTGCAGAGAAATTATGGTTTAGCGAATTATGCAAGACCGTTGGAGATTGCAGCAACAACTGCATAACAATTAGAAAGAACGTACTGAATTATATGGCAGACGAAAAGAAACTTTTTACAGTAACCATCGACAACATCACTGTTGAAGTGGAGCCCGGCACAACCATACTGCAGGCTGCACGAAAGGTGGGCGGCGATGTAGCGCCTCCGGCAATGTGTTACTACACAAAGCTGAAAGATAGTGGTGGTAAATGTCGTACCTGTTTAGTGGAAGTGGCCGCAGGTTCTGCAGCCGATCCACGACCAATGCCAAAATTGGTTGCAAGTTGCCGTACCAATGTAATGGACGGAATGGTGGTGAAAAATATTACCAGTGATCGTGTGATCGATGCAAGAAATGGAGTGGTTGAATTTTTATTGATCAATCATCCGCTTGATTGTCCAATTTGTGATCAAGCGGGCGAATGTCATTTGCAGGATCTTAGCTATGAACATGGTAAAGGCGCAAGTCGTTACGAGTTCAAACGCAGAACGTTTGATAAGCATGACCTCGGTCCATACATTCAATTACACATGACACGTTGCATTCTTTGCTACCGTTGTGTGTACACGGCCGACCAGGTTACGAATGAACGTAAGCACGGCATCCTGATGCGTGGTGATCATTCTGAAATTGCGACGTATATAGAGAAGAGTTTAGATAATGATTTTATCGGTAACGTAATTGATGTTTGCCCAGTAGGTGCATTAACCGATAGAACATTCCGTTTTAAAAACCGTGTATGGTTTACGAAGCCTGTGGATGCACATTGTGACTGTGATAAGTGCAGCGGTGAAGTGCAATTATGGATGCGTGGCGATGAAGTACTTCGTGTTACTGCACGTAAAGATGAATGGGGTGAAGTAAAAGATACAAGCAAAGGTGAAACCGGCTGGATCTGCAACACCTGTCGTTTTGAACGCAAAGAAATTAGCGATTGGGTGATTGAAGGCCCGTCAAATATTAATCGTCATTCGGTGATTTCTCAAGGACATTATGAAAATGGAGTGAAGCCAAATGAAACGATTAAGAAAGTAATGGGCGGAAGAGATCCGAAGTTACTGATGGATATAAAAGATGTGAGCGAAGTGAACCAGGTTGAGTTAAGTGAAATAAAAGGACCGGCAACATCGGAATCGTTTAAACAATTGAAGAAAGGAAATTAATGGATATGACTTTATTAGCAATTGATTGGGCACTGGTGCTGGAGAAAACTCTTTTCATTGGGTTCATCATCACTATTTCATTGGTGGTAGCCATGTATGCAACTTATGGCGAACGCAAGATTGCAGCTTTCATCCAGGATCGTTTAGGCCCAAACCGTGCAGGTCCCTTTGGTTTGTTGCAACCATTGGCTGATGGTTTAAAGCTGTTCATGAAAGAAGAGATCATTCCTACTTCTTCCAATAAAATATTATTCATTCTTGGCCCATCACTGGCAATGATCACAGCCATGTTAACAAGCGCTGTTATTCCATGGGGCGATAAAGTAGAATTATTCGGACGTACCATTTCCTTACAGATCGCTGATGTAAATATTGGTATTCTGTATGTGTTTGGTATTTTGAGTTTAGGTGTGTATGGTATTATGATCGGATCATGGGCGAGTAATAATAAGTTTTCGTTGATGGGTGGTTTGCGTGCAGCTTCACAGATCATTTCGTATGAACTGGCGATGGGTATTGCATTGATCGCATTGATCATGATCACAGGAACACTTAGCCTCGGCGACATGGTGAAACAACAACAAACAGGTTACTGGAACTTTTTTGTTCAACCACTAGGCTTCTTTATTTTCTTAGTGTGTGCCTTTGCTGAATGTAACCGTACGCCGTTCGACTTAGCTGAAGCAGAAAATGAATTGATCGGAGGTTACCACAGTGAGTTCTCCAGTATGAAATTGGGCTTTTATCTTTTTGCTGAATACATCAATATGTTTATCAGCAGTGCTATCATGGCAACATTGTATTTCGGTGGTTACGACATTATTCCGTTCTACGATGAAAGTGCATGGGGCTTCTCTGCAAACATTATGGCATTGCTGGGTGCAGCAGCCTTATTTGTAAAAATTCTGATTTTCATTTTCATATTCATGTGGGTACGTTGGACCATTCCAAGATTTCGTTACGATCAGTTGATGAATCTTGGCTGGAAAGGATTGATTCCGCTGGCATTATTTAATATGTTGGTGACAGCAGCAGTGATCTTGTTTTTGAAAAAATGATGAATAGAATTGTTGCAGTACAAGTGTGCGACGCAACAGCAGATGATGAAAGATCAGAAGTTGATGACAAAAAATATATTTGCAAACTTTTTTAATAAACGTTGATGCAATTAACAAACAAAGCAAAACTGGTAGACCGTAAGCCGTTGAGTATTGCAGAAAAGATTTACTTGCCTGCAATCCTCAAAGGAATGGGTATCACGTTTTCGCATATTTTTAAAAAGAAGGTAACGATTCAATACCCCGAAGAAACAAGACCATTCAGTCCTGTGTTTCGTGGTTTACATATTTTGAATCGTGATGAAGAGGGTCGTGAAAATTGTACCGCTTGCGGTTTGTGTGCAGTAGCATGTCCTGCTGAAGCTATTACAATGGATGCAGCAGAACGTTTGCCCGGTGAAGAACATTTATATCGTGAAGAAAAATATGCAGCTAAGTATGAGATCAATATGCTGCGTTGCATTTTCTGTGGTTTGTGTGAAGAGGCTTGTCCGAAAGATGCGATCTATTTAACTGAAACATTTGCGCCTGCTAATTACAGTCGTAAGAGTTTTATATATGGTAAAGACAACCTGGTTATCCCTCATCCGAAGGAAAACCCGGAAGCTTTTAACAAAGCGAAAGGATTAATTGACGAACGAAAGGCGAAAGCCAATCAACAGACTGCATAATATGAGCATTACTGAAATTCTATTCTGGTTCCTCAGTGCCTTAGCACTTGGCGGGGCGTTGATGATGGTTACCAGCAAAAACCCGGTATATAGTGTACTGTGGTTGGTTGTTGTATTCTTTGCTATTTCCGGTCATTATATTTTATTGAACGCACAGTTTCTTGCAGTGGTGAACATTATTGTGTACGCCGGTGCCATCATGGTATTGTTCCTCTTCGTGATCATGCTCATGAACATGAATGCTGATAATGAACCACAAAAAAATAAATGGTTAAAGATAGCCGGTGCTGTTGCCGGTGGAAGTTTGATGCTGGTATTTATTGCTGCATTACGCCAGGCAGAAACTTTGCAAGCACAGCAGGTAAACATGGGAGGTGAAGCTGGTTTAATTAAAACACTTGGTAAAACATTGTTTACTGATTATGTATTGCCTTTTGAAATCAGCAGCGTGTTGTTTTTGAGTGCGATGGTTGGTGCTGTTGTGATAGGGAAGAAAGGAGATTAAAAAATTAATAATTGGAAAATTTGAAGATAATCCTGAGCGAAGTCGAAGGACAAATTTTCAAATTGAAGAATTTCAAATAGTATTTATGCCGATCAATTATTATATCATTCTTGCAGTTGCGTTATTCAGCATTGGAGTAGCGGGTGTGTTAACACGCCGCAATGCGATCATTATTTTTATGTGCATTGAATTAATGCTGAATGCGGTAAACCTGTTGCTGGTTGCATTTTCAAAAATGCATTATGCCAATGCAATAGCTGTTGACCCTTCTGCAATAACAGGGACAGAAGCACAATTGTTTGTATTCTTTATTATGGTGGTGGCTGCAGCGGAGGTGAGTGTGGGACTGGCCATTATTGTGATGATGTACAGGAATATTCACAGTGTGGATGTAAACTTTTTGAACAGACTTAAACATTAATACAGAAGTACGAGCTACGAAGTACGAACGACGTACTTCCAACTTTGTACCTGGTACCTGATTATTATGAACAGTATTATCGACCTGGTTTATTTGGTTCCGTTGTTTCCGCTGATTGGATTTCTGATCAACGGGTTGGGCAGGAATAATCTCAGCAAATCGCTCAGCGGCATTATTGGCAGCGGGGTAATTCTTGCATCTTTCATTGTGAGCTTGTTGATCTTTAATGAAACAAGAGCTGAAGGTTTTACTGCTGCAACCGTAAACCTGTTTGAGTTTATTAACGTAGCCGGGCTGAATATTCCGTTTGCTTTCCAGGTTGATCAGTTGTCAGCTTTATTTCTGCTGGTAATTACTGGTGTTGGTTTTCTCATTCATGTGTACTCAACATCTTATATGCATGAAGAAGCGCCGCATCATTATGCACGCTACTTTGCTTACTTGAATTTATTTGTGTTCAGCATGTTGTTGCTGGTGTTGGGTGCTAACTATCTCATCATGTTCATTGGATGGGAAGGTGTTGGTCTTTGTTCTTATTTATTGATTGGTTATTGGTTTAAGAATACGGAATATGGCAATGCAGCACGTAAAGCCTTTGTGATGAACCGTATTGGTGATCTTGGTTTCTTACTTGGTTTATTCTTCATCATTCAGCAATTTGGATCATTAACATACACGGAAGTTTTTTCACAGGCAGCAGGAATGTTCAAGGGCGAAACAATTATTGTTGTCATCACCCTGTTGCTGTTTATTGGTGCAACCGGTAAGAGCGCACAGATTCCTTTGTATACCTGGTTGCCCGATGCGATGGCGGGTCCAACACCTGTATCTGCATTGATCCATGCTGCAACGATGGTGACTGCAGGCATTTACATGATTGCACGCAGTAACATTTTATATACGCTTGCTCCTGTTTCACAAACTGTAGTTGCAGTGATCGGTTTGGCAACAGCGATTCTTGCTGCAACAATTGCCCTCAAACAAAATGATATTAAAAAAGTACTGGCTTATTCTACAGTAAGTCAGTTGGGTTATATGTTCCTTGGTTTAGGTGTTGGAGCTTACACTGGTGCTGTGTTTCATGTAATGACTCATGCATTCTTCAAAGCCCTCTTGTTCCTTGGTGCAGGTTCTGTTATTCATGCCATGCATCATGAACAGGATATCCGTAAGATGGGTGGATTGGCAAAAAAACTTCCTACAACTCATTGGACATTCTTAGCAGGTTGTATTGCCATCGCTGGTATTCCTCCTTTCAGTGGTTTCTTTTCAAAAGATGAAATTTTAGTACATGCATTCGCAGCAAATCCTGTTTACTATGTAATTGGATTAGCAGGTGCGTTGATGACTGCTTTCTATATGTTCCGTTTATATGCAATGACCTTTAGAGGAACATTCCGCGGCACACATGAGCAGGAGCATCATTTACATGAAAGTCCCTGGCAAATGACGATGCCATTGGTGGTGTTGGCAGTATTAGCGATCGTTGCTGGTTTTGTCGGTATCCCTGAATTATTTGCAGCGGATGCGCATAAGCTTGAACATTATTTAGCACCTGTGTTCAAAGCATCAACAGACATTGCAGAAGCACATCATGTGGAACATTCAACTGAATATATTTTACTAGGTGTAAGCATTACCCTTATAGTTGTTTCCATTCTTTATGCATTGAATCGTTTCAGCAAAAAACCTAAAACAGGCGAAGCAGAAGGCTTTGGAAAAGTATTGGCCAACAAATGGTATGTAGATGAACTGTACAACAGCATCATCACAAAACCATTGAATGGCTTAGGTGCATTTACAAATCGTTTTATAGAGAAGAGTGGTATTGATGGTATTGTAAATGGTGTTGGTAAAACGGTGCAGTGGGGTGGCCGCCAATTGCGTTTAATGCAAAGCGGACAAGTAGGTTCTTATGTGTTGTGGATGGTGCTGGGTATTTTGATATTATTTGTAATTACAATTACGATCCTTAAATAAATCGGGTTAAAACTGTTTATGACTGCATTATTGTTGATATTGGTTCCGTTAATTGGTGGTCTTGTTAACTTTTTTGTGAAACAGGAAAGCCAGGCTAAGATGTGGAGTTTTGTTGTATCGCTTGTTACATTGGCTGCAATGGCTGTTAACCTGTTGATGCATGATGAAGCCGGAAGAAGCTTTACTGCTGAATGGTTACCACAACTGGGTTCTTCATTCGCTTTACAAATGGACGGCGCAAGCACATTGCTTTGTGCGTTGACTGCACTGTGTTTCCCCATCATCTTTGCTTCCACATGGAAAAGCAGTTACGCATCGCCCAATAGTTTTTATGGTTTGATGTTGCTGGCACAGGCAGGTATCACCGGTGTGTTTCTTGCAGCTGATGGATTGTTATTCTACTTCTTCTGGGAACTGGCATTGATCCCTGTTTATTTCCTCTGTAGCAAATGGGGTGGCGAAAAACGTATTGCGGTTACTTTTAAATTCTTCATTTATACATTCATTGGTTCATTGTTGATGCTCGTTGGTTTGTTGTACATGTATTATCAAACAGCCGATGCATCATTCTCCATGCAATCATTGTATGCAGTGAAATTGAGCGGCGATCAACAGTCGTGGTTATTCTGGTTATTCTTTATTGCATTCGCTGTAAAGATGCCGGTGTTTCCTTTTCATACATGGCAGCCGGATACATACGAACAATCTCCAACAGCTGTAACAATGGTGTTGAGTGCTTTGATGGTGAAGATGGGTTTGTTTGCAGTTATCCGCTGGTTATTGCCTTTGTTCCCCGATGCTGTTGTGCAGTTTGATAATGTAGTGATTGGTTTAAGTGTGATTGGTATGATCTACGCAAGTATTCTTGCCATGCAGCAGGATGATATTAAACGTTTGATCGCTTATTCTTCTATCGCACATATCGGTTTAATGGCTGCCGCACTTTTTGTGAGAAACGAAAGCGGCTTACAAGGTGCTATGATCCAGTTGTTCAGTCATGGTGTGAATGTGTTAGGTATGTGGATCGTGATTGAATTGATTGAACGCAGGTTTGGTACTCGTAAGATGAGTGAGTTGGGTGGACTTGCACAAAAAGCTCCGGGCTTAACTATTCTGTTGGTGATTGTTGCATTAGCAAACGTGGCATTACCATTGACCAATGCGTTCATTGGAGAATTCTTAATGTTCAATGGCTTGTTCAAATTCAATGTTTGGTATGCTGCAGTTGGCGGATTGAGCATTATCCTTAGTGCGATCTACACACTGCGTATGATCCAGAAAGTATTTTACGGAAACGAAAACACATTAACAGCAACAGGAGAAGATATCAACTGGTTTGAAAAAGCAAGTCTGGCTGTAATTGTTGTGGCCATATTTGTAATGGGAGTTTATCCCAAACCTGTATTTGAATTAACAACAGATACGGTAACCATGCTACTTAGTGTGTTTAAATAATTTATTCAACGAAGAACGATGAACCTTATTTTAATTTCGGCGATTTGGGGTATTGTGATGATGTTCAGCGGTTTGTTTCTCAAGAGCAAATCGTCTGCTAAAACTGTTGCATTGATTGGATCGATCGCTTTACTTATTGGTAACTTTTTTGATCTGTCCGGTAAAATGATCATCGACAGCAACTTCAACGGTATGCTGCAATATGAACGTTTTGGTTTGTTGTTCTTAACTGTTCTCGTTCTTGCTCTCATCATGTACATCCTTCTCAGCGGGAAAGATGTGGAAGCGGTAGGTAATCACACGTATGAATATTTTGCGTTGATCTTTTTTGTCATGAGTGGCGCAGGATTAGTAGCGTTGTTCAACAACCTGCTTATCCTCTTCATTGGCATTGAAATCATTTCTATTCCTCTCTATATTTTAACCGGTTCTGATAAGCGTAACCTCAAGGGTAATGAAGCTGCATTGAAGTATTTCCTCATGGGATCTTTCTCAACCGGTATTATGCTCATGGGCATTGCGTTTCTGTATGGTGCAACAGGTTCTTTCCAACTGGAACAATTGATGCTGCAGCCGCAGGACGATTATAAAATATTCATGCTGATCGGTATTGTGATGATCATGGTAGCGCTTGCGTTTAAAGTGTCGGCAGCTCCATTCCATTTCTGGACGCCTGATGTGTACGATGGTGCGCCAACAGTATTTACTTCATTCATGGCAACTATTGTTAAAGCTGCGGTGTTCATAGGCTTCCTTAACCTGTTTGCAAATGCATTTGGTAATAAAGGTGAGCAATGGAAACTTACCATTGCCATCATTACAGCATTAACATTATTCATTGGAAATATTACAGCAGTTTACCAGCAAAGTGTAAAGCGCATGCTTGCTTATTCAAGTATTGCACAAGCCGGTTTTATGTTATTTTCAGTGTTTGCCATCAATGATATGGCCAAGCAAGGTTTACTACTCTATGCAGCGGCGTATTGCTTTGCTACAATCGGCATCTTTGCTGTGTTGGTAAAAATGAAAGATTATACGTTTGATGGATTTAATGGACTTGCTAAAAAGCAACCATTGGTTGCTTTAGTATTGACGATATGTTTACTCTCATTGGCGGGCATTCCTTTAACCGCCGGTTTCTTCGCTAAATATTTCGTGCTGGCAGCTGCGGTTAAAACAGGCACATACCTTTGGCTCGTGATTTTTGCAGTAGTTATGGCGGCAGTAAGCGTGTACTACTATTTCCGTGTTATCCAGGCCATGTACTTTAAAGAAGGGGAAGGGCAGGAGATAGCGCTCACAACACCCTTTAAAGCTTTGTTAGTGGCTGTAGCTGCAGTAGTAATTCTGCTTGGCATATTCCCAAGCTTATTACTCAACTGGCTTACCTCCTTTTAATTAGCATTTATCAGCGTTGGCCTCTCAGCGTTTTTGTTGAAACGGTAGTAGCTACGCCATTCATGGAAACAACTTGCAATTCCCAAGAGCTTTCTTAACTTCACCATTGAATGAAGTAGCTCGTAAGCTCAAGTTGCTCGTTTACATTTCAACAATGACATTCTCAGACATCTTATCATTGGCATGGCGCACCATACGTTCCAATAAGCTACGTACTGGTATTACAGTTTCCATTATTGCATTTGGTATCATGGCTCTTATTGGTATCATCACAGCCATTGAAGCAATGAATCAAAGTTTGTATGAGAACTTCTCCATACTAGGTGCTAATTCCTTCAGTATTCGTTTTAAGGAACGTAACATTCGTTTTGGTGGCGGTCCGAGAAGTGATCTCACCCGCACAAAAAAAGGAGCAAACAAGCAGCGTAACTCAAACCTCGACAGGTTTATTACGTTTGAAGAAGCCCGCAGATTTAAAGATCAATTTTCATTCCCTGCAACAGTAAGCATTTCAAAATTTGCAAGTGGCAACACTACTGTTCTTTATGAAAATGAAAAAACCAATCCCAATGTGAGGGTGATTGGTGGTGATGAAAACTATTTGCTGAACAGTGGCTACACTTTGGAGCATGGTCGTGATTTTAATAAACTCGATGTAGAGTCGGGCAGAAATGTGGTGATCATTGGTAGTGATCTTGTACGTAAGCTATTTAAAGGAAAGGGTTCAACGGCTGTTGGTAAACTTATTCGCATTGGCTCTAACCGTTATCGCATTATTGGTGTAATGAAAGAACGTGGCGCCAGTTCGTTCTTATCACTTGATAACCTTGCGTTGGTTACCTACAATAATGTGCGTCGTGTCTTCAGTAGTAGTGGAAGTTACAATATTACCATACGGGCAAATGATTTTAAACAGATGGATGCGGCAGTTGGTGAAGCAACCGGTGTGTTTCGCCAGGCACGTAAGTTAAACATTAAGGAAGCTGATAATTTTTATATCGATCGCAGTGATAGTATTGTTGAAACATTGAAGAACACGCTTCGCTTTGTAAAATATGCTGCTTACATTATTGGCGCCATTACTCTACTTGGCGCTGCTATTGGTTTAACCAATATTATGCTGGTTGCAGTAAGCGAACGCACAAGAGAAATTGGATTAGCAAAATCAATAGGAGCAAAAGGAGCAAGCATTCGCACACAATTTTTGTGGGAAAGCATCCTTATCAGTTTACTCGGTGCCTTCTTCGGAATTGTGTTGGGAATTCTTGTTGGAAATTTAGCAGCGCTCTTTTTTAAAACAGGTTTTATTGTTCCCTGGGGTTGGGCTGCAATTGGTGCCATCATTTGTTTCTTAACGGGATTGTTAGCTGGTTTATATCCTGCAAGCAAGGCATCAAAGCTCGATCCTATTACAGCCTTGCGTTACGAGTAACGAATTAGTTTTCGTTTACCATTCATCATACATGCTTTACCAGTCGTGAAAGCGTACTTTCCGTTCTCACCGGATTTTATTTCACAGTTGTAAACACTGAAATATCTTTGCTGTTCCTTTTAAAGGAATTACCCCGATGTAGTATTCACACTTTTCGTTTTCAGCTCTAACCGCTTCCCCAGTCATCTAACGTAAGTTCTTAACAAGGTGCACCAACTTACCCACAATGCTCCTGCATAGCCGCACAATGCTGTAAATCGTAATCAACAACAAGTATTTTTCAACTTTAAACCATTTTACGCTATGGACTTCGCATCATTATTTTTCGCCTATTGGTGGGTGTTAGTTATTTTTTTCTCACTCATATTTTACAAATTCGTATTACGTGTATTCTTTGGTATGGTCATCGTACCCGAAGACAAAATTGGTCTTGTAACTAAAAAGTTTGTGCTCATTGGCTCAAACCGTGAATTACCCGACGGACGCATTATTGCAACCAAAGGAGAGGCCGGTTTCCAGGCAAAAACACTAGCACCAGGTTTATACTGGTTCATGTGGCCCTGGCAGTATGGAGTAGACATGATTCCATTCACTGTTGTACCCGAAGGTAAAATTGCTCTTGTATTGAGTAAAGACGGTACAGAAATTCCTACCGGTCATATCCTTGCACGCAGGGTTGATTGTGATAATTTCCAGGATGCTCATGCATTTCTTGATCGTAATGGTCAACGTGGCCGACAAACTGCATTTATCACGGCAGGTTCTTACCGTATCAACCGTCATTTGTTTGATATAAGTATTGTTGACCAGGTAACAATCAACGAAAACATGGTGGGCATTGTTACGGCACTTGATGGTGAACCAATTCCAATTGGTTCAATTGCCGGTAAGTTTGTTGAAGGGCATAACAACTTTCAGAACTTTGATGCATTTCTTGGTAGTGGAGGTAATCGTGGTTTGCAACCGCAGGTAATATTAGCTGGTTCCTATTACATCAATCCATGGGCCTTACAAATTGAAGAAACACCAATGACCGATATTCCAATTGGTCATGTAGGTGTAGTGATCTCTTATATTGGTGAAGCAGGTAGAGATTTAACAGGTGATACTTTCAAGCACGGTAACATTGTTGAAAAAGGATTTCGTGGTGTTTGGATGGAACCATTAGGCCCTGGTAAATATCCCATCAACAAATACACAACAAAAGTTGAGTTGGTTCCCACAACCAATCTGGTATTGAACTGGGCAAATGCAAGAAGTGAAGCGCATTCACTGGATAAAAATCTGTCAACAATCACAGTTCGTTCAAAAGACGGTTTCCCTTTTAATCTCGACGTTGCACAAATCATTCATATACCAGCAACAGAAGCACCAAAAGTGATTGCACGTTTTGGTAGCATGAATAATCTTGTAAGCCAGGTGCTGGAACCAACCATTGGCAACTATTTCCGTAACAGTGCGCAGGATAGCGATGTGATCTCTTTCTTAAGCACACGTAAGGAAAGACAAACAGCAGCGAAAGAACACATTAAAGAAGTATTGGAAGAGTATAACGTAAATGCAGTGGATACATTGATCGGTGATATCGTTCCGCCGGAAGCATTGATGAAAACATTAACTGACCGAAAGATCGCACAGGAAGAAGAGAAGACATACGAAACACAACGAATGGCGCAAGAGAAACGCCAGGGTGTAGAAAAGGAAACAGCCATTGCCGACATGCAGAAAGAAATAGTAAAAGCGCAACAAAGTGTGGAGATCGCCCAACGCACTGCTGACGCAACTGTAAAGAAGGCAGAAGGTGATGCAACAAGTTTAAAGTTGAACGTAAATGCAGAAGCCGAGGCTACTAAGATGCGTGCAAACGCCGATAGTGAAGCCATTAAAATGAAAGCTGCTGCACAAGCTGAATCAACAAAGTTGAATGCTGCTGCCGATGCGGAACGTATTTCAAAAACAGGTTTGGCTGAAGCTGAAAAGATCATGGCTATTGGTAAATCAACTGCGGAAGCATACGAATTGCAGGTAAGAGCGATGGGTGGCGATAACTTTACACGTTATAAGATCACTGAAGAGATCAGCAAAGGACAGATCAAGATCATACCTGATGTATTAATCGGTGGTGGAAATGGTTCTGACGGTCCTATCAGCGGCTTACTTGGTTTAAAGCTGATGGAAATGATGGATGCAGATAAGAAGGATGAAAAAAGTAAAGAGAATTAATTAAGTCATCTAAATAAAAAAACCTCTGCAAGTGCAGAGGTTTTTTTATTGCTAAGAGAATGATTATTTATTCTCCAACACATCAGTGATACGATCACTCAGATCCTGCAAATGCAGTTTCGTCATGTTATCAGTTGTTAAAGGAAGTGCAGCTTTAATATCGTTACGCAGTGTACGTAATGTTCCTTTCAGGATTGAATAAGCATCTGTGTTTTTGATATTAAGCGAAGGCGATACCTGGAATGTAATGCCAATGCTGCCCAATGAAAGTGGCGAAGCACCACCGGGCAATAATGAGATCACACGTTCAACAAACATTTTTTGCAAATTGCGGCGATAAACATCTGTTGCTTTTCTTGTATACACTTCGCTGAAAATAGAACGACGAAGATCATCCATCACTTCTGTTGCTTTATAAGCACTGTTACCAACTGCAGCTTCTGCTTCAAACAATTTGGTCATTGTTGAAGAACTGATGATGCGGTTAAGAATTACTTCCTGCCTGTTTGCAATAACAACTTGTGGGCTAATTCCAGTACGACTGAAGATGTCGTTATTGATCAACCATGTTGGTGTTGTAAACAATTGCTGATTGAGGAAACTCATTGCTTCTTTCTGCACAGATTTTGGTGTAAACTCATATACGCCGCCATCTTGTTCAGTCATTTTTGGTGTTTCGTAAATACCACCAATATTTTTTGCAACGTGGCCCATATAACGTCCGTATTGAGATTGCACCTGGTTGTACATTTCATCTAAGCCTTCATAACTTTCATTAGGTCGCTTGGTCCATGTAAGTAGGTTTGGAAGAATGCGTTGCAGATTCTTAATGCCATACATACTTGCCTTCATAGCATCGTTACCTAAGTCTTCGTTTTGTGAACGTGGATCATCAGGATTTGTTTCAGTACCAAACCAATTACGTTTATTTTTCAAGCGCTCAGTTGTGAGTTTTTGCAATACCGGTACTTCTGCTTCTGCAGTTTTGTACTCAGGCATCCAACGATAACCCCATTCAATAGCCCATTTATCATAGTCACCAATGCGTGGAAATAATCCAACACGTGCAATATTATCTTCCGGTTGTGCTACATAGTTAAAACGTGCATAGTCCATAATTGATGGTGTATGTCCGTTTGCTTCAACCCATTTTTTATTACGAAGGCTGTCAACAGGAACAGTTGAAGAAGAACCATAGTTATGACGAAGACCTAATGTATGTCCAACTTCATGCGATGATACAAAGCGAATCAATTCACCCATCAATGCATCTTCAAATACCATTGTGCGTGAGCCTGGATCAACGGCAGCTGTTTGAATAAAATACCAGTTGCGTAATAAGCTCATTACATTATGATACCAGTTGATATGGCTTTCTAAAATTTGTCCGCTGCGTGGATCATGCACGTTTGGTCCGCTTGCATTTGCTACTTCACTTGGTTTGTAAACAATAGCGCTGAAACGTGCATCTTCCAAACTCCATGTGCTATCTTCCTGCGCAGTAGGAGCAAGTTTACCTATGATGGCATTTTTAAAACCAGCTTTTTCAAATGCAACCTGCCAATCACTTACACCTTGTATAAGATAAGGCACCCATTTTTTCGGTGTAGCTGGATCGATGTAATAAACAATTGGATTTTTTGGTTCAACCAATTCACCACGTTTATATTTTTCGATGTCTTCATCTTTTGGTTCAAGTTTCCAGCGAACAGCCATCTCAATGTCTTTCACACCTTGTGGGTTTGCATCAAAATCGGTATAGCGACGGGTAAAGTAACCAACACGTGGATCGAAGTAACGTGGCTTTGCAGGAACTTTTGGCAACAACAACATAGAGCTGTTAAGTTCTAAAGTAAAGTTTCCGCTACGGGCCTGTGTACCAAATTGACTTGCCTGCGCAGTGGGTAAAGCTGCACCACGTGCATATGTCTTTACCGTTTTTACTTCAATGTTGATGGGGTAAGATTTGATGGTGTTGATGTACGATTTATCAGATTGCACAGCACCCAATTGCAAACTTGATTTTGAACCAGTGCTGAAGAATAACACATCGTTATCACCTGCAACAAATTCTGTAACATCAATTACAGTTGAGCGTGTATTGCTGATAGAGTCTCTGCCATATGCACTAACGTTAAAGGTTTGCATAATGGGTTGAATGTTTGAATTCACCACTGCTTTATACATTCCGTTCTCATCGGTACCACGCTGATCAAAAGAAACTCTTCTTAAAAACACCCGGTTGTTTGGTCCTTTTTCAAAACGAATGACATTATTGTTTACAATGTCCCCAGCATAACCAGAGAAGCCATTACTTAAACCGGCCGCTGATTTCGAAATGCGGGTTACAACAAGAATTTCCCTGTTCAACAATGAATCAGGCAATTCAAAAAACCATTTGTCATCTAAGAAGTGTACTTTAAACAAACCTTCATCGGTTTTGGCTTTGTCGGTTATAACTTCTTTGTAAGGCCGGGGCATCGATGCACGCTGAGGTGTAGGCGTACCTGTTGGCGCTTGTGTGGGAGCACCTCCCGATGCCGGCACAGTGGGACGGTTTTGCGCCAACCCTGCGGTTAAGCTACCTGCCAGCAGCAAGGAGGCTAATGTTACATTTTTCATCATACTTTTATTGGGTTTAAAAAAATCGATTGAAATTAATTGTAATGACTCAAACAGCAGCCAAACAAAATGGGAATGGGAAATGTTAGGGTTGAGCGGAGAAATGTGATAAACGGCTCAAACGATTGCAGCAAGAACTTAAAAAATTAAAATGGCGGGAAGTTGGTGAAAATAAATATTTCCCTAACTTGTGCCACCCGTATCAAGGGAATGGTTTGATTTTTTGAAAAGGAAAATTTCATAGAATTGTACCACTATTTAAGAATAAAACTTACTTAATTAAAAACCAAAAAATCAATTGTCATGGCTGAAACTAAACCAACGGCAACTAAGGCCGCAACTTCAGGTCAAGCAAAGAAGAGCAGTAACGTTATCTCTTGGATAGCGCCAATCGTATGTATCATTGCCGGTTATTTAATCTGGCGTTTCATTTTCGGTAATGCCAGCGGTTTCCAGGAGCCTGATACTGCAGGTGGTTTCTGGCCAAAACATCACAAGCCAATTGGTGAAATGAACAAGATCTACGAAGGTGGTATCATCGTTCCTTTCCTTATCGGTCTTTTCTTAATGGTAATTGTATTTTCTATTGAACGTTTCCTTACTATCAGCAAAGCAATGGGTGCAGGAAATGCTACTGATTTTATCCGTAAAGTACAGTATCATCTTGCAAACAAAAATATTGACGCTGCAATTGCTGAGTGCGATAAGCAAAAAGGATCAGTTGGTAATGTAATGAAAGCGGGTTTGAAAAAATACCGTGAAATGACAACTGAATCTGTAATGGACCACGAACAAAAAATCCAGGCAATTCAAAAAGAAGTTGAAGAAGCTACTGCGTTGGAATTACCAATGCTTTCTAAAAACCTTGTATTCTTATCAACCATTACATCTCTCGGTACGTTGATCGCCCTGTTAGGTACAGTATTGGGTATGATTCGTTCATTCGGTGCCTTGGGTGCAGCTGGTGGCGGTGGTGATGCTACAGCGTTGGCGATTGGTATCTCTGAAGCCCTTTATAACACGGCTTTGGGTATTGCCACTTCATCTTTCGCCCTCATCATGTATAATGTGTTTACAACTAAGATCGATTCGATCACTTACGGTATCGATGAAACAAGTTTCACATTAACACAGAGTTTTGCAACTCAGTACAAATAAGCTGTTCGCCTTCGAAAAATATTCGAAAACAGGCGTGTGGAATTTGACTGAATTTGAATCTTCTTATTTGAAAACTTTCAACTAATGTCTAAACTCAATAAAATAGCCAGGAAAAGTACCTGGGTCGATATGACAGCCTTCGTGGATCTGTCGTTTCTGATTCTTACTTTCTTTATGCTGGCAACGAAGTTTAAGCCACCTGAGGTGCTTAAAATTCAAAACCCTCACTCCGTATCATCAATAAACCAGCCTGAGAAGGATGTGTTTAAGGTATCGTTTGATAAAGACGGTAAAGTTTTTATCAGCTTCAGTCCTGATAAGGATGGTAAAGAGAAGGCGCAGCTCACTGCAGAAGTGTTGAACCGCCAGAAAGGTTTAGGTCTCACACCTGCTGAAATTGCAACATTTGTAAATTTTTCCGTTGGTGGTATTGGAGTTCCGGTTACTCAGTTAAAGAGTTTCCTGGCACTTTCAGAAGCTGAATACAAAGCGTTTTCTCAACCCGGTATTCCTGTTAAAGACACGTTGAACAATCAATTAAATGATTATTTGAATGCTTTAATTACAGGCACCGGTGGCCGCAAACCTGAAAACGTAATGTTGAACGGTGATAATGGAACGGAGTATCCTTATTTTAAGAATGTACTTGCTGCATTTAAAAAGAATGGTATTTTCTCCTTTAAGCTTATCACTGCGTTAGAAGGTGTGCCAAGCGGAACACCGCTTTATAAAAAGCAAAGAGAAGGTAACTAAACAACATTTTTAACTTTAATAACAAACGCTATGGGAGCAGATGTATCAGCACCGGATAGTGGGGGGCATAAGAAAGGCCCCGGGGTCAAGAAACAAGCCCGTAAAGATACCAAGGTGGATATGACGCCGATGGTGGATCTTGGGTTCCTGTTGATTACCTTTTTTATCTTCACTACAACAATGAGCACGCCCAAGGCTTTTAAGCTCAATGTTCCGGACGATAGTGCAAAAGAAGAGGAACAAAATCAGGCTAAAGCGTCGGGTGCGTTTACCGTATTGTTAGGTAAGGATAATCACATTTATTACTACGAAGGACAATTGGCCGAGGACGGTTCCAATTTCAAGACTTCTAGTTTTAAAGATATCAGAACCGAATTGCTCAGGAAGAAAGCAAATACACCTGAGAAAGATCTGGTAATTATTATTAAGCCCAACGACAATTCTGTTTACAAGAATGTGGTGGACATGCTTGATGAAATGCAGATAACTGACATTAAGCGGTATGCAATTGTTGACATATTTCCTGGCGAGGTGGCTTTAATAAACGCCACAGAAGGATCAAGCCCTCCAGCTGCTCCTGCCGGTGGAAAATAGTTTGTGGAAAATAAGCAAACCAGCATCTAATTCTAAACACAATTGTTAATTATGGAAGTAAATAAAATATTAACCGCCGATTTTCTTGACATCCTTTTCGAGGAAAGGAACAAGGAATATGGTGCTTATGAACTCCGCAAAAACTACCAGAAGAGGTTAACTACTGCGTTGCTGATAACAGCAGGTGTTGCTTTACTGATTTTTCTGATGGTAATTGTTAGCCGCAGCGTGGGCGACAGTGAAAAGAATAAAGTAAAGGTGCAGGATGTTACACTGGCAGAAATTAAGCCGGAAGAGCAACAAAAGATTGAACCGCCTCCGCCTCCTCCTCCAAAACAGGAGCCACCAAAAATTGAGATCACCAAGTTTACGCCTCCTAAAATCGTAGAAGACGAAAAATTTGATGAGAAGCAAGAAGTGAAGGAAGTGGAAGAAATCACCAACGTAGGTAAAATTGACCAGGAAGGTATTAAGGATCCCGAAATTGTGAATCCTCCAAAGGTGGAAGAAGAAACAAAAGTAGTGGAAGCTCCTAAAGAAGATCCTAACCAGGTATTTACTAAAGTGGAAGTGGAAGCCCAGTTCCCCGGTGGTGAAGGCAAATGGAACCAATATGTACAACGTGAAGTAGAGAAAAACATCGACGACCTCGTTGATGATGGTCAAGCTGGTACATGTGAAGTTCAGTTCATCGTGGATAAAGAAGGTAACGTAAGTAATGTGGAAGCATTGTCAATGAAAGGTTCTAAATTAGCAGAAGTAGCGGTAAACGCTATCAAGCGTGGACCTAAATGGATACCCGCTATTCAAAACGGTCGCCAGGTAAAAGCATGGCGTCGTCAAAAAATTACGTTCCGTCTTCCAGACGAACAACCTTAAGACCTTTTCAAGAAGGAATATACAAGCAAGTTCCCCATCGGATTTCCGATGGGGATTTTTGTTTTTATTCCTCCCGGGAGGTGAGGGTGTTGGATTGGGGTCACTAAATTATAAACGTCCATTCATATGGATTTTGTTTAGCCTTTCATTTCAATTAAAAACAAAGCTTATGGATGCCATTAATCAAACCAACAAAAGGTTACTTAATATTGATTTCGCCCCAATGGTTGATCTTGGATTTTTGCTTATCACCTTTTTCATTTTTACAACAAAGCTCACAGAGGCAAAAGCCTTTAAGTTGAATGTGCCTGACGATGGCCCCGTAAATATTCATACCACTACAATTGAATCGGGAACAATCACTTTGCAATTGAAAGGCAATGGCGTGGTGGATTACTATGAGGGATTTGAACAGAAGCCAACACAAAAAGGAACGCTTTCACTTTATGCGCAAAATTCTCTGCGAACTCACTTGATAGATAAGCGCAATCGTATTCTTCAAAGGCTCGGTACTGATTCAAACTATGTGGTTCTGATTAAGCCAACCTTAAAAACTTCGTATAAAGAGATTGTTGATGTGTTGGACGAAATGCAAATTCTTGCCATCAACAAATACGTTTTGCTGGATGACAAGCAGTAAAAGTGATCCGCATGTCAGCTTGCGTTAAATTTGCAGCATGCTCGGAAAATTAGCAGGCTGGGACGATACTATAGTTGCATTGGCTACGCCGCATGGCGTTGGAGCAATAGGTGTGATACGTTTGAGTGGAGAAAAAACAATCGACATCGTTAACCAATTGTTTCCTTCGAAAGATCTTGCAAAACAATCTTCACATACTATTCATGTGGGTTTTTTGAAAGATGGCGATCAAGTGCTTGATGAAGTAGTGGTATCACTGTTTAAAAATCCAAAAAGCTATACGGGCGAAGATGTAATTGAAATTTCCTGTCATGGTTCTCCGTTTATACAGGAACAGGTGATCAATACGATAGTAAAGTATGGCGCACGTTTAGCAAAGCCCGGCGAATTTACACAACGTGCTTTTTTAAAAGGTAAACTTGATCTTACTCAAGCCGAAGCTGTTGCTGATTTGATTGCAAGTAATACAGAAGCGTCGCAAAAAACAGCATTGCACAATATTCGTGGTGGATTTTCAACGGTATTAAAAGAGTTGAGAGATCAGTTGATCTCTTTTTCAGCGTTAATAGAATTGGAACTTGATTTTAGCCAGGAAGATGTAGAGTTTGCTGACCGCACAAAATTTTACGAACTCATTCATAGGTCGCATAAAGTTACAACCGATTTATTGCAATCTTTTCAGCTGGGTAATGTCATTAAAAATGGAGTAAGTGTAGCGATAGTTGGAAAACCTAATGCAGGTAAATCAACATTGCTCAACACTTTGTTAAATGAAAACCGTGCGATTGTAAGCGAAATTGCCGGTACAACCAGAGATACAATTGAAGAAGTAATTAATATCAACGGAATACTTTTTCGTTTGATTGATACTGCAGGTATTCGTAAGAGTACCGATGTAATTGAAGTGATAGGTGTGGAAAAAAGCATGGAGAAAATGCAACAAGCAGATCTTGTACTTTATCTTTTTGATGTAAACACCGAAGCGACAACTGAACTTGAAACTGCATTATTGCAGGTGCAGGAACTAAATAAAAACTACCTCCTTGTTGGGAATAAAGTGGATGTATTAGGTGAAGATGCAGCACAGGAGAAATTTTCAGGTGATGGGGTTTTATTTATTGCTGCAAAATCGCACAAATATATTGATGTATTAAAGGAAAGGCTGGTCGATAAAGTTGTGCAAGGAACAGTACATACAGAAAGCACAATAGTTACCAACGCAAGACATTATGCGGCATTGCAGGAAGTTGAAAAATCATTGAATGATATTAAAGCTGGATTGGATAATCAACTGCCTGGTGATTTGCTGGCATTGGATATTCGCCGCTGCCTGCATTTTCTTGGGGAGATAACAGGTGAGATCACGAATGAAGATCGATTGGATTATATCTTTAGTAAGTTTTGTATCGGAAAATAAAAAGCGTCGCCTGGAAAAAGCAACGCCGGAAACCAAAAAAACTGCATAAGAGAATTAAGGAATGTCGATACTCCTGATTGTACATTCATTGATGATTTTACCTGTACCATATTTATCCCAAAAGACCACTTGTATGTTATAATTTTTTTCCCACTCCATCGGTGAGCCGGTGTTAATGGTACACTTTAATCTGGTAGCTGAATCTTTTTTAAAAACATCATTGCCGGCAAAGAGATCTTTTTCTTCTAATATAATCTTTCCCGCTTCATCGCTGATGCGTAAAGAGCAGCCAGCTGATACATTTCCATTCTTTTCGATCAGGCCGGCAATTTCATCATTCACCAACACAAAACTTTCGCCCAAAGGAATATCGGTATGGCCCAGCACTTCATTGTTCATGATAAGAAAAACCGACTTTGGTTGCATGTTAATGTACTGTGCAGTTAATCCTGTATTAAAATCTTTTGTAACACCTGCTATCTTTTTACTGCCACATGATAAAAGTAAAAGCGAAAGAAAAAAGCAGGAGGCAGCCGGCAATTGAATCGCCGGCCTGCCCTTCATGCTTAATAAAATGCGTAGGGTGTTTTTCAGCAGCATGCCCTTTTTGAAGGGCTTGTATTTATTGTTTCTGTCCTGCAAATACATAAAGGTGTTTCTCTTTGTTAAATCAACAGTGTAAAAGTGCAGTAAACAAAAGCGAAGTAAAAATTAATAAGGGTGAACCGCTGTTTTTACCGTTCGAAGCGTAGAAAAAGGCCATTAAAGTGATTGATAATCGTTGTGCTTTTCCTGGCATATTCTTTTGTGGCGGCCCGTTCAATATTTTTTAAGATTGAAGCTTTCAACGGATTGAAATTTTAAAACTCAAAACTATCCATTTGAACACTTGCAACAATTTCAATTCAATTGGCTTTTGATACTCTCTAATTAATCAAACTGATTCTTGACTGTCTTAAGTTTTCATCAGGATTTTTTCTGTTTCAATTTTACGGTCTAAAGTATAATTTATGAAAGTGTTGATCGCTTCTATAGTAGCAGCCTTGCTGTTGTTGAATTGCAGAAAAGAAATAATGGTAGCTGTTCCAAAATCGAAGTCGGTAGTTAACGGCCAGTTGACCACTATTACTGACGATGATGGTAAGAACCATCATCTGCTCTATAATGATCATGGGTATTTGCTGGCTTTTACTGCGGGAGATGCTGTTATATATTATAAGCCCGGTAATAGTCACTTCGCTACATTGATAGCGAAGGGTACTAATGAAACAGTAACCTATAAGAATGCGGAGCAAGGCACTAGTGGCAGAGTGAATCATTTCGAAAAATATGTGAATGAACAGAAGATGGCGGATGTAAGATTTATATATAGTGCGAATGGATATCTCATCAATCAAACGGTCACACCAACGGAATCAGGATTTGTACGTGAGTTTATTTATACCTATACGAACGGAAATCTTAAAACTGTAGAAGAATTTATAAACGGCAGATTGCAATCAACAGCATCAATTGAGTACTACAGCAACTTAAATAACTCTTTGCCTGTTGACTTTCTCGATACAAGGCAGATTGGGTTTGTAAACGACAACCAGTTTGGTAAGCAATCAAAGAACCTGGTAAAAACTGCGAAAGTTTTTGATGAAGATGGTGAACTGCTTGTGCAGGTTGATCATTTCTATAAAATAGATGCCGGCGGCATTGCCAAATCATTGGAAATGCGTAGCGGCAACCGCCTACTAAAGAAGTATAATTTTATTTCTCAATAATCAACTTGGTTATCATCAAGTAAAAGTGTAGTGGCGTGAACCAAATCGCCGATTCAGCCAGCCCGCTAATTAGCTGGCTTTACTAGTTTTCAACAAGCTATCCCGCCTTCTCCGTTTTAAGGATAATGATTCAATCATGCATCTCGACATTAGTGCAATCGGTTGACTAAAAAATCAGCGACTCCGCTACTGTTAAATCAGTATATTGTCAGATAAAGATGTGTCCACAAAAATTTATCGAAACTGATTTTTGTGGACATATTATGAGGCAATAAAAAAATAAAAGTCAACGCATGAGATACCTGGCAATACTTCTTCCTGTTTTCTTACTTTCTGCACAAAGCATTCGCCCAAAGTTTAAAAAAATATTCAACGGTAAAGATCTTAGTAACTGGACCATCCACGGTACTGAAAAATGGTATGTTGAAAATGGAGAGTTGGTATGTGAAAGCGGACCTGATAAACAGTATGGATATCTTTCAACCAACAAGGGGCACAAAAATTTTATTCTTACCCTGAAATTTAAGCTTGAGGCTAATGGTAACAGTGGTGTTTTCTTTCGTTCGGGTATTGAAGGCACAAAGATCAGTGGATGGCAGGTAGAGGTGGCTCCACCCGATCATAATAGCGGCGGTATTTACGAATCGTATGGAAGAGGTTGGCTTATTAAACCAAAGCCTGAAGATGAAAAACAATTAAAGGCCGATGATTGGAACGACATGCGTATACAGGTAATTAATGATGAAGTAACCACATGGCTCAACGGCAAACAAATGATCTATTTAAAAGATGATAAAATAGGTGCAGGACAGGGATTTATTGCTTTGCAAATACACGATGGCGGCGGAATAAAAGTAAGGTGGAAAGATATTCTCATCAAACAGCTCAAGTAAATGATTAACTTATTCAATAACCTCTAACAGTAAAATAATGTCAGCATCATCACGCAGGCGGTTTCTTAAAAATCTTGCCACTTCAACTGCTGCAGTAGCAGTAGGTTCGAACAGTTTTGCATCAGAAAATAACTCCGGTTACGTTGAAACATTAAGGAGAAAAACACCTGGCGCAAATGATAAAATAAATATTGCACTCATTGGTAGTGGTGGTATGGGTGTACAAGATACCATTACTGCACTGCAGGTTCCCGGCATTAAACTGGTAGCCGCTTGTGATCTTTATGATGGTCGTTTAAAAGATGCAAAAGCAAAATGGGGTGCCGATCTTGTTACAACCCGTAGCTACAAAGAAATATTGAACAGGAAAGATATTGATGCAGTGATCATTGCTACACCCGATCATTGGCATCAGCAAATTTCAATTGATGCTTTACATGCAGGTAAACATGTTTATTGCGAAAAACCAATGGTGCATTCTATTGGCGAAGGACCAGCAGTAATAAAAGCACAAAAAGAAACCGGTAAAATTTTCCAGGTAGGCAGCCAGGGTGTCTCTTCACTCGGTAATGAAAAAGCAAAAGAGTTATTGAAAGACGGGGCCATAGGTAAACTCAATTATGCGGAAGGTTTTTGGGCAAGACATTCACCAACCGGTGCATGGCAATATCCTATTCCGGCAGATGCTTCGCCTGCAACAGTTGATTGGGATACGTTTGTGAGCAATACAAATAAACGATCTTTTGATGCCACACGTTTCTTCCGTTGGAGAAATTATAAAGATTATGGTACTGGCATGTCGGGCGATTTGTTTGTACATCTTTTTTCGAGTCTGCATTTTATTACAAATTCATTTGGTCCCAATAAAGTTTATGCATCAGGTGGTCTTCGCTACTGGGAAGATGGCCGTGAAGTTCCCGACGTATTGTTGGGAACGTTTGATTATCCGCAAAGCAAAGCGCACCCCGCATTCAACCTTTCATTGCGTTGCAATTTTGTTGATGGAACAAGCGGCACAACTTACCTGAAACTTGTGGGTAGCGAAGGATCAATGGATGTTACATGGGATAGTGTCACTCTAAAAAGAAACAAGAGTTTTGATTCGGATGATCCGTTTTTTATTGAGCAAATGAAAAAGGCAGGAACACCGGTAACAGGTCGTAAACGAATATTAGCTCCGGAAGAATATACGTTTGCAGCAGAGAAGGGTTATCTCGGCGGACCTTATGATCATTTCGCCAACTTCTTTAATGCGATAAGGAACGGCGGACAGGTAGCTGAAGATGCAACTTTTGGTTATAGAGCAGCTGCTCCGGCGTTATTGTGTAATGATAGCTATAACCAGGATAAAGCTATTTTATGGAATCCTGAACAAATGTTATTGGTGAAAAAATAAACGGAACAATATATTCTGCATTTTCAAAATTGGTATTTATCTCAAAAAATTATAAAAGCGCATGAAAAGAACTACGTTTAAAAAAATGGGAATTTCATTGTTGGTGATAAGTCTTATTGCCTGCACTGATAAAAACATTAAAAAAAATACTGTGACCAACGACCAACCTGAAACAAAAACAGAAGCCGAATGGATCAGCCTGTTTGATGGGAAGACATTGAGCGGCTGGCATGGTTTCAACAAAAAAGGTGAAGTAAAAAACTGGATTATTGAAGATTCTGCATTGGTTTGTCTTGGTGCAGCCCACGGAGATACGGGTGGAGATATTGTTAGTGATAAAGAGTTTGAAAACTTTGAACTCATATGGGATTGGAAAATTACTAAAGGCGGTAACAGTGGTGTCATGTATCATGTAATAGAAGATCCAAAATATAAAGCACCTTATGAAACAGGCCCCGAGTACCAGGTACTGGATGATGTTGGCTTTCCGGAGAAATTAGAAGAATGGCAAAAAACCGGAGCTGATTATGCAATGAACTTAGCAAACGATAAAAAGAAATTAAAACCTGTAGGTGAATGGAACAACAGTAAGATCGTTTTTAATAAAGGGCATGTTGAACATTGGTTGAATGGTGAAAAAATTGTGGAGTTCCAGGCTTGGGATGAAACATGGACGAAAGCCAAGACTGAAGGCAAATGGAAAGACTATCCTGATTATGGTTCGGCAAAAAAAGGAAGAATAGCTTTACAGGACCACGGTAACAAAGCTTACTTTAAAAATATCATGATACGGGAATTGTAATTGTATCTGCTTGTTTTTAATAAACAAAGGCTGCCTTAGTTTTATGCTAAGACAGCCTTTCTTATTTAAGATAGATTGTTAGTTGTTACTGTACAATTATTCTTACGGATTCTAAACCTTCTACTTTCAGAATATAAACACCAGTACGTAAGCTGTTTACTTTTTCCTGTTGTTGGTTAAATACTTTGAACTGTTTTATTACCTTACCATCAATCGTAAAGAGGGTTGCACTTGTTTCTTTCTCGATTCCATTCACAACAAACCAGAAATTACCATTGTTAGGATTAGGTCCAACGGTCACTTTTGCGTCTGCCACTTCATCTATCATACGATTGTTACCATTTCCACCGCCGCCGTTTCCTTTAGTTTTCCCCGCTATATTAATAATGGGTGAGTAGGTAACGTTATTTGCTTTGTCAATAATTTTCAAGCGGTAGTAAGATATTCCGGTATGTGCATTTGCATCAACAGTTTGATACGATAATGTTGTACTACTGTTACCGCCTGCCGCCTGTGAATTAATAAATGCTTTGTCCGTAAAATCAACTTCTGTATCAAGTCGGCGTTGCACCTGGAATCCACTCATATTATTTTCAGTTTGAGTACTCCATTTTAATTGCACATCAGTTGCTTTCTTACGACTTCCGGTAAATGTTAAACCGGTTACAGCACTGGCGCTTGTATTGTCGTTGGCCAAAGTGAATAACGAAAGACTTGCAACTCCTGTTTTTTCAACATAGTTTGAAGAGGTGCTGTTACTTGTTCTTGAAAGATTGATCCAGTTTATACCTGCATCAGAACTTTGATAGGTTGCAAGGTTATTCTCGATCTGCCCATTTAACTCCGCATCAAAATATTTAAAGCGTATAGTTGCATTTAAATTACCGTTCGTTGCAGGTTCAATCGAGTAATAACGATTTACACTTCCTGATAAACCTGTGCCTGTTTGCGAAGTATGCCCACGACGAATGGTAACGGAGCCGAGGTTAACAGCAGTGCTGATAAATGCACCGAGGCCACCGGGGTTAGAGCTGTTTGGTGCACTGAGGTTTTGTATAACCTGGATATAACCGCCACTTGCACCGGTTACCCTGTTCAACTCTGTTTCATTATTTAAGTAGGCAGCTGATGAAAGAAAAATATTACTTCCATTCATGTCTAACTGTCCTGATACAAAGTTGATCGAGTGTTGTATGTTGATGTTGTTACTAAGCAAAACTTTTGAACTATTCGTCTTAGCCATTTCCAACATGTAAAATCCTGAAGTGCTGCTGCCGCTGATGGTAGAGTTTTGAAATCCTGCAAATTTGAATATGCCGGTTCCAGATGTAATCACGCCGTCGTTAACGAGGTTCAGATCCTGCAGCACCACCGAAACGTTACCGCCGGTAACCCATTGCGTTCCGCCACTGACCGTAAGTTGAGCCAATGCTCTCATACCCGTTATGCTCAGCAGCAGAATTATTAAATATTTTTTCATTGCTCGTATTTAAAAGTTAAAGCGAGTGATTTGCTTAGAAAGAGAATACCATGTGACCATTAAAGAAAACCTGGTCGTAGCTATCCAGCATTAAAGAAGGAAGAGATGAAAAGTTGTATTGTCTTACCCCAACATACACTTTGTCGCCCGCCAGTAAGGTTACATCACCGCTTACAGCTACTGAAGTATTATCCAGGCTTGACACATACGCACCTTTTCTAAGCAAGGTTGATGTTGCACCATCTCGTACCAGCATGATAACGATTTCAATATCTGTATAGTCGAGTAGAACTGCGGGTACAAATTGAATTGAAGCATCGAAATGATATAAACCCCTCACCGGAATTGTGTAGGTGCTTGTATTACCGGTTTCAGTTCCGTTATAAGGTGTGTAGCCGTTTCCGAAATCATAACCCACCGCTTTGAACTCAACCTTTGAATAAACAGGGGCGGCAAATGTTGATGCTATTATTGAGTTTGTAAGACCGATTGCATCAGCTACTCCAGCAGCTCTGAAAGCAATTTTCGCAGGGGTTTGTGCTGCTTGCCATGTTGCATTTCCATTGGCATCACTGGTTAATACTTTACCAGCACCAGGTGCAGTATTACCACCTGCAATTTTTACATTCCCATTTACATTTAAAGCAAGACCGGAAATACTGTTTGCGTATAATCCCGTACCTGCAATGCTTCCTGCTGACATACCAGTGCCATTTGTACTGTAACCAATTACCCCAGTGCCGGTACCTGAAGCTTCGCCTCTTACACCAACACCATTGGTAGATGTATTGATACCAAACACCCCATTCGCACCGTTTACAGATGCTTCGCCTCTTACACCCGAACTACTAACAGCGCTTGTAGTACTTAAAATTCCATTATTGTTTGTTGAACTTGCGTGAATACCCACACCACCACCAGTATTGTTAGCCCTTATGGTTGGTATTGTATTAGCAGGGTTTGTTGTGAATGCATGTATGGCGTTACTTGTATAGCTTGTTGCAAGGATGCCCATATTATTACTGGTATTTACATTAATACCGAAGCCATTGGTTGTGTAAATATTTAAACCAGTACCGGCGCCTAAATTTCCTATTTGAAGTACATCGCCGGTGCCGTTGTTTTCAATTTTAAAAGCGGGTGTTGAAAGACTAACGTTTTGGCTAAACGGTAGTGAAAAATTGCCACTGCCAGAAGTTGTAAGGTTACTCCATGCAACGCCGTTAAATGCCCAGATACTTTTTGTATCTGTATCAAAAACGAGTAAACCCAATACAGGCGCTGCAATAGCAGAGCGTTGAGCGGAGGTCATACGTGGTATTAACATGCCTTTTGTTGTACTCTTTACATCAAAAATGGAACTGCCATGTGCTGAAGTGCCATCGGTGTTTACAGCTACGCTTTGGGCCTGCGTAAAAAATGTAATGACGATAAGTGAGAAGGATAGCATTAGCTTTTTCATTTTTAGTTTGGTTTTTTTGCTTGTTAAAATTTGGTGTTTGTATTTGTTTGAAACTCAAAAATGAAAAAGAGTGTCGCATGATAAAAGTTTATGATCCTTAAATGACAGATGAAAAGCTTAAAGTGACCTTATTTTAATTTGAAGTGTAAGGCGTGTTTGAAAGAAAAAAATCGGTTGAAAACGACGCAGTACTCACCTCGCCTGCGCTACTCTACATTTCGTTTTATTTTTAGTACAGTTCAATTCAATTTTAGACACATCAAAGGGCTAAACTTGTGCAGCCCACCAGTTTTAACTAGCTTTCCGTTACTCAAATAATTTAATCTGCAGTTGAGAAAGTATCTTATTATATCGTTGTTTCTGTTTGCGTTTTCTGAATTGTCATCGCAGTCATCAGAATTTATTTTTCACAATATTGGCGAGCGCCAAGGCCTCAGTTACAATGCCTGTTACAGTATATTAAAAGACAGTAGGGGACTTTTATGGGTGGGCACGGTAAATGGTTTAAGCCGTTATGATGGTGCACATTTTTATAATTTCAATACCGGAAATACTAGTCGTTCATTTCTTAACAGCGAAGTGATTGATTTGTGTGAGGACAGCATCGGCAATATCTGGGGAGGGACGGCCAGCGGCATTTTCTGTTACGATGTAAAACGCAATCGCTTCATTAATTATATTCCTCCAACTCTCGATTTTGCCAGGCGGATACAAAACATTATCTGCGACCGGAATGGAAATATCTGGGCGACCAGTGAATGGAATATTCTTAAGTTCAACAAGCTGAAGAAAAAATTTGAAGAAATAGGGCCGCTTACAAAAGATAAAGACTCTTTAAGAGCATACTCTGTAAGACAGAATGGTTTGGTGGAAGATCCGTCGGGAAACGGTTTGTGGTTTGCTACACGCTCAGGATTGCATTTTTATAATATTTCAGAAAATAAATTCTATGGCTATAGAAATCAACCAGGCGATTCTTTGTTTACAAACCACGGCATAGCTGCACTGTCATTAGCAAAAGGAGGGTACTTCTGGTTCTTCGATAATGTTACCAAAGACATTGTTGCCTTTGATCCGTCAACACACAAAATTCTTCACCGCATCCAGGTTGGAAGTTCGATGGCCAATTCATTTGGGCAAACTATTTTTGAAGACAGTGAAAACAAACTTTGGGTAAGTACATGGAATAAAAATATGGTGGTAATTGATTATAAGAAAAATCATTTTACAACCATCGCCTATAAAAATGAAAATCCTCTTTCCATTGCTGGTGATAATTTTTGGGATGCGTGGGAAGATAAAGACAAAAACATTTGGCTGGCCACGGCTGGTGGCATTTCGAAATGTAACTATTCAAAAAGTGTGTACAGCATTACATCAATTACTGAGAAAGTGCCGGAAATGAAAAACGCATCGCTGGGCGCATTTACTATTGATATAAGAGATAATAGCTGGTGGATAGCATCTGAAGGGTATGTTTCACTTATTCATTATTATCCTAAATCGGGCAAGTATCAATTCTTCGATTTTTCAAAATCTGTAAAGAACAGGTTTGGACAACAGGCCGGCCCTGTTTTTAATGTGGGCTTTATGGATTCCCAACCGTATATATTTACGCATAACGGTATTTGGAAAATAAATGAGAAAACTAAGCAGTTGATTCCTTTTGAAAAGCAATTTAATGATTGGCCCTATATTCACTCGAATCATTTTACAGAGCGTGGCGATGATGTTTGGTTTTCAACTGCAGAGGGGCATATAAAATGGAATAAAAAATCGAACCATGCTGTGAAAATTAAAATGCAGGTTGATATGCTGGCCGATGGGCAGCGAGTTGTTTACACACCAATGTTTTTTGATAGGTCAGGAACGCCCTGGTTTATTCCTGCATTTGGATGGCTGGCCTACATAACTGACAAAAATGAAATAACCGTAACATACTACGTAAAGAATAAACCTAAAGAACTAGCTGGCTACCTGACTTCACTGGCAAATGATAAACAGGGAAATATATGGATGGCAGCAGTAGGTATTGGTTTGTATAAATATGATGTACAAAAAAGGGAAATGCATTTATATGATCAGGCGAATGGAATTACAAGTTTCGCCCGCCAGGCTGTTGCTGATAACAATGAACGTATATGGATTGCAGCGCTAAATAAGTTTTCCGTTTTCAACCCGGTTACGAAAAGCATCAGCCATTATAACATACCCCTTTACGAAAATACACATAACTATGGCAACGTTACATTGGCCGATAGGAATGGAGCTATACTTTCAACTTTGTATAAAGACATTGTCACGTTTATGCCGGATAGGCTGAACCTGAAACCAACCTTAATAGCACCTTCTTTAAGCCTGGTAAAAATTTCAGGGAAAGATAAATTGATTGTTGATGAAACAAATCTTCAGCTGGAGCCCAATCAAAATTCGCTGGAGTTCAGTTTCGGTTCATTAATAAATGGGGCAATTTTCTCTTATTCATTTGAATATAAACTAGACGGCTTTGATAAAAAATGGGTGACTGCAAATAACAGTGCAGTTGCACAGTACAACAACCTTGATCCGGGCAATTATATTTTCAGGGTAAAGGTTGTGGCAAAAGATGGATCCTGGCAAACGCCTGAACGCATTATTGCTTTAACCATACGCACACCATTTTATAAAGCACTCTGGTTTTGGTGCACAATAGGTTTTTTGCTTGCGGCGGCTTTACTGTTTTTTTACCGTTTTCGATTGCAAAAGCAGCAGCAAATTCTTTCGCTTAAATCAAAAGCCCAGCTGTTAGAGAAGGAGAAAACGCTGGCAATGTATGAAAGCCTGAAACAGCAACTTAATCCCCATTTTTTATTTAACTCACTTACGTCGTTATCCGGCCTTATAGAAACCGATCAGCAAAGAGCAGGTGATTTTCTTGAACAGATGTCGGGCATATACCGTTATATTTTAAAGAATGGTGACAGTGAAACGGTTTTTTTGAAAGATGAAATAGAATTTGTACAGCTCTACATCAATCTGCAGCAAACACGTTTCAAAAAAGGATTACAGATTAATATGAATGTGCCCGATGAATATCTTCATTACAAGATTGCCCCGGTTACATTGCAAAACATGATTGAGAATGCCATTAAGCATAATGTTATTGATGTAAGTACACCGCTTGTGATCGATATTTTTATTGAGGACGATTACGTAGTGGTGAAAAACAATCTGCAGCGAAAGCACGTAGTGGAAACTTCTAACAAAAAGGGCCTGGCACAGTTTACAACCCTTTACCGTTACCTCAGCAATTTGCCCGTTATTATTGAAGAAACAGATCAATATTTCCAGATAAAAGTTCCTCTTATTTAAAACATCAATTATGAAAGCAGTAATCATTGAAGACGAAGAGATCATCGCTAACGTATTGGAGAATAAAATAAAAAAAGTGGCTCCTGACGTAGAAGTAACGCATGTGCTTTCCAGTTTAAAAACAGCACGTAAATGGCTGGGTGAAAATGCAGAACCCGATCTTTTGTTTATGGATATACAGTTGAGCGATGGCGTAAGCTTCGATATTTTCAACGATTTTAATCTTACATGCCCTGTCATCTTCACAACTGCTTATGATGAATATGCCATTCGTGCATTTAAAGTAAACAGTGTAGATTATTTGCTAAAGCCTGTAAAGGAAAAGGAACTGGCCGATGCTATTGAAAAATGCAGGAAGATTCAGAAAAACAATGAAAAACCACCTGCCGATTTTGCTGCACTTCTTCAGTCAATTGGTAATCCTGCTTCTGCATCAAAATATAAAGAGCGTTTTATTGTAAACGTGCGTAATCAATGGATGCCCATTAATGCCAGTGATATTGCCTGCTTTTCTAAAGAAGTGCTGAATTACATTTACCTGTTTAACGGCGAAAAATACATTATTGATTATGTAACGCTTGAAGAGGTGGAAGAGTTGCTTGATCCCCGTTTGTTTTACAGAGCCAATCGTCAATTCATTATCAATATTGGAGCAATACAATCGGTAAAGCCGGTTGAGAATTCAAAACTTATCATTAAGCTAAAAGAACCGAATCATAAACTCGAGATTGATATGAGCCGGTTAAAAAGCCCGGAGTTTAAAAAATGGCTCGACCGCTAAAACTAAAAAGCACTTTCCACGGAAAGTGCTTTTTAGTTTTAGCGGTAATAGTTTCAATTCACAGTGCATTCCTCATGTGTATAATTATATTGCTTGTACACTTCATTTCAAAATTCATACGCTTCACGCTATTAAATTTTTAACCGGCGATTATCAGTTCAATATTTGCAGTACAAATTGCAGGATATGTTGCTACACTGGTTCAACAGGCTCATTCAAAAAAACAACAGGCGCTTGGTTTATGAGCAGTTGCAATGGCAAAGGTTTTTGTTGCGAACCGGTGTTTCTGCAACTGCATATATTCTTGATATGGTGGAGGAAAAGGATCAGTTGCCCGGGTATGTTCAACTAAGGATGTGGATGATGTTAAGAGTTAAAGGAGTTGTAACCTACAGGCACACGCAAACTTTGTTAAGTAAGGAACAAAAACCACTCATCGGCGATACGATACATATCAAGTGTTGTCCTGATGATCTCTCAAGAATATTAATAGTTTAATCATCACATTAAAATAAATAACAATGACAGCTAACGAAATTCACCTTGTAAAGTATTCCTGGTCGGTGGTCGACCGTATTGATCCAGTAGTGGCAGGAGGTATTTTTTATAAACGCCTGTTTGAGTTGGCGCCTTATTTAAAACCCATGTTCAGTGAATCAATTCCTGTTCAATCGAAAAAACTAATGGCTATGATCGGTTACGTCATCAACAAGCTGGATAAGCTGGATACTATTTTGGAAGACGTAAAACAGTTAGCAAGACGTCATGTGAAATACGGCGTGCGTGAAGAACACTACGAGGTTGTAGGCGCTGCATTGTTATGGACGCTTGAACGGGCTCTTGTTTCCTTGTGGACGATCGAGCTAAAAGAAGCCTGGGCTAACTGTTATCATTTGCTTTCTTCTGCCATGCTGCAGGCTACGGCTGAAGCACCCGAACGTGCATAGTTGCTTCTCCTGGATATAAGGTTTAATAAGCCCCGCTTGTATGCGGGGCTTTTACACTTCAATTTGTTTTTACTACACTTCGGCTATATATTTTTTGCCAGCTTTTTTCTTTGCTTCAATTTTACGGTTGAGAAAATGAATAGCGATGACAAAGGAGGAAATTATATTAATTAAACGTACGTGGAAACTTTTCAGGGAAATAGATCCCGCAGTAGTTGGCGATACTTTCTACTCTAAGTTATTTCTTGACAATCCGGCAATACGCAAGATGTTCCCGAAAGACATGAACCAGCAGTATCAAAAAATCATTGATATGCTAAGCACGGTGGTGGCAAGGCTCGACCATCTTGAAGATCTGTCCGGTGAAATTGCTGCTATGGGTCGTCGGCATGTATCATACGGCGTTAAGCCAGCTCAATATCAAAAAGTAGGCGAAGCACTTCTCTGGACATTAGAGCAAGGGCTGGGAAGCGATTTTACTCCTGAAGTAAAGACAGCCTGGTCAAAATGTTATGCCACTTTATCTAATGCCATGATAACCGCATCGGCTTAGTAATTCAAGGCTTACATATTTCGTTTTGTCGGCAGCCCGCTTTGCGTTCAAGAAGTGTAGTAGGGGTACTACAAGCAATAGAGCAAGCAGACTATATTATAGCTAAGTGTTTCTATTCATATTTGTACCCTCGTTGTACCTGCAGGAAAAAGACGATTGTCAAGTACGAAATCAGCTTTTTCCGAAGCATTTTAGCCAGGAAAATGAGAACCCAAAATCCACATTTTTTTTGCAATAGCATAGATCCTATGGTTAAACTGATGCCGTTTCTTAACCTCCCATCATTTTCATCCTGCTAAGATCTGTGCTGTAAGAGCGTGCTTCTGGAAACGAATATCTTTTTCTTTCGCTGTATTGAAGTTTGATATGTCTTTCGGTTTATCGCTGAGCAGAAAGCAGATTTTTTTGTGCCTCACTTTTTTCCTGAATGATGAAGTACAACGAAACCTTGTGTTTTTATAAGTAATTAGAACCCGAAGCCATCAATGAGTAGTCGATCCAATAATCCTGTGTTCTTCAAAACCGTGTTTAATAGCTCGCCGGTGGGCCTGGCTATTATTGACGGGCAAGGTTTTTTTCTTGAAGTAAATGAAAAGCTTTGCAACATGTTCGGCTATCGATCTGCTGAACTTAACAACCAACCACTTTACTTAATTTTCCCCGATTCAATTCAAGATGAGGTTCATGCCATTCAACAAGCTGTTTTAAAAGGATTGCCTATTAAAAACAGCTTGTCAATTGGAAAAACGAAGCAAGGATCGTTGATTGAGCTTAGCATTCATTTTGATTCTTTCACCGATGAAACGGGCGATCATTTACTCCTGGCATCGTTTACTGATATTTCCCGGGAAAAGCAGAAGCTGGATGAAGCAGAGAATACAATTCTGAAATACCGTTCGGTTATACAGAACTCGATCCATGCTTTTTTTCTAACGAAGCCCGATGGAACCATAATGGAGGTTAATGATGCTGCAGAAAAAATGTTTGGCTACACTGCAGACGAATTTTGTTCTATTGGCCGAAATGCAATTATCGATGGAACAGATGTGAGATTGGAGCAAAAGTTAAAAGAGCGTAATGATAACGGCTTTTCAACAGGTGAACTGGTGGGTGTCAGAAAAAATGGCGATCGTTTTCCTTTCGAATTTTCCTCAATTAAGTACAAAGGAGTAAATGGCGAAGAAGCAACCAGCACTTTGGCGCACGATATTACCGTTCGGAAAGAACAGGAGCAACAACTTCTTCTTTCGCAACAGCAAATGGCATTAATCCTGAACAACACAGAAGAGATGTTCATGGTTATTGATAAAGATTATAACATTATTAATTATAATAAAGCAACAAGAGAAAGAGCTAAATCAATATTAGGAAAACAGTTGAATTTGGGCGATAGCTTACTATCGCTTGCAGAGCCGGAAAGGCATGCACATCTTGTAGCAGTATATGAAAAAGTATTGGCGGGTGAAATCATCCGGTACAAACATATAGTTGACAGGGGGCTGGGTATTGAACATTATCAATTTTCTTTTTCACCTGTAACCGATTCAGATGGAAGCTGCAAAAGCTTTATGATAACAGTGAGAGATATCACTATTGAAGAAAAGGTGTTGAATGATATTACGCAGAGCCAGCATTTGCTGCAGCAGGCGGAATCAATTGCACATGTTGGAAGCTGGGACCTGGATATTGTAACCAATCAACTGTATTGGTCCGATGAAGTATTTCGTATCTGTGGCCACCAGCCCAAAGCATTTAACCTAACTGTTGAGCGGGGTTGGTCATTTGTTCATCCCGATGATCTCTCTTCATTTACCAGCAGCTTACAAAAAGCCATTGTTGATAAAAAGAATTACGAAACAGATACCCGGTTTGTTCGTGCTGATGGAAGCATTCGCTACATCAATACAAAAGCAAAAATAATTTTAGATAAAGAGGGGAAAGCAATTCGCATAACCGGTGTTTTTCATGATGTAACTGATCAAAAGATCATGGAACGTGAACTTGCCATTCGTCAGCAAGAGTATAAATCGTTGTTTGATCAAAATCCCGATGCAGTGGTTTCATTTGATCTGCAGGGAAATTTCGTTAGTGTGAATGATGCGGGGATGTTAATAGCCGAATCAACACGTGAAAAACTGATGACCGAACGTTTCGATCAGTATTTCAGCGAAAGTGAAGCAGAGGTGATCCGGAACTATTTTAAAGAAGTAGTAAAAGGAGTATCACAAAGATTTCAAACAACTATTTCAACTTCTACCGGGAAACTAAAAACTGTGGCGGTAAGTTTAATGCCCATCATTATTTCAAATGAAATAACAGGCGTGTATGGCATCTTAAAAGATATTACACTTGAAAAATTGTATGAAGATGAGTTGGAGTTTCAATCGAACCTGTTAAGTACCATTCAGCAATCTGTTATTGTTACTAATAACGACGGCACAATTATTTACTGGAATAATTTTGCCGAGCAGTTATATGGCTGGCAACGAAATGAAGTAATTGGAAAAAAATTCCAGAACGTTTTAACTAATGATATTTCGCACGCACAGGCAACAAGCCTGATGGAGCAACTTGTTGCCGGCGAAAGTTGGAGGGGAGAGTTTGTTGTAAAGCCCAGGGATAACGATCCAATTAAAGTGCAGGTGCAGAATTCTCCTTTGCTTGACGCAAATAACAGGCTTATCGGTGTTGTGGGAATTAGCTGGGATATTACCAGTGAAGTGGAAGCAAGAGAGTATATAAAATTCCAGGCCAACTTATTGGATAATGTTGAGCAAGCGGTAATAGCGTCGGATTTAACAGGTACTATCACTTACTGGAATCATTTTGCTGAAAAATTATACGGTTACACAAAACAGGAAGCCATTGGTAACAAGCTTTCTATCATTACAACAAACGATCCGCATTATGTGGCTTTGGCAGGTGAGGTATTTCATTTGGTGGCGGCAGGCAAAAGCTGGTCGGGAGATTTTCTTGTAAGAAATAAACAGAATGAAGTGTTTACATCGTTCTCCATGAACTCTCCTGTTTATGATAACGATGGAAATGTGCAAGGCATCATCGGCGTATCGTACGACGTTACCGAACGTAAACTTGCGGAGCAGCAGAAAGAATTCGATCGTCTAGATAAGGAAGCACTCATCAATTCTACATTTGATTTGATTTGGAGTGTGAACAGGGAGTATAAATTAATAGCAGCGAATGAGGCTTTTAATCAATCGTTGAAAACGAATTATGATGTGCGGCTTAATGCGGGTGATAGCGTACTGGATGAAAATATCTTCACAAACGATGTGATCCAGTACTGGAAAAATTTATATATCAGGGCATTAAATGGAGAATCATTCACCGTTGAGTTGCACTTTCCTGCCACAGCTAACCAGGAAAGCCGATGGGATGAGATCAGCTTTAACCCCATTGTAAATAATGAAGAGGTTATTGGTGTTGCATGTCGTGAAAGAAATATTACTGAGAGTAAAACCCATCAACAAAAATTATTGGCGGTCAACAACAAGTTGGAAATGGCACAACAAATTGCCAAGTTGGGTTATTGGTCGCATGATCTTAAGAAGGACGTGTTATTCTGGTCAAAAGAAGTGTATACTATTTTCGGTGTAGAGGAAGATGCGTTCAAATCAAACTTTAATTCTTTTTTCGATCGTGTTCATCCCGATGATCGGGCTGAATTCCTGAACCAGCAAACTAAGGTATTAAAAGGCGCACCGTTGCAACATGAGCACCGGATTATTATGCCCGATAAACAGGTAAGATTTGTTTTGCAAAAAGGTTCGGTGATTTATAATGATGCCCAAGAGCCGATTTTTGTTGAAGGTACTATCCAGGATATCACTGAAGCAAAGCTTGCGGCAGAAATTCTTAAAGTAAATGAAGAGCAGTTAAATCTTATTTACAACACCACTGCCGGCATTATTTTTTTAATAGGTGTTGAAAACAACGGCGAAGATTTTCGTTTCATTTCCATGAATAATGCTGGTTTAAGCGCTGTGGGTCTCCAACAAAAAGATGTGTTTGGACAACCGGTACACAAAGTTATTCCTGAGCCTTCCTATTCATTGGTGGCTAGAAAATATAAAGAAGCAATCAAGCTTGGAAAAGCAGTTGTTTGGCAGGAAGAAACTACTTACCCAACCGGCACTAAAACAGGTGTAGTAACTGTTACGCCTATTTTAGATAAAGAAGGTAATTGTGTGCGGCTTGTTGGTTCAGTAAAAGACATTACGGAACAAAAAATATCGGAGTTACGTTTGAAAGATCTTTACGATCAACTTGAACAACGTGCAGCGCAATTACAAATTTCAAATACTGAACTTGAGCGATTTGCATATGTGGCTTCCCATGATCTGCAGGAGCCATTGCGGATGATCAGTAGTTTTTTGCAGTTACTCGAAAAGCGATACCAGGGATCTATTGACGAAAAAGGCCGTGACTATATCCGTTATGCAGTTGATGGATCGCTGCGTATGAAATATCTTATCAATGACCTGCTTAACTATTCCCGTGTAAGTACAAGCCGCCAAAAACTTGAACAGGTTCATATTGACTTTGTCATAAAGGATGTGTTGCAGAACCTGAGTTTGCGAATCGAAGAAAAGCAGGCTGTAATAAAAACATCTTCATTGCCTTTATTATCCATGGCCGATAAAACCCAGATGATACAGTTGTTTCAGAATGTGATCGGCAACGCATTAAAGTATTCAGGCGACAAACAACCTTTAATTGAAATTGATGCTGTAGACAAAGAAGATGAATGGTTATTTTCAGTTAAGGATAATGGAATTGGTTTTGATGAACGATTTGCAGATAAAATATTTGTGATTTTCCAGCGCCTGCACAACCGGAGTGAATACTCGGGAACGGGTATTGGCCTGGCGATATGTAAAAAAATCATCGACAGGCATGGAGGAAAGATTTATGCGGAGTCGGTGCCCGGAGAAGGAAGTACATTTTTCTTTACAATTAAGAAACACCTGGTTTCCGAACAATGAAAGAGCAACTTATGAAAGAAGTACAGGTATTATTGATTGAAGATAACCAGGGCGATGATTTGCTTACGAGAGAAGCATTCATTAGCTGGAAACTAAAGAACAGCATTGTTACATTAAAAGATGGCGATGAAGCATTACGTTACTTGAAACGTGAGCAACCCTACAATCATGTTTCAGCACCTGATCTTATTATACTCGACATAAACCTTCCTAAAATAGATGGTAAGGAAGTATTGAAATGTATAAAGTCCTGCGATGTATTAAAGCACTTACCGGTTGTTGTGTTTTCATCGTCTTGCAGGGAAAGCGAAGTGGAAGAAATAAGAATGTTAAAAGCTGATTACTATTTACAAAAGCCGGTTGATTTGGGCGGCTATTTTGATGCCATTCGTAACATCCAGAATTTTTGGATGAACAATTTTAAAAAGGGAGTTTATGAAGTACAGTGATTTGCATGTGTTGATTGTGGATGATAACCCGGGTGATCAGTTTCTTATCGAAGAACTGCTGCAAGACACATCATTGCATATTGTAGCCATTGAAAAGGCAATGAACGTGCAAGTTGCAGTGTCGCTGTTGCAACAAAAGAATATTGATATCGTGTTGCTCGATCTTTCTTTGCCCGATTTTAATGGCATCGACACTTTTCTACAAATTAATAAGCATGCTCAGAATATTCCTGTGGTGATTCTTTCTGGTATGAATGATGCCAAAACAGCGATAGAAGCAATTGCCTTGGGCGCCCAGGATTTTCTGATGAAAGGTGAGTTTAATGAGAAGCTGCTGGAAAAAACAATTTTGTACAGTATAGAGCGGAAGAAAACTTTACTCCAATTACGATATAGCAATGAGCGTTATCAACTGGTAAGTAAAGCAACAAATGATCTTGTATGGGATTGGGATGTGCCGAACGATAAAGTATATCGCAATGAAGAACAGTTTGTGAAAATTCTGCAGCTACCTGCTGAATTGAGAAATGAAGGAAACGATTTCTGGGCTTCACGTATTCATCCCGACGAAGGCGATCTAAAGCATAAAATTCTCAGCGGTCTTGAAAAAGATAAAACGGCAACTCATTTTGAAGAGCAGTATCGTTTCTTACGTGGAGATGGCGTTTATATTCATGTGTTAGATAAAGGCTATGCTGTAAGAAATGAGCAAGGCAACGTTACCCGTTTGATCGGTTCGTTGCAGGATATTACTGAACGCAAACTTGCTGAAGAGCAGTTAAAAGAATCGGAAGAGAAATACCGCCTGTTCTTTAATAATATTCCGGCCAGTGTATTTATATGGGATCTTGATAGTTTAAACATTGTGGAAGTAAATCAAACTGCCTGCGATAATTACGGTTACAGCAGGAAAGAGTTTTTAGGAATGACGATGCAGAACATCCGGCGCACTGAAGATCATTTAAGTTTTACTTATTTTGCCAACGATGCAAAGAAAGATTCGTTTACTTCTGTAAGCAGGTTGTGGAAGCATATCAATAAACAAGGCGATGAAATGTATATGCAGATCATTTCAAATAAGATTCAATACAATAATCGCTCTGCAATTATGGCCATTGCTTCAAACGTAACTGAAAAAATTAAACTGGAGCGTAAGCTGGAAGAAGAAAGGCAAAATATGGAATACGAAATAACAAGAGCTGTTATTGTGGCGCAGGAAAAGGAGAGAGAAGAAATTGGCCGTGAACTGCACGATAACGTAAACCAGATTCTTGCAAGCTCAAGACTGTATCTCGGTTTAGTAAAAGAAAGAGGCTGGGATTATAAAGCGTTTATTGATGAATCGGATGTGCTGATACATGATGCCATACAGGAAATTCGTCATCTTTCGCATGCATTAATTCCACCGGCTATGCAGGATGCTGATCTTGAAAAATCAATTAACACACTTATCAATATTGTGCAGGAAGGCAGTGGCATTATTGTTTCAAAAGAAGTTTCCATTATTGATAAAAGCCTCATGTCGGAGCCATTAAAACTTGCCATTTACCGCATTTTGCAGGAGCAGGTAAATAATATTCTCAAGTATGCAAAGGCATCAACACTCGAAATTCAATTGTTGCAGGAAGATCATAAAATTGTGTTGCGTGTAAAAGATAACGGTGTTGGTTTCGATCCGGAACAAAAAACGCAGGGTGTAGGTTTAATGAACATACGCACACGAGCAGCTTTGCAAAATGGAGAAGTAAAGATGATTACTTCTCCGGGACAGGGTTGTGAATTGCAAGTAGAATTTAAACTGGCATGCCAAATGAAAAACCCGGCTGCTGCTAGTAGCAAAAGCCGGGCTTAATCGTTTTCCTTGCAACAGGAATTTTGGTTTTCAGGATACGGATCATCATCAATCATCATCTTATCATCATCGAATTTTCGGTCGCCATAGGTTGGATTATCGTGGTTTCAGAGGCGTTGGAAAAAATTTCTTTCGCCCGTTGCTTATAATACAGGTTTCTCAATGATCTTTTTTACAATTGCTTCAACACTACAAAGAGACAAATTTCGAACGCCTGTAACAATAGAATGCCTGCTCATCTTAAGGTCATTGGCATTGCGGAAAATGTGTAGTTGAAAATCTACATAGATGAATTTTTCGTCAAGTGTTTTGCTCAGGCAAAAACAATGTTTCTAATAAAGCTTAGTGTAAACCATTACGAAATGAGAAACTTTCGATGTGTTTCTGCTAATTTTAAAACAAAACACAGAGAAGGGAAAGAAAATTGCTATTTTGTAATAAAGAACTGCATGGAAAATAACAGAAAAAACATCAATCTTGCGTAGGCTTAAACCATCCTCCTATGTTCATCATTTCGATACAAAAACCAAAGGTTTTGCGGTTGCTCCTTTAGCCCAAAAAGTTATCCAAAGCCTTCATCACCTGAATTAACACAACAATTTATTGCTAAACCATAATGAACGGAATTGTCAAGAATGTTGAGGTTATGCAAATGGTTCAATCCATATTAGTCATAGAAGATAATGAAGGAGACTTCTTTTTAATTAAAGAAGCACTTGAATCCGGCGGTATAAAAACCGGCGAGATCATTAACGTATCAAACTTTCACCAAGTTCGTGAAAAAGCCGCAGGCATTTCGCCTTCGCTTATTTTTCTTGATCTTGTAATGCCTGATAGTTACGGATTACCTGCTTTAGCAGAGATCAACCAGCTATTCCCTGCGTCTCCCATTATTATCATCAGTGGCCTAAATGATTTGCAGTTGGCATTGGATGCTTTACAAAGAGGCGCACAGGATTACCTTGTTAAAGGCGAGTTTGATGACGCAACGCTTACCCGCAGCATTCAATATAGTATTGAACGTAAGAAAAACGAACTGGCGCTTATTGAAAGTGAAAATCGTTTACGTACTATTCTTAATACCGATCCCGAATGTATAAAGCTGATGCGGAGAGATGGGGAGTTGATTGAAATTAATAAAGCTGGTTTGGAAATGTTGGAGATCGGCGTTTTTGAAGAAGTAAAAGAAAAATCAGTTCTTGACTTTGTAGCCGATACGTTTAAAGAGAACGCAGCTGCAGTAATAAGGGAGGCGTTTGACGGAAAAGCAGGTTCGATTGAATTTGAAATGATCACTAAAAAAGGAACTAAGCGTTGGTGCGAATCAAACATTGTTCCCTACAAAAATGCGGAAGGAAAAATTATTCATGCATTAGGTGTTACCCGTGATATTACTTTACGAAAACAAAAAGAAGAACAGCTTCGCCGAAGTGAAGATATTCGCAAACTTATTATGGATTCGGCACTCGACGCCATAATTTGCATCGATAAAAATGAGGTGATCTTTACCTGGAACCCACAGGCAGAAGAAATTTTTGGATGGAAACAAGAAGAAGCAATCGGCAAAAAACTTTCTTCGCTTGTTATTCATCAACGTTACTACAGTAAGCATCAGAAAGGGTTTAGTGAATATCAATCCACCGGCACAAGTCATATGATCAATAAAGTTATGATTCTGCCGGCTGTGCGTTCCAATGGCGATGAGTTTATTGCCGAGTTATTGATCAGGGAAATAAAAAACGGTGATGATTATTTCCTGTGCACGTATGTTCGTGACGTTACCGAGCGCATCAATGCCGAAAAAGAATTACAACGATCAAGCAGCAGGTTTCAACGTATCACCAGCACTACAAACGATGCTGTGTGGGAATGGGACCTCGAAACAAACAGCCTTTGGTGCAACGAAATGCATCAGCAATTATATGGATTAACACTGCAGGATTCGGTGCCCGAAAAAGCAGATTGGGTTTCCCGCATCCATCCCGAAGACCGCTATACCATTCTGAAAATGCAGGATGATGCGTTGGCTTCTGACACAAACGTGTTTATCTCCGAATACCGTTTTCGTACAGGCAACGGTAGTGAATACAAATACATTTTCGACCGATGCTACATCACCCGCAATGAACAAAATGTGCCCATCCTCATGACGGGTAGCATGATGGATATAACTGAACGTAGATTGGCTGAAGAAAAAATATTTCATTCAAACCAGCGGTTTGAACTGATTGCAAATACCACCAACGATGCTGTTTGGGAAACAAATCTTGAAACAGGTTTTTCGTGGGGAAATGAGATGCATCAAAAATTATATGGACTTACATTAGAGAGCGAGATTCCCGATTTTGAAAAATGGAAAGAGCATCTGCATCCCGATGACAGAGATTGGGTCGTAAAAAATTTAGACGATGTTTTAGCCTCGACCGATAAAACATGGATCGTAGAGTACCGGTTCATAAAACCTTCAGGTGAAATAATAACTATTTACGATCGTACCTACATTGTTCGCAATGCCGATGGTAAACCTGTGCGCATGATGGGTAGTATGATGGATATTACGGAACGCAAAACTGCAGAAGATGCTTTATTACAGAGTGAAGAAAAATACCGCACACTTGTTGAACAGGCAACCGATGGTATTTTTATTGCCGACCACACAGGAAAGTTTATGATCGTTAATTCAGCAGGTTTAAAATTATCACAGTACACTGAAGAAGAACTATCAACGCTAACTATTTATGATTTGGCCGATCCTGATGAACTGAAAATAAACCCCTTCAGGTTTGAAGAGATGAAAAATGAGCTGGGAGCCAGAAGTGAACGCAAACTGAAACGAAAAGATGGAACGATTGTAGATATTGAGATCAATGCTAAGTTTTTATCTGATGGACGATTCCTGGCATTTATTCGTGATATCACCGAACGTAAAAAAGCAGAAAACGAATTAAATAGTTCTTACAAAGCCATTCGAAAACTTACCTCGCATTTGCAGAATGCAAGGGAAGAAGAGCGCACTCATATTGCCCGTGAAATTCATGATGAACTTGGCCAGCAGTTAACCGTGTTAAAAATGGATGTATCGTGGTTAACAAAAAAAATCAAACAGCTCGAAAGTCAACAGTTAAATGATAAGGCAACGGAAATTGTTCAGATGTTGAATGACACAGTAAACACTGTTCGTCGTATTTCATCAGATCTGCGGCCGGTTTTGCTCGATGATCTTGGTTTGGCTGCGGCCCTGGAATGGCACCTTGCAGAATTTGGTAAACGTTCAGGTATAAAAACAGAATTCTTCACACTCGAATCGGCAGTGGCAATTCCAAAAACAACAGCTACCGGTCTCTTCAGAATTTACCAGGAAAGTATTACCAACATTGCCCGCCATTCAGAAGCAACAGAGGTAATGGTGGAATTATTTGTGGAAGATAAAGTAGTAACCATGACAATTTCCGACAATGGAAAAGGGTTTGATGTAACCAGTGTTGGACGAAAGAAAACATTAGGCGTTTTAGGCATGCAGGAACGTACTGTAATGATGGGGGGTACTTTTAGAATAAAACGTAACCCGGGCAAAGGAATGAAAGTGGAAGTGCATGTACCTGTTACGCAAGATGAAGCTTATGACTATTGATGAAATAATATACAATTGAGGAAGTATAATGGAGGTAAAAACGAAAAATAGAAAGACCAATGAATGGGTTTAGTCCGGACCTTGATCTACAGCACAGGCTGAGAAGCAGGTCCTTTATTTTGCTTGCGATTATTTTACTTATCGCCCTGCTTTCATTGGCTGGCTGGGTATTTTCTATTCAGTTGTTAAAGAGTCCTGTACAAGAATTGGTAGCTATGAACCCAGTTACCGCAGTTTGTTTTATAACATTGGTGATAGCAGTTCGACTTAAATTGAATTTCAAACAAGAGGCAAAAAAGAAATTGTTAGCAGATATTATTGCCGGAATCATTTTTATAACTGTCGCCTTAAAACTTATTGGCACGGCTGAAGGTTGGCAATTTGCTATAGAAGAACGGATTTTGGCGCAAGATAAAAATACAGGGGCACATCCTGGCCAGGGCAGTAATATGGCAATCAATACCGCCCTATGTTTTGGTTTATTGGTTACTTCTATTCTTTGCTTTCGAAGGTCGAAACATGTATTCGTATTCATCTCTCAAATAGCAGGTGTTTTAGTATTGATGATCTCCGTGTTTACAATTCTTGGGTACATTTTTGGCGCACAGGAGTTTTATGAAATACGGCATTACCAGCCCATGTCGATTTACACCGGTATTTGTTTTGTCCTTTTTTCATTGGCATTGATGTTTGCATCACCCGCCAGGGGACTTATGGAACAGCTTACAAGCAAGTACAGCGGCAGTTATATTGCCTGGCGTTTGTTTTTACCTGCTTTTGTTTTGCCTGTAATGATAGGGTTGTTACGTATCTGGGGGCAACAATCGGGTTTATATAATTTTGAATTTGGATCTGCTCTTTTTGTTACCAGTATGATTCTTGTTTTCCTTTCATTTATTTGGGTAAATACATTGTTGCTTAACAAGCGTGAACAGAAACAGGAAGAAATTATCCAGGAAAAAAATTACCTCGCCAACCTCGTTGAGCAAACGAGTGATGCGATCCTCTCAACCGATCCCTCTCTTAATATTGTGAGCTGGAATAAGGGTGCTGAAGAAATTTATGGTTTCAAAACTGAAGAAGTCATAGGCAAACCTTTACGTGATATATTGAAGAGTCAGCTCGAACCGGAAGTGTCACGTAGTTTGATGGAAGACTTAAACAGGAGGGGATATTATAACGCTGAGTATTTATTTTTCAGCAAAGAACAACAACCTGTTTACGTGCAGGCTTCTGTTTCAGTATTGAGAAATACCGACCAGGATATTACTGGTTATGTTGCTGTGCACAAAGATATTTCGGAGCGGAAGCAACTGGAAAGACAGTTACAAATTTTTAATCAGCAACTGGAGGCTCAGGTAAAAGAAAAAACGGCTGAGCTTCGGAATGTGTTTGAACGTATATCCGATGCGTTCATAGGGATTGATAACGATCAAAAAGTTGTATACGTTAATAAAAAAGCAGAATTACTTTTTAATGTTGATTCTACCCAACTCCACAATACTTCTGTTGCTGAATTGTTTTCAACCGAAGAAGGTGAAGTGGAAGCTGCAATTCAAGAAGCATTCAAGTCGAGGGAATATATTTATCTCGAAACATGGCTTGCCCGTTTTCAAAAATGGTTTGAACTAAATATTTATCCATCGCCATCCGGACTTTCAATTTACACACGTGACATCACTATTCGTAAAAAAGCATTGCTGGAACTAAATGCAAGCGAAGAAAAATACCGTCTCTTTTTCGAAAACAGTATGGACGGTATTTTGCTAACCGATGGTAAGGGAAAAATATTTTCAGCCAACAAAGCAGCAACCGAAATATTCGGAATGTCAGAAGAAGAAATATGCCAGGGCGGAAGAGAAGCAATACTTGATGAAAGCGATCCAAACTGGCCAAAGTTTTTTGAAAAGAGGAACAGGTTTGGTAAGGCTCAAGGAGAATTGAGGCATTTCAGGAAAGATGGATCTACTTTTCTGGCAGAGATTACTTCCGTTAAATTTAAAACAGCTGCAGGCGAGGAACAGACAAACACCATCATTAGGGATATTACCGAGCGTAAAAAGGCGGAAGAAGATCTCAATGATTCTTACCAGCAAATACGTCGCCTCACAGCTTACCTTCAAAAAGTGAGAGAAGATGAACGAGCCAATATTGCACGTGAAATACATGATGAGCTTGGCCAGCAGTTAACCGTTATGAAAATGGATATTACCTGGATGAAGAAAAAAGTGAAAGCAGGAATTGTGGAGCCCTTACCGGAAAAAATGGATGAAGTACTGGAAATTATCGACGGAACAGTTTCTTCGGTAAGGCGTATAGCAACTGATCTTCGGCCGAGCCTTTTGGACGATATCGGGCTTATTGCAGCAATTGAATGGGAGGCCGATAAGTTTGCAAAACGCACGGGCATAAAAGTAAAGCTCTCAAAACCCGAATCTGTTGCCTTGCCACCTGAATATGTTACCGGTTTGTTCCGTATTTTGCAGGAGTCGCTAACAAATATTATTCGTCATGCTTCTGCCACTCAAGTAGATATACATTTGAAAAATCAAAACAATGAGTTTATTTTGTGTATTGAAGATAATGGTTCGGGATTTGACATGAATGCTGTGGCGGGAAAGAAAACACTTGGTTTGCTGGGGATGAAAGAACGTTCAGCTATGATGCAGGGAGTTTTTATTATTAACAGCGAACCATTGAAGGGAACAAAATTGGAAGTGAGGGTGCCATTAAATTAATTGCAACCTAAATACCCACGAACGTCGTTATGAAAAAAATTTTAATTGCTGACGATCATGCTATAGTAAGGAGAGGATTAAGGCTATTATTGCTTGAAGAATATCCTTCGGCAGAAATAGGTGAAGCTGGTGATGCAGAAACACTCGTAAATAAGATAATTCAACAGGAATGGGATGTTGTGATATGCGATATAAGCATGCCTGGCCGTAGTGGGCTTGATGCACTTTCACAGATTAAGCAAATTGCCCCTAAATTACCCGTGCTTATTATGAGTATGTATCCAGAGGATCAATATGCACTGCGTGTGTTGAAAGCCGGTGCTGCAGGTTACCTGGGTAAGGAAACTATTCACGACGATATTGTAAAGGCAATTCAAACAGTACAACTCGGTAAGAAATTTATTACACCCACCATAGCCGAAAAGTTGGCGAAAGCATTTGAAGTGGATACTACTGATCAACTCCATGAAAAACTCTCTGATAGAGAATTTGACGTTTTCAAAATGCTGGCAAGTGGTAAAGCCGTAAGCGAAATTGCTAACCAGTTTGCGTTAAGTGTAACCACTGTAAGCACCTACCGCTCAAGGGTACTCGAAAAAATGGGTATGAAATCTAATGCCGATCTCACAAGGTATGCGCTGGAAAAGAAGTTGATTTAAGCGATGTAGTTGTTATACTACCTCTTGTAGTTTAAAGCTCTACAGTTGTACGGTGAAATCTCCTATAGTTCCATCTTTGTAACCTCACTAAATTGCTGTTCAATTAATAGCCCTTGAAATCGGTGATTCTTATTGTTGACGATAATATTAGCTACGTAGAACGGATGCTTTCTATCCTTTCTGAAGATTTTATTGCCGCAAAATTTCATACAGCTACAAATTACGACGATGCAACGGCACTCATAAATGAACTGCAGCCGCAAATTGCCATGCTCGATATAAACCTTCCGGGCAAAAGCGGTATTGATATTCTTAATTACATCAAACAAAATAACAGTGATTGCCGGGTGATTATGATCACCAATCATGCATTTGAAAGCTACCGTAAAAAATGTATGGAGTTAGGAGCTGAACACTTCCTCGACAAAAGCTCCGATTTTGAGAAAATATCATCTATCCTCAGCGAAATGCTGGCGCAGTCTAATTAACTCCCGGTTAGCGGAGTTGGTACACTTCCATCCATCGTTCAAACAAATCTTTTTCAAGTAAACGCAACATTGCAGGGTCCTTGCTGTAAGCCGTTCGCAATTGTTTTAATTGCTGCTCAATTATTTCTTTATCGGCCGAAGCTGGAACAATTGCAAGAAATGAAACTGTTGTCGATTTACTATCGGACGGTGTTGCGTGCCAGGCAAGCAGAGCAGCACTGCTATCGGTTTTAAACAACTGCTCTGTAACTATAAATGTATTTTGGTTGCGGATGATGGTATCAATACTGTCCCTGTTGAGACGGATATGCAATTTGTAAGGAATATTTTTTTGATCGGGTTTCCATTGCAGCGTAACAGGGAAGGAAAAGATAAAACTGCTATCCGCTGGTAACTGCATTGCTTTTCTGCCTCTGTAAACTACTGCTGTTACTTTTTGTTTTTCATCTATGTTTTCACTTTGCAGAAATTTTTCAAACACATAGCTAAAGAATGCAGATGAAACCGAACTTGTGTTTCCCTTGCTAAAAAGCTGCATGATTTGTTTAAAACTATAAGTGCCGGGTTTATTTAATTGTAATGATTTGCCATCACCCCGCACCAGCATAACATCGGCTTGTGGTTGAACAATGATGGTGTGCGGCGCCGTTAAAAACATGCCACGCTTTGCAATTTCTTTTTTCCCGTTTTCTACCCGTTGTACATTTTTGTTTACGTGGTATAGCAGGTATTTCTGATCATTGCTTGCTTGCGCAAATGACTGCTGCAGTAAAAAAAGTATGAATAATAGTTTAGTCATTTTTATTCGTCACTAAAAAAGCTGAGGTGATAGGTATTTTCATTTTATGCTTCAGGAAGTTAAGCAAAGCTTCGTATAAATTTATGAAAGTTGGGAGTAAAACTAAGCAGGCAAGAAGCAAACCTGGGTCGAATTTTATATTGAGATAGGTGTAGCAGAGTAAGGTGAGGAAAACAATAAGCAGGCTGCCGACCAATTGGAACAAAGTGCCTACCGAATTAAACCAAAGATCGCCTTTGAAAAACAGGCCACCCATAATGGGCAGAATAAGCCAGATAATAAAGAACGATAACAAGCCAGTAACCCATTTCGGGATCACTTTTATATGATCTTTTTCTAAAGCCATCCGAAGGATATTGGCATGTATCACCAAGCCATACATATCGGGGTAACTACGACCCGATAATCTTGCATTCAGCGGCGTAAATAATTTGTCTTCATCAAGTCGCATATCAGCTCGCTGAGAGGGTATGCCAAGATAGCCAAGCAGTACAATTTTATTCTTTAGCTGCGTAACATCAAATTCTTGAGCCATCACTTCATCAAAATCGAAATAGTTGAAATTAGCAAGATTACCATAATAATGAATTTCGGTTTGTTGGTTTGTTTTCTTCTTTAAACGTTGGTAAACAGTTGAATCGAATTTCTTAAGAATACTGCTTGTAAATGCTTGCTGGTTTTTATTGAATGGATAATAATACCGGATAGTTGAAAACTCCGCATGTTCGCCCGCCACATTGGTATAACCGCCTTTACTTTCAGTAAAAAACTTATTGCTGTAAACTGAAGCTTGCTCCTGTTCAAAATTGGCGGCATAACCAAATACGTAATTGTTATGGGTTTGAAATGTTTGCTTCAGTAAACTATCATCATTATTCTTTCGCTCAGCAAAAATTACATCAAATGCTACAACCTTAGGTTGGCCTTGCTGAATATGCTGCAATAAAAAAGCAAGCTCTTTGCGGTTCTTGTTTTCAACATTGATGAGTACAAGATTTTTGTTATAGATTTTATTCTTGTCCTGCACCTTGGTGTAATACAAATCGGTTAATGTGAAATCACGAAATGCTTCAGTGAATGGGTCGAATATTGAGAAGTTGAGAATGAACAGCGATAACAACGCTACGCATCCAAGAATAAAAAGGTTGAGCAGCAGGTATTCACTAAAGAATTTTTTCATGAGCCGAAGTTGGTATAAAAAAAGAAGGGTATAAACAATTGTTTATACCCTTTTGCAAATTTAAGAAGCTTATTAACGCTTAAGGTTTAAGGTAAACACACGGCTATCGTTGCAATAGCTGCTGTTGCTCCAATACAAAGATTTGTCGGTTGTTTCAGCATACCATTTTGTCCAGTTGCCCGGTACCCATACATCAATGCGAACTGATGTAGCATACGGAGAAAGACGACCTTGATAGATACCTTCTACCCAAATGTCAACATAGTGACCGGTAAAATTATCGAAGTAAGCATAGCAGTAACCACGGGTTTTCTTTTCACGTGGACCACCTTCAGGGCCAGGTAAATCTTTCTTTTCTTTTACTTCCTGTGCAATAACTGCAACTTTCTTTTTAGGAGCAGCAGCTTGTGCAGTTGCTTTGTTGCCAAATGCAACAGTTAAACCTACGATAGCGATAGTAAGAAGCACTAACTTTTTCATACTGTTTGATTGTTTTTTGATTTGTGATAAATGATGGTTTAAAGATTTATTGTTTTTTAGGAACGATTTTAAATGGTACTGAATGAATATTGACTGCATCGGGTTGAATGGTTTCTTCGCCACTGCCACGTGTTTGCACACCTTCTGTTTTGTTAATGCCCAGCATTAATTTCTCGAATGGATTATTTGTCTTTGGAGCATCGCCACGGCTTAAACCCGGGGCTGCAAATACCTGACGTAGATTTAATGCCGATTTTGCTGAAATCAACTTTAAAACATTCATTCCATCGGGCGGTCCAATACGGAATATTCTTGTTAAACGAACGGTATCGCCGGGGTTAATAAAACAATCCATTGGTTGCTGATTGGCCGCAGGGAACAACACATTCACAATATTGTCGGGTTGTATTTCAAGAATGTTATAGTACAATCTTTCCTGGCCATTGTTAATGATGCGGAGATTATAACGATCATCGTGCTGAAACACGATATTGCCTGATGCATCTTTAATTGTTTTTACTGGAAGATCTTTAATGATGGCGTTATTATTTCCTTCAGCTTTTTTATAATCAATAGGCACAAATTCAAACACAACATTCAGTTCTTCATTTTTCATGTTTAGGTTGCGCAGGTAAGCAGCACGGCCATAAGCGCCTATCTTTGAACTGATAAAAGTAGAAAGTTGTTCTTCCGTCAATGTTTTACTGCAAACACCTAACCTGTAGTCGCCTGATGTAGAAACATAAATAGAATCAGCACTAAAACCGGTAGCACCATATTCAATAAACACATCGCCTTGGGCCTCGGTAAGTTTTGCCTGCTTTATCTGCGATACAATTTTCTTCACCGTTGAAGCAATAGCGGCATCAGTTGATTTAATAGTAATGGGAACAGTAAGATCACCAAAGCTCACTTCCTCTAAAAATATCCAGGCAGTTTTTAATACGTCCTCAGCTAGTTCAGTATCAAGTTCCACTTCACTGCTATAATCGCCAGCGGTTACAATGCTTCCTTTTGCAATTGGTTTAGTTGTTGTTCTGTTGTATGTGTTTGATGGGTAAACAGAAACGGTAGTTCCTGCAAATACACTATAGATCTTACCACAGGCGATTGCTATCTTTTTCTTGCTGATGATTTTTTCAGTTGGAAAATAGTTCGGCTTGCCTAATGCGTTGCCACCAAAAATTTCTTTATCAAGATCACCTTCTGCATTGGGAGTTTGGCCTGGCACCATTTTGCTCATCTCTAAGCGAACATTATCAAACAAACCACGATAACTTGTTTTACTATCGCTTTTTGCCAATGCTCTTGAAAAAGCTAATGACAAGCTTCCGCAATGTTCATCGCCACATTCCTGGTTAAGTTCCGATGCGGCCGACGCAAAGAACGCACTCATTGGTGCAAGTCCTGGTTTTGATTCGCCCAAACTAAACAGGCCCTCATTTACAATTTTTGTATTGCTAACGGGCTTGTAGCCTTTCGGTGCATATTTAGTGGTAGTGCCACGGTAGTTGCCAAGTCCTGATCTTGTACTTGTGCCGCTGTGGCAGGCATCAACAATTACCAGAAGGTTACCATTGCTGCCAAGATGTTTACGAATTTCTTCCAGCTTAAGACCAAACACATCGTCTCTTAAATGTTTTTCAACTCCTTCTTTATATTCAATGGGTGAATCGTAAGTAACCAATGCTTCATCGTAGCCATCAGCTTCATCGCCATTATCGTCCATTACCTGTTGCCCATGACCGCTAAAATGAAACACGCAGATATCACCGGGTTTTGACTTGCCAATAAGTTGCTGCTGCATGGCAGTGAGGATACCAGTTTTCGTAGCTTCTTTGTCAACAATTATCCGGATGTTTTCTTCTTTAAAACCCTGGCGTTTCAACGATTCTTTAATAAGTGGAATATCGTTGTCGGCATTCAGATCGTTCCAGCCAGTTGATGGAGCATAATTGGAGATTGCCACGATCAATGCATACTTCTCAGGAGTTTGAGCAGTTGCCTGCATCAACAAAGTGGAAAGGGTTAAGAATAAAAATAGTTTCATTTTGTGGGGGGAATTACTGTCCCCGTTTACTTGGGCAATGTTAGCAATGATAACAAAATATTTCTATACCCACTTCAAGGTATTTTAGCTGGTAAGTGTAAACCTGAATTCGGACGAATGCTTCAATCTTTTTATTTTTAACCCATGTGGACTGTTTTGTTTTATTGCTGTGCAGGGATTATTGTGTACTCTTATCTTGGATACCCGGTGTTGCTGTATATATTTTCAATGGGAAAGAGAACAAAAACGGTCTATACCTCCGGAGAAGAACCTCCAGTATCGATCATTATTGCAGCTTATAACGAGGAGAAAGTGATTGAGGCTAAGTTGAACAACACATTTGCACTTGATTACCCTTCTTCAAAACTCCAGGTTATAGTGGCTGCCCATGGATCTACAGATGCTACGGCAAGCATAGCAAGTTCTTTCAATAATGTTTCTGTGTTATATGCAAATGAGAGGGCAGGAAAAGCTGCAGCCATTAATGATGCCATTCAACATGCATTGCACTCCATTATTGTTTTAACAGATGCTAATACCATTTTATCGGCGCAAACTCTAAAGCATTTGGTTGCGCCATTTGCTGATGAGAAAAACGGTGCTGTTGCCGGAGAGAAAAAAGTGATCAGTGTAAACGGGTCAGCCGCATCAGGCGAGGGCTGGTATTGGAAATATGAATCATGGCTTAAACAACAGGAGACAAAATTTTATACGGTGGTGGGTGCGGCAGGAGAGTTGTTTGCTTTAAGAAAAGAATTATTTGTTACGGTTCCTCATCAAACTATTGCCGATGATTTTTTTATTTCGATCAACATCAACTTGCAACATAAAAACGTACAATACGCTTCAAACGCCGTAAGTACTGAACCTGCCTCTGCATCATTAAAAGATGAGTGGAAGCGAAAAGTAAGAATTGCAGCAGGAGGTATCCAATCTCTTTCTTTATTGAGTAAGGCACTCAATCCTTTGAGGTATCCTTTGCTCGCTTTCCAGTTTTTTTCTCATCGGGTGTTACGTTGGGTGTTTTGTGCCCCTGCTTTTATTTTATTATTAATTAGTAACGGCGCCATTTTATTCCAGGAAAGCACAAGCCTGTTCACATTATTCATGTTGCTTCAAGTCTCGTTTTATTTATGTGCTATAATCGGGTGGCAGCTGGCAAAAAATAACCGCTCTTTCTTTTTGTTCAACATACCATTTTATATTGTTTTTATGCATGCGGCCATGCTGGCGGGTATCGTTCGTTACGCTAACGGTAAGCAATCAGTGCTGTGGGAAAAAGCTAAACGGTAACCTTTGCTAATTGTTTCTTCAATAATTTCACGTTTTCAAGCATCGATATCAGCAATGCAAATTCCATATTAAACAGTCCAATCGAATACCTGAAAGGTGTGGGGCCTTTGCGTGGTGACTTGTTGAAAAAAGAACTCAACATTTTTAGTTTCGGGGATCTGCTTGAACATTTTCCCTATCGTCATTTAGATAAAACAAAGATCACCCCCATTGCGCAGGTGAACATGCATATGGATTATGTGCAGGTGGCCGGCAGGTTAACCGACTTTGAAATCATTGGCGAAAAAAGAGGAAAAAGATTGGTGGCCCATATACGTGATAGCAGCGGCACAATGGAGCTAACCTGGTTCCAGGGTATTAACTGGGTGCAAAAAATGATGGCTATAGGAGAGGAGTTCCTCGTGTTTGGTAAGCTTGGTTTTTTCATGGGCAAACCGCAAATTGTTCACCCCGAACTTGAAGTTCGAACGCATTCAAATGCTGATGGCAAATCATTGCTGGAACCGATCTATCCCACCACAGAAAAATTAAAGGTAAGAGGGTTGAATGGACGAAGCATTGCCAAGCTTACAGCAATACTATTGCCACAAATCCATGTAAAAGATCTTCCTGAAAATTTGCCCGAGAGCATTATCAAAGAATTAAAATTTCCATCACGTTACGAAGCTTATTGCCATATTCATTTCCCGGCTCATCAATCGCAGTATGATAATGCATTGCGACGCTTAAAATTTGAAGAATTGTTTTTCGCCCAGTTGCGCATGGGTATGATCAAAAGCAACCGTCATCGGTTTTCAAAAGGAATTGTGTTTGATAAAGTAGGCGATCTCTTTAATGATTTTTATAATCATCACCTGCCATTTCAGTTAACCGGTGCACAAAAACGAGTGCTGAAAGAAATACGACAGGATACTGCACGTGGTCATCAAATGAATCGGTTGCTGCAGGGCGATGTGGGCAGTGGTAAAACCATTGTTGCATTATTAACCATGTTACTTGCTGCCGATAACGGTTACCAGAGTTGCCTGATGGCACCCACAGAAATTTTGGCGCAACAGCATTTCAATAGTCTTTCAAAAATGCTGAGTGAAATGAACATCAGCATTCGTTTATTGACGGGCTCAACCAAAAAAGCTGAACGGGAAAAGATATTGAACGGTTTGCAATCTGGAGAAATACAGTTGCTCGTAGGTACACATGCACTTATTGAAGGAGTGGTGCAATTTAAGCAACTTGGTTTGGCGATTGTGGATGAACAGCATCGTTTTGGTGTTGCACAACGGGCCGAATTGCAAACGAAGGCAACAATTCCGCCACATGTGTTGGTAATGACGGCAACGCCTATTCCACGCACCATGGCAATGACGGCTTATGGCGATCTTGATTATAGTGTGATGGATGAATTGCCACCCGGGCGCAAACCTATCACAACGGTTCATCGTTTTGAATCAGCAAGGCCGTCGATTATGGATTTTGTACGACAGGAAATTGCCAAAGGCCGGCAAGCCTATTTTATTTATCCTTTAATTGAAGAAAGCTCGAAGCTTGATTTTGAAAACCTGATGAAAGGTTATGAAGAAGTAAAAGCATTTTTCCCGGAACCGAAGTTTTACATCAGCATGGTGCACGGAAAACAAAAGCCAGAAGTGAAGGATACCAACATGATGAGGTTTAAAACAAACGATACGCAGATCATGGTGGCAACCACCGTTATTGAAGTTGGCGTTGATGTACCTAATGCAAGTGTTATGGTGATGGAAAGTGCGGAACGTTTTGGTTTGTCTCAACTTCACCAGCTGCGTGGAAGAGTGGGCAGAGGCAGTGAACAGAGTTTTTGCATTCTTTTAACAGGTAACAAATTAACGAATGATGCCCGGGAACGGTTAAAGATAATGTGTGCAACAAATGATGGCTTCCTGATTGCGGAGAAAGATTTAGAACTGCGGGGACCCGGTGATATTGAAGGAACCCGACAAAGTGGAATGCTCAATTTTAAACTGGCGAGTATTGTGCAGGATAAAGACTTGTTGGAAATCGCAAAAACATGGAGCGACCGTTTGTTACAAGACGATCCTGAGTTGTCTTCGGCCGAAAATTTGCTGCTGAAATCATACCTGTTGTTAAAAAAAGGAAAAACGGAGTGGAGCAGAGTGGCTTAAAGAAATAAGCGATAGTAATTTCCGTTTTAAAGTTTTAAATTCAAAGTCCCGTAGCATAAGAAAATATTTACATGAAATTACTCCGACTCCTTCTTGTTCCCTGCTTGTTTTTAGCTGCACCCTTCGTGAGCTTTTCGCAACTTTATTTTGTTGAGAATAAGGGCCAATGGGATCAGCAGGTGCATTTTAAAACGGAGGCCGGCAACAGTGCTTTCTTTCTCACTAAGGATGGGTATAGCATTCTCATCAATCACCCCGACGATTATTTACGTTTATCAGAATTCAATCATGGTCATGGGTTCGATTCATTGGTGAAGTATAATGCAAGAGCGGCGGCTCCGGAAAAAATACGGGGTCATGCTTTTCGTGTTAAATTTCTGGGCGGCAACTTCAATTCAAAACCCGTTATGGAAAAACAACTTCCGGGAATTGAAAATTATTTTATTGGAAACGATCCATCAAAATGGGCAAGTGACTGTCGTCTTTACCAGGCTATCACCTACAAAAATGTGTATCCCAATATTGATATACGTTATTACGTGCAGGACGATCAGTTGAAATATGACCTAATTGTTTACCCGGGTGCCGATATTTCTAAAATTCAAATGCATTATGAAGGCGCCGAAAAATTAACTATTCGTGATAACGAACTGGTTGTGGGCACTTCGGTTGGTGAAGCCCGTGAGTTAAAGCCTTACAGCTATCAATTTGTAAATGGTAAACGTGAAGTGGTAGGGAACAAATACAAGATCACGGGTAATACCGTCAGCTTCGATATAAAAGCTTACAACAAATCAACAACGTTAATTATTGATCCTTCACTGGTGTTTTCTTCTTTCAGCAGAAGTACTGCAGATAACTGGGGCTTCACTGCAACGCCCGGTGCTGATGGTAGTTTTTTTGGCGGAGGTATTGCACAGCCAAATGGTTTCCCAACTACAGCTGGTGCTATACAGAGTACGGGTGGCGGCCCATCGGGCAGTGGCGCTCCTCCTGATATAGCGATCATTAAATTATCACCCGATGGAAGAAACCGGATCTATGCAACTTACCTCGGAGGAAACGGATTAGATCAGCCACATAGTCTTATTGCAGATGGAGCTGGCAATCTTGTTATAGCTGGTAGAACAAATTCAGGTGCAAACTTCCCGGGAACATTGGTTGGTGCAGGTGGGGGTTATGATATTTTTGTTACAAAGATCAATGCAACCGGAACAGCTATCATTGGCTCACTAAGAATCGGTGGCGCTGGTGATGATGGTGTAAATATTACAGCATCACGTGGTGGACAAAATTCACTACAACGATTTTATGGCGATGATGGAAGAAGCGAGGTTATCCTTGATCCCGGTGGAAATATATTGGTTGCCTCATCAACAAGATCATCAAACTTTCCATCACAAAACGGTTTTCAATCGGGTTTACGTGGAAACCAGGATGCAGTGGTTCTAAAAATAAATTCTAACGCAACTGCTTTAATCTGGAGTACGATAATGGGTGGCGATGCGGATGATGCAGGATTTGTTTTGTCAGTAAATCCTTTGAACCCTTCGAATATTTATGTTGGCGGTGGTACAGCAAGCAGTGCCAATTTCACAGGTATGGGTGGTGGACTACAAGGAACGTATAATGGTGGTATAGCCGACGGGTATGTGGCACGCTTGCAGGATAATGGTGGAAGTGTTGCTATGGTTCGTGCTACCTATCTTGGAACAGGTAATATTGATATTGTTTACGGAGTTCAGTTTGATGCGAAAGGGTTTCCCTATGTAATGGGTATTACAACTGGCAGCTGGCCTGTACAAAACGCAGCGTACTCAGTAAGTAATTCAAGACAGTTTATTGCCAAGCTGCAGCCCGATCTTAGCGCATTTGTTTATTCAACTACGTTTGGCACTAGCGGTGCACTCAATCCAAATATTTCACCGGTTGCGTTTCTTGTTGACAATTGCGAGAACGTGTATGTATCCGGCTGGGGTGGAGGAGCAAACAGCTTTGGCGGCTCAGGCGGTTACCCAACTTCCGGTACAAATGGATTGCCGGTAACTCCGGATGCGTTTCAAAAAAATACCGACGGCAGTGATTTTTACTTTTTTGTATTGCAGAAAAATGCTGCATCGCAATTGTATGGAAGTTTCTTTGGTCAGCTAGGCGGTGGTGGTGGGTTGGAACATGTTGATGGCGGCACCAGCAGGTTCGATGCAAATGGTGTTATCTACCAGGCAATGTGTGCTAACTGTAAAAATGTACAAACCGGCGTACCGCTTACAGCTCCATTCCCTATTACTGCAGGCGTTTATGGAAATACAAATCCTGCAACGGGCAGCGGTTGTAATCTTGGTATGGTGAAGATGAGGTTTGATCTGGCGGGTATTGACGTTTCTCTCCGGGCTGTTGGTGCCAAGCAACTGAATTTCTGTTTACCTGCAACCATCCAGTTCACCGATACTATCCGCAAGGCAAAACAATACATCTGGATTTGGGGCGATGGTACACGCAACGATACTACTACCACCAATCCTTACACACACACTTACACGAGCACAGGATTTTTTGATGTAAAAGTGATTGGTATCGATAGTAACTCCTGTAATGTAAAAGATTCAGCCACGATGCGTATACGTGTAACAACTGATTCGGTAGATGTCGATTTCAGTTTTGCACGTCAGAATTGTAATAGTCTCACGTTCCAGTTTACCAATACAAGTAATATACGAACCGCCACAACTCCGTTTGGTCCAAAATCATTTATGTGGATGTGGGGTGATGGTTCCAAAAATGATACGATCCTTGGTTTTTCTCCGCCGGTATCACACACATTCCCCGGAATTGGATCGTACGATGTTCGTTTGGTATTGATCGATTCAAATTACTGTAACCTTGGTGATGCTGATAGTATCGTCAACTTCCAGGTAATTGATAACATCAGGGCAGGCTTCAGCGTCAGTTCTGTTTGTGTGCCCGATACCGTTAATGTCATCGATACATCATTAGGTGCATTAACTTATTTGTGGGTGAGCAGCGATGGTCAACAATCAACTGATCCTGTACCGGCATTTGTTTATAACTCACCAGGTACTTACAGCATCACACAATATATCTACAACTCTAATAGTTGTAACCTGGTTGATTCAACAACAAGATCTTTCCTGGCAGTTGGCCCGCCCACGGCAGGCTTTATCTACAATCCAAATCCATCGCAGGAAAATACGCCAACAAGATTTACAAGTACGGCATCAGATGATGTGGTTTCATGGTTATGGGATTTTGGTGATGGCAATAATTCAACTCAACGTGATCCAATTTATCAATACACAAGTCCGGGCATCAACACAGTTTGTCAAACAGTAACCAACGCAGCGGGCTGCAAGGATTCTGTATGCATTCCTGTTGAAGCCATCATCAATGTTGTGAACGATCTGCCATCGGCCTTTACACCTAATGGCGACGGTGTAAACGACTTGTTCTTTGTTCGTGGATTTGGTATTACAAAAATGACCTTACGTGTTTATAACCGCCAGGGATTAATGGTGTTTGAAAGTCGTTCACAAAATATTGGATGGGATGGAAAATATAAAGGCGTTGCGCAACCAATGGATGCATATGCATGGACACTTGAAGTTGAATATTTCACCGGCGAAAAATTCCGAAAGAAGGGTGATGTAACACTCATCAGGTAAGAGTATAAATAACCTGCAGTACCCTATATTCATTTTTTTGACAGAGACCAGAACCATCAGCTTGTGTAAACGTTTAAAAGAAGAGCTATGAACTGTAACCGTATCGTTGGGGCTGTATTGATATTGCTGCTGTTGCAAACACACGCAACGGCACAGGATCTGCATTTCTCTCAATTCATGAACTCGCCGCTTACTACCAACCCGGCGAACACAGGATTTATTCCCGAAGCTGATTATCGTATTGGCGGCAACTTCCGCAGCCAGTGGACATCTGTTCCAGTGCCTTACAAAACAGCCAGTGTATGGGGCGATGTACAAGTGTTTCGCAACAGTATTGAAAACGGTTGGGTTGGAGTGGGAGGATTATTATTAACAGATGTTGCGGGTCGTGGTAACCTGCGTTCAAATAAAATATATGGATCGGTTGCCTATCACCAGATGATAGGGTTTAGCAGTTTGCTGAGTGCAGGATTTAATGCAGGCTATGCAAGTAAGCGTATTGATGTAACGAAATTCACGTTCGATAATCAATGGAATGGAAAATTTTTTGATGCAGGCGCACCTAATGGTGAGGCGTTATTGACCAACGCCAATACCGCCTACTTCGATTTGCAGGTTGGGATGAACTATGCCTACTTCCCAACAGAGAATACCTATATCAATGCAGGACTTTCCGTTCACCATATCAATAAACCAAAAGAAACATTCTTCAGTAATGGCACCAATGAAGTGCCACGCCGATACATTGGTTTTCTCAATGGAAGTTTTAAAGTAAATGATGATTGGATCGTAAACCCTAATGCTTATTTTTCTTCACAGGCAAATGCTAATGAAACAGTGTTTGGTGCAAACCTCGCCTACAATGTTATGGGCGATGGAAGCGTGGTGGTATTCGGTGGAGCTTATTACCGCTGGGCCGATGCCGCAGTGGCAATGGTTGGACTTGAATGGAAAGATATTCGTTTCACGTTTACATACGATGCAACAATGAGTAACCTCAGCCGCTTCAATAGTGCAAATGGCGCTTACGAATTTTCACTCATCAAGAATGGTTACTACAACGAGTACTTTGGTGATAAGAGCCAGCGTAGACAAAGTTTGTGCCCGAGGTTTTAAATCAGCTTTATAGTAAACAAACTCTCATTCACTTGCTGATTAGATTTTGCTGCCTGCCCATCCTTTCCGAATTTCGCCCAAAATTCAGCACATGATCTCTGTTGGCAGTTATGCAAAAGTGGATATGAATATTGTTCAGCAGCTCAAAGCTATTGTTGGAGAACAATATGTTTTTGTTGATGAAGAATCACTCAATAAATATGCGCATGATGAAACAGAGAATCTTCATTTTCCACCCGAAGTAGTGGTGAAACCACGTACAACAGAAGAGATCAGCAGTATTATGAAATTATGTAACGATGCTGTTATTCCTGTTACACCTCGTGGTGCGGGTACTGGTTTAGCAGGAGCTGCACTTCCACACAAAGGAGGTGTGTTACTTTCAACTGAACGCCTGAATACCATTTTAAAAATTGATGAACGTAATCACCAGGTGATCACCGAGCCGGGTGTTATTACTGAGGTGTTGATGGAAGAAGTAAAAAGGTTGGGTTTGTTTTATCCGCCAGATCCGAGCAGTCGTGGAAGTTGTTTTATTGGCGGAAATATTGCTGCAAATAGTGGAGGTCCTAAAGCAGTAAAATATGGCGTAGTAAAAGATTATGTATTGAACCTGGAAGTGGTATTGCCTAATGGTGAAATCATTTGGACTGGTGCAAATGTGCTGAAGAATTCTACGGGATACAATCTTACGCAATTGATCGTTGGTAGCGAAGGAACATTGGGTGTTGTGACAAAGATTGTGTTACGATTGATACCGTTGCCAAAATATGACTTACTGATGCTCGTGCCTTTCCGGAATTTAGAACAGGCGGGTGAAGCAGTGAGTGAAATATTTCGTGCGGGGTTTGTACCAAGCGGATTAGAGTTAGTTGAAATTGATGCTTTGCAGATCGTAAGCAAAATGGTTGACAGCTCTGCAGTTCCTTTAACAGCAGATACCGAAGCACATCTCATCATTGAAGTAGATGGAAACGATGTGGATGTACTGATGAAAGAGATGGAGGCAATTAGCGATCTCTTAACGAAATATGATATTGGTGAATTGTACTTTGCAGATGATGCACAACAAAAAGCAGAATTGTGGAAATTGCGTAGGCGAGTAGCAGAAGCAGTGAAGTTGGTTGGTTATACCATTGAAGAAGATACAGTAGTGCCAAGAGCTGAGTTGCCTGCATTGATACGTGGGGTGAAAGCGTTGGGCAGGCAATATGATTTTAATGTGGTGTGTTATGGACATGCGGGTGATGGTAACCTGCATATTCGTATTCATAAAGAAGGTACACCCAACAGTTATGGCGATGCTGAAATGAACAAATGCCTGCGTGCCATGTTTGAACTAGTTTATAAATTGGGAGGCACTATTAGTGGTGAACATGGCGTGGGTTTAATTCAGAAAGGCTTTATGGATATTGTGATGAAAGAAGCTAATCTGAAAATAATGCGTGAAATAAAACATGCATTTGATCCCAATAATATTTTGAACCCTGGTAAAATTTTCGACCTGAAATAAAATCGTTAAGCATGAAAAAATCACTCATCTTTTTATTGATGCTCACAGCCTCGCTTTATTCCTTTGCACAAAATGAGGAAGAGGAAAAAGATAAAGGGTTTAAACGTGATCAGCTGTTTATAGGTAGCGGAATCAATCTTGGTTTTTTCAATGGATTCATACTCGGTTTAAATCCCGAGATCGGTTATAGCTTAAATCGTTTTGTTGATGTAGGTGTCGGCACCAATGTAAACCTCATTACACAAAATGATCAGAATTCACCAACAACCTATCGCCAGTTTACATTGGGCGGCGGACCATTTGTTCGTATCTGGCCGGTAAATATGCTTTTCGTTGGCGGACAGTTTGAATACAACAGCATTCGCTATAGTGTTAAAAGCGGTGGCGATATTGTATATAAAGAAAACCGTACAGCACCGAGTATTTTAGTTGGTGCAGGTTACGGTAACCGCATTCTTGGCGGCAACCAATTTTACACAAGTATTATGGTTGATGTGCTTCGCAATCCTAATTCGCCATACATTGATAGCTACAGGCGTTTACAACCAGTATTCCGCACAACATTTTTATTTTACCTGAAGCCTAAGAGAGAGAAGTAGAAAAAATTTCAGAAGGTTCGTTTACAATCACAATGCGTTCTTCCGGCAATTCATAAAGGAAGTCTTCACGAAACATAAAACGCATATGTTCGATGAGATGCGTGTAAAAGCCATTGCTGTTTACAATAAAAATTTTCTTATTGTGAATCTTCAATGTATTCCACGTGAGCATTTCAAACAGCTCATCTAAAGTGCCGTAACCACCAGCGAGTACAACGGCTGCGTCACACAATTCATACATCATTTTTTTTCGCACATGCATATCGGTCACCACGTGTAATTCAGTAATGCCTTTGTGCTGTGCTTCCCATTCGAGCAGTACCTCAGGAATAACGCCCACAACATTGCCATTTGCTTCCATTACTGCGTCAGCAACAGCGCCCATAATACCTTTGCCGCCACCACCGTAAACAAGTTTAATATTTTTTTCCGCCATCAATCGGCCAAGTTCTTTTGCATGTGATATGTAGAGAGGGGTAGCGCCTGCTTTTGATCCACAAAAAACTGCAAGTGAAGTGAATTGCATATTGTAAAAATATGCTGCAAAGTAAGCAAACTGTATCACCGTTCGATTAATTCTTTATCTTCATTTTTAAACAAGTCCTTATGTCGCCAGTCTTGCTGTTCTCTTTTGTATTTGGTTATTTTTTATTGCTGCTTGTAGTAGCATGGTACACTTCAAAAAATTCAAATAACGAATCATTTTTTATTGGCAACCGCAGCAGCAACTGGATGTTGGTGGCATTTGGTATGATAGGCACTTCACTAAGCGGCGTTACATTCGTGAGTGTGCCCGGAGCTGTAGCAAAAGAATCGTTCGCTTATTTTCAAATCACGATCGGTTATCTTATTGGCTATATCACCATTGCGTATGTATTGCTACCTTTGTATTACAAACTCAATCTTACCTCCATTTATAATTACCTGAGCGGAAGGCTTGGATTCAGATCATACAAAACCGGAGCTTCTTTTTTTATTCTGTCAAGAACATTAGGTGCAACTGCTCGCTTATACCTGGTGGTGAAAATTTTACAGGATGCGTTACCTGCAAATATCAACATTCCGTTTTGGCTCACTACACTTGTGATTCTTCTTATGATATTGCTTTATACTTACGAAGGCGGTGTAAAAACAATTGTGTGGACTGATACACTGCAGACCACCTTTATGCTTTCGGGTCTTGTGATATGTGTGGTGTATTTATTGAGCCAGATGGGATTAAGTTTTGGCGACAGCATTACTGCCATGAACGAGAAAGGATATTCAAAAATTTTCTTCACTGATCCGGGCAGCAAATTGTTTTTTGTAAAACAAATATTAGCCGGTGCCTTCATCACTATTACCATGACAGGTATGGACCAGGAAATGATGCAAAAGAATATTTCCGTTAAAACATTAAAAGATTCGCAAAAGAACGTACTCACTTTAGGGTTTATCTTGATGGTGGTGTTGATGTTGTTCCTTTTCCTTGGGGGTGTATTATGGTTATTTGCAGAACAACAAGGCATTACAGCAGTAGGTGATAAATTATTCCCGGCTATTGCATTGAATCATATGCCGCCAATCGTTTCGGTGATCTTTATCATTGCGTTGATATCAGCATTATTCCCCAGTGCCGATGGGGCTATTACAGCACTCACTTCATCATTTTGTATTGATATCATCGGCATGCAACGAAGAGCCGATTTAACAGATGCTGAAAAGAAAAAAATGCGTCAACGTGTGCACTTGGTTTTTGCCGGCGTGTTTTTAATACTGGTGATGGTGTACAAATGGGTGAACGAACCCAGTATGATAGGTGTTATCCTCAAAGTGGCTGCGTATACTTATGGTCCGCTGCTCGGCTTATTTACATTCGGCATTATTACCAAGCGGGCAGTAAATGATAAATTCGTTCCTTTTGTTTGCATCATTGCACCAGTGATCTGTTTCTTCATTGATAAATTCCAGAAGCAACTTTTCGGCTCGTTTGAAGTGGGACTTGAGTTATTGATCATCAATGGACTTTTGACCTTTATCGGGCTATGGATGATCTCACATAAGCAAGACAGTGAACAGGCAATGGTCAATAAACAATAAGCAATAGACAATAATTAACTTCCTTTTAATCCAAAGCTTTGCTAATTGCTTATTGGTAATTGCTTATTAGTGGTTGCCAGTTGCCCATTTTCCAGCTATCTGTTTTATCTTTGCTGAAATTTTTTTCTTGGAGTTGATCAACCCAAAAGCCGAATTATATGCAGCACGCTTCTCTTCAACAGAAGATGCTGTATTGAAAACGATCTCAGTTGAAACGGAAGCATCACACGCCCAGCCACATATGCTAAGCGGGCATCTCCAGGGACAGTTCCTTGAAATCATCAGCAAGCTTGTTCAGCCGAAACGCATTTTAGAGATCGGTACTATGGTAGGCTACAGCACTGTTTGTTTGGCAAAAGGCCTTGCTGTAGATGGAATACTACACACGATCGAGATGAGAGAGCAGGATGCGGAAATTGCAAAAAACAATTTTAATAAGGCCGGACTTAGCGATCGTATTCAACTGCATGTGGGAAATGCACTCGATATCATCCCTCAATTGCATGAAGAATGGGATCTTATTTTTATTGATGCAGATAAACCGGGCTATGAAAAATACTACCAACTGCTAAAACCACGTTTAAGGAGCGGCGCCCTGATACTGGCCGATAATGTGCTTTTTCATGGTGATGTGCTGGAAGATGAGATCAAAGGAAAGAACGGTAAAGCCATTCACGCCTTTAATGAAATGGTAAGCGCTGATGATGATGTTGAGAAAATAATGTTAACTCTGAGAGACGGATTGTTTCTCATTCGTAAAAAATAAAATATACTATGATCAGACTGGTTTACCTGTCCGTTGCTCTTTTGTTGTTTACTGCTGCCTCTGCACAAACAATAACGATTGAAGAGTATGTAAACACTTACAAAGAAATTGCTATCAAGGAAATGATTCGAACAGGAGTACCTGCTTCAATCACTTTAGCGCAAGGCATTGTTGAAACAGAAAATGGCAACAGCAAGCTTGTAAGAAAATCAAACAATCATTTTGGCATCAAGTGTAAAGAAACATGGACGGGTCCATCGGTAAGTCATGATGATGATGCCCGAGGCGAATGTTTCCGCAAATACGAAAATGCAGAACAATCATATGTTGATCATTCTGATTTTCTCCGCACACGCAAGCATTATGATTTTCTTTTCGGCCTCGATCCTGCTGATTACAAAGCATGGGCCTTTGGTTTAAAAAAAGCTGGTTACGCAACCAACCCTGCTTATCCCCAAATGCTGATCAGGTACATTGAAAAATACAATCTCAACGATTATTCGTTGATCGCTTTAGGCAAGAAGCAGGCTTCCGACAACATCCTTGCAAAAAATGATGCACCTGTTACTACAACCGTTACAACTGTTGCGGTGAAAGAGCCTGTAAAGACCGTTAACAATTCTGTTGCTGTAGTGCTGAAAAAAGAAGAATCAAAAGTTGAGATTATAAAACCCAAGATAACTTATCCAACCGGTGAATTTAGAATCAACGATACAAAAGTGATTTACGCTGCACAGGGCACATCTTATCTTGCTATTGCGCAACAATATAATGTGCCATTAAAATGGTTGTTTGATTTTAACGATCTGAAAGAAGCGGAGGTATTGGAAAAAGATCAACTTATTTATTTGCAACGTAAACGTCGTACTGGTGCTAACCAGTTTCACGTGGTAGCAACCGGCGAAACATTGTATGATATTGCGCAGGCACAAGGCATTCGTTTAGATGCATTGTTGCAGCTGAACCAGGTAAACCCTAACCAGCAACCACAACCGGGACAGCAATTGTACCTTCAGGCTGTTGCTCCTAAAGCTGTTGCAGGACGATAGTTTTACTATTTGAAAAGAGCTGACGAATTCATTATCATAAATAAACTACATGTCAACCATCAAAGTCCACGACAAATATTTTATTCCTTACATGACAGAAGCCACAGTGCTTGGCCGTGTTGCTGAAATTGGAAAAGATATTGATCGGGATTATGATGGTAAAAAGCCTTTGTTTATTGCCATTCTCAATGGCTCGTTCATGTTTGCTTCCGATCTTTTTAAATACGTAACAATTGATGCTGAGATCTGTTTTATTAAACTTGCTTCTTATAAAGGAACAAAATCTACAGGACAGGTGATCACAGCTATTGGACTGGATACTGATATTGTTGATCGTCACGTGATCATTGTAGAAGATATTATTGACACCGGCAAAACCATGAATGAGTTTTTGCCACAGCTCTACAATCAACAACCAGCCTCTCTAAAAATTGCGGCTTTATTACATAAGCCCGAAGCAACGCAGTATCCCATCACCATTGATTATTTAGGTTTTTCAGTTCCCAATAAGTTCTTACTTGGCTATGGTTTGGATTATGATGGGCTTGGTCGTAACTTGAAGGAAATCTACCAGCTGACCGAAAACCCTTCCTGACTTACCAATTACTAACCCGGTGAAGCAGGAATTGAATTATGAACCTAAGGTGCATTGCTTTGGTATGCTTGCTTCTCCTCGCCGCAGCAGCGGATGCACAATTTTATTTTCGTGGCGATGTAAAAGATCCGGGTGGCAATGGTTTGCCACTTGTGCAAATCCGGCTTCATTCCTCTAACTCGTTTTATTCTTCCGGCTCCACAGGTGCTTTCGGAATTCCATCGTTAAAAGCCCGGGACACAGTCAGTTTTTTTCTGCATGGATACGAAGAGCGAACAGTTATTCTCAATAGTAATGATTACAATACAATCGTGTTGAAACCCAGTGCTGCTATCAGCAATCCTAAGCGCAGGTTGCTATCTGTAACAAAAAACAAGAAAGAAGATACAAAGGGACATTACTTTACTTCAGGCGAAACGTATTCATCACAAGTAGAAAATAGTTTTAATCAAACTGCCGATTATAATTCAGTGGGTTTTGCCATGAATGTTGATAAAGCATCGTATAGCAACATTCGTCGCTTCATCAATATGAATTCGAGAGTGCCACCTGAAGCAGTGCGTATTGAAGAGATGTTGAATTATTTTCCGCAGCAATACCAACAACCTTTGCCGGGTAAAGATTTTCATGTGCAATCGCAGCTTACCGATTGTCCCTGGAATCCGTTGAATCGTTTATTGTTTTTGCAATTGCAGGCGAGAAAGATCAATTACGATTCGTTGCCTCCAAGCAATTTTGTTTTCCTCATTGATGTGAGTGGCTCGATGGATCTTCCCAATCGGTTGCCTTTATTAAAATCAGCATTTCGTATGATGGTGCAAAACCTGCGAAGCATTGATACATTATCGATCATGCTGTATGGAGGAACCGTAGGCATTGTATTGCAGCCAACAGGAGGAAATGAAAAAGATAAGATCATGTCGGTGATTGATTCGCTGGCTGCCGGTGGTGACACACCAGGTGAATCGGCCATTCGGCAGGCTTATCGTCTGGCACAAAGTCAATTTATACAAGGCGGTAACAACCGGGTGATACTTGCAACCGATGGGGATTTTAACGTGGGTGAATCAAGTGAAGAAGCATTGATGCAACTCATCACCCAAAAACAACAGACAGGCATTTACCTCACTTGTCTTGGTGTGGGTATGGGTAATTATAAAGATTCGAAACTCGAAGCGTTGGCAAAAAAGGGGAATGGCAACTTTGCTTATTTGGACAATGTGATGGAAGCGGAGAAAGTGTTGGTGAAAGAATTAATGCAAACGTTGTATGTGGTGGTAGATGATGCATACCTCAACAGCATCTTTCAGCCATCGCAGGTGAAACGTTATCGTTTGGTTGGTTTTGATAACCGCAAAGATGTACTGGCTGATAGTGCGAGTATTCTTGAAGGTGGTGAAATTGGCACCGGCCACACAGTTACTGCTGTTTTTGAAATAGAGTTGGAAAAAGAATATAATACGGAACAACCAATTGCAGAAACTGAACTACGTTATCTATCTGTTGAGACAAAAACAAAAGTGGAAGAAAAAATACAACTGCCATTTAATTATCAATCGCTCTATCGTGTAGACAGCAGTTATCGGTTTGCAGCAGCAGTTACGATGTTTGGCTTGATGTTAAAGCAATCACCTTATATCAAGGAACCAAATTGGGATGCATTGATCAATCTTCTTACCACTTGTGTTGATCCCCTCGATTACTGGCAAAATGAAATGCTGATGCTGGTGCGTAAGGCAAAAGAATTATATAAACCAACAAAAGAAAGGAGACGTTGGTTCAGGAAAAGAGAAAAGAAGAGGGACGATATCTTTTTGTTTTAAAAACTTCAACGTATAAAAAAAAGGGACATATTTTTTGTCCCCTTTTTTATTATGATCAGGTATGGCATACCTGCTTCTATGTGTTGTTATTTACTTCCCGTCAACTGGTTAAACAAGAATTTGAATGTACCGTGTGTTTGCGAACGGAAAGCAATCTCCGGTCCGAACACATATAAATTTCCTTTGCCCACTTTCGCAGAAAAAGCTGCAACGCCATCAAGCAAATACTCCTGTCCCCATGCCCAACCACTGCGCAGCGGGTTTGAAGTAGCAAACCACGCAATAGGTGTTGCTTCTCCTTTTGAAATGGCTGCAGGTGATAATTTAAACACAGGGCTGCTTGATACAAATACATCAGCTTCACTATTCATTCCCCATGCCGATTGCTGTGTGGAATCAACTTTTACACGCAACACGCTTCCAGGTATATAATATTTTTCACCAGGTAGCACACGCTCTACACCATTGTTCATTTCAACCAATGCATTCTTTACAGGTAGTTTGAAATGATAAGCAAGATTAGCGCTGTTGCCAATGGTAACAATGCTGCCACCTGCCTCAACAAATTGCTTCAGTTGAACAATTGATGTGTCTGGTGTAATTCTGCCCAATGTTTTTTGATACTCTGCCGGCACTTCATCGGCTCTTGGTCCACGGCCACCAAATCCACCACGACCACCACCACCAACTGCAGGAATGGCATCACTAACAAAAACGATCACATCATATTGATCAATAAGTTTACCGGCATCAATGTCTTTTGCGTAAATAACAGTGTAAGGGAAATGGTGTTGCTCAAAAATCCAACGCATCCAACCGGAAGCCATTGAGCCACCGTATACATCCCACAAACCAATACGCAATGATTTTATTTTCTTTGCTATTCCTGCGGGTTGTTTATTTACAGCTATCGCTTGTGTACCATATTCTTTCGCCGCTTTTTCCAAAATCGACTTTGATTTTGCATTTGCTTTTACATAGAAAGAGCCTTGTGCCGTTGCTTCGGTGATACGTATTACTTCAACTCCTTGTTTCAAAAGATCATTCACTGCAATGAACGATGCATTACCGGCCGCACTCAGCACATATCCATTTGCGTTGTTGCTGAATTTACCAGGCGTCGATTGCTCTGCACCGTAAGCAATAGTTTCGAATGGACCGTCAAAACCATTCAGTATACGATCGAACTTAAAGCCCATGGTGAAAGCAGGTGTCCAACCAGCTGCATCATAGGGACGAACAGGAGGCCCACCTGGATAGAGGAAATCATTTGGGTGATCCTGTGGATCGAACATATCAATCACATGCGGACGAAAAGCCTGGTTTGTTTTCACTACATAAGAACCGGCAGGATATTCTTTACCCGCAACAGTAAAGTTTGCCGTAGCTTTTTCAACTTTAATTCCTGAAGTAATTAATGCATTTACAAACTTTACTGCAGAACTAAGATCGGGCTGATCAGCAGAAATAATAAAACCCCGTGGGTCACGCTGTGCAGGATCTTTAAATACAACATCGTAATATTTCAACGGAACCGTATCAACAAAATTCTGAGCATTACTTTGTGCACTTGGTCGCTGATCTTTTTTAAATGCTTCCTTAATAGCTTCTACTTTATTAGGCGACAACGACCATTGATCCTTGTTTCCTTTATCAATAGAATTTTTGCCCATCTTATAAATGTTGTACAACAACGGTTCACGGTTGCGTACGGCATAATCAAGAACAGCATAGTTGAGTGAAACAGAATAATCAATTGACTGTTTGAACAACCATTTTTGCGGAGTAACAGGATAAGGAGTAGCTGCATTAGGAATTAGACGAGCAGTAACCAATGGCACATTTGAAGGAGTAGGGCTTCCGATAATTTCAGTAAGTAAACCAATGATATTATGAAAATACGCAGTGGTGCGTAAGCCACCATTCCACCAGGTTGAGAAAACCGAACCACCACGTTGTGTATAGCCGGGTTTATCTTCCACATTTAAGCGATTGATCATGGCAGCACCAACAGCATCAATACCAGTTACCAATAATGGATCAAATGCAAAGTTGAACGGATCACGATAAGGAGGACCTGCCACAACAGAACCTGCAGGGCCTGACTGGTGATGGTTGTACAATATCTGTGGCATCCACTCAATGTATTGCTGGCGACTCATGTTCTTTGTTTCGCTCATGTTGTTCATAAAGAAATCACGATTGTTATCATGACCAATATATTTCTGATACAAACGTGGAAGATTGTTGAGTGTTCGTTTCAATGTATCTGCATGACGCATGTACCAGTTTGAAACAAGCTCCTGCCCATCAGGATTTGCATGAACAAAAAGAATAATGGCATCATTCAATATGCGTTGTGTTTCTTCATCATTACGACTCACAAACTGCCAGATGGTTTCAATCAATTGATGTGCACCCACTGTTTCGGTTGCGTGCAAGCCACCATCAACCCAAACAATTGCTTTTCCTTCTTTGGCCAAGGCCTGTGCTTGTGCATTGGTTAAATTTTCGGCACGGGCAAGTCGTTGTGAAATGCTTTTGTATTTATCCAGTTGCTTCAGGTTGGCAGGCGATGAAACAATCACCATGTACTGAGTGCGACCTTCTTCGGTTTTGCCAATGTCAACAAGCTTCACCCTGTCGGATGCAGCAAGTTTTTTAAAGTACGCTTCAGTTTGTGTGTAAGTGGCTAAACGATAATTGTCGCCAATGTTAAAACCAAAATGTTCTTTTGGTGATGGAACGTTTTGCGCATAAAGGCCTGCGCCAATAAGCAGCAAAAGCGAAACGATAACGGATCTCATGCAGAAAGTTTTGAAATGTAAATAATGGAGAAGAAAGCAATAATGCCCGGCTTCTCATGCTGATGCTTAAAGATAGGAAGCATCACTATTCGTAACCAATGGAATGGATGAGCGGCGGATGGCTATTTCAAATCCGAGATTCGCCGCAGAGAAAGGAGGGCGCAAAGAGAAACGCAGAGAAAATACACTGCGTTTAACTCTTTTTCTCCGTTCTCTGCGGTAAAAATCCGTAGCCTCTGATCACTGATTATTCATTCACCTTCACCCTCACGCCTTCACTATGGCTTGAAAACTCAGGTGCATACATGCACTGAATGGTTGTGATGCCGCTGCTGTAATTACCTGCATGGGTGATGAACATTGGGTATTCGAATACGTAAGTTCCTTTATTCAGATAGCTGAAGAAGAAATTGGTGCTGGCATCTTTGGTGCTTTCATAATAACCTAAACCATCTTGCCATTTGTATTGACTTAAAACATTCACCGGTTCCATGCAACTTGGCCGCATATCTTTCATATGAACATATTCCATGGTACGGTCAACACGCAATTCAATACGCACTTTTATTTTATCACCCACTTTCAACTCGTCGCCTTCTTTGACCGGAGTTAATACCGGGCCATTGGCTGTATTCTTTTCAACAAAATATTTCTTCTGCAATTTCAAAGACGTTTCAGACGAAGTGATCTTGTCTAAGTTTTCAAAATACTGCCAGTAAGCGGCACCCCATGTTGGTTGACCGTTCGATTTACTTACGGTGACATTGACGTTGCCAAATGTCGGCTTCACAAAATTGCCATCAATACTGCGTTTGAAGTATCCTGTGCCTGCTTCAGTTTTTTCTGTTGTTGTGCTGAAGAGTTGATCGCCTGCTTTTATTTCCACTACAGGTTCAGATGCAATCCACTCGCCACCTTGCAACAGCAATGCGTAACATGCTTCAGCAGTAGCGATGGTTGTTTTCCAGTTTTGTGTTTGCTTTTGTTTCAGCAACCATGTTTTTAAATCGTTCACTGCTTTTTTATCAGCCGTTACATCACTAAACACTTCAATCATTAGTGCCTGTGCTTCAACCGGAGCCTGGTACCAGTAATAACCTCTATTGAATTCTTTAAAGTACATGCCCATTTCTTCGCTGAACAATGCATTTTCTTTTATTGATTGTACAATGGCTGTTGCGGTTTTATTATCCTTGCTGCGGTGTTGTGCCAATGCGATCATGCCCTGCATGTACCTTCCCTGTTTTACCCAATGCTCACGTGATTGTGTATTGTAATAATTGAAAGCAATCTCTGTTCCCTTAGTTTGTGCAATTGCAGGGAAGAAGCTCCGCATGTACAGATAATGTATCTGTGTGTAACCGATATTGTTATTCTTTAAAGGTATTTTATACCTCAACAGGTTATCGTAATCTTCTTTCAATTGTTTATCAAGATAATTGATGGCTTTTGAAACAATAGCGTTTAATGCGCTTTGTTGTTCTTTGGGAACAGCGTTTAATTTCTGCAAATGACCAATACCGGCAATGATGTATTGCGTAATGTAACGGTCATCGGGTCCACCTTTGAACCACATGAACCCGCCGTTTGATGTTTGCATTTGTTGCAGCTGTGCAAGATTCTTGCTTAATTCACTATTCATGCGAACTATATCAAACAGCAACGCAATGTTTTTCTTTTGCTGTTCTTCATTCTTTGCTTGCAATACCCACGGTGTTTCTTGTAAGAGAGCAGATTTCAATTCTTCATTCTTTTGCAAATTGCTCATTAATGCTGCTGTGTCTTTTATTTTCCATTGCTGCATCACTTTTTGTATGCGTGGCAACTTTTGAGTGATATGAGTTGCTAATGCATTTGCATAAAACCTGTTCCATGTTTGCTCTGAACATTCGTATGGATATTCCATTAAGTAAGGCAACGCTTGTACTGCATACCAAACAGGATTACTGCTGAACTCAATTGTAAAGCGATGGTGCGTTAAACTTTCTGATTTTTCAGAGTTTAACAGTTTTGTAAAGTTGAATTGTTTGCTGCCATCACCATTCATCCACAAGGGAAGCGTTTCAGTTACCAGCATACGGTTAGTGAGTACAGGCAATGCTGCTTCCTCACCATCTGTTTGATTGCCAGCTTTGGCAACAATGCGATAGGTGAGTGCTTCATTAAAATTATACGGTACTTCTGTTCTGAATTTCACCACCGTGCTTTGTTTGGGGCCCACTGTGAAATGTTGCACAGGAAATGTATTCTGGAACCAACCATCAACAGGTTGCATCGTGGAGCTGTTAAGTAGTTGAAGATTGCTTGTTCCTGTAAGTTCTTTATCGGTAAGATTACTGATCTTGGCAGTAAATTCAAAACGATCACCTTCACGTAAGAACCGCGGAGCAAATGGCTGTACCATCAAATCTTTTTGCGTGATGACACTTGTTTCACTTAAACCAAACGACAGATCTTTTGTATGCGATAGCAACTGTGCCTTCCATCTGGTTAATGCTTCAGGCATGGTAAAGCTGAACGTAATATTTCCTTCTGCATCGGTTTTCAAATCGGGAAAGAAGAAAGCCGTTTCATTAAAGTTGGTTCTTACCGAGGCAACTTCTTTAATGGGATTGGGTTGAACAGGATTGCCCATCGCCTGGGTGGAATCTGAAATCACTTGTTTTTTTGCTGAGCCTGTCCCTGCAACCACAACCTCATTCAACGATTCACCATCCTGCATTGTGGGCGCTGCGGCGCTTACCGGTGCTTTGCTTTGTCTTGACTCCAGTTTCATGTGAAGTGGGCCTCCATCAGCAAACGTTTCTAACCTGTCGTATTCTTTTTCGAAGGCAAGAAAATTACCGTCATCCCATTTTCGTTCATCTGAATTGATTGATGTAAAACCACCAGCGCTCCAGTTACTACGTAAATAATTTACCGGAAATAAATCTGGTTTATTCCATTGGTGAATTCTAAACTGATCAAGTGATGCATCGTACATACTTACCAGCATTTCTGCTGCTACTTTGTCGCCTTTATATCCGCTGATCTTTATCTTCCATTGTTCTTCACTACCTGGTAATGTTTTATCACGGAAAGTTTCAAAATCGATCTTCAGATCTTTGTTTGTCCAAGGCACACCCACATAGCGTGTAAAATTGTAAAAGCGATTATGTTTTACAAACGAATAAGCATAACCAAATCCTCCACGTTGTTCTTCTGTTACGGGAACAGTTACTTGCTTTTTTTCATTGTTTAGCTGATGGTAAACGACTTTATCTGTTTCATTTATTCCATCAACCTGCACCAGGTACACATCGTTTGCACTGCTGCCAAAAGCAACACTGGCTGTTGTTCCGGGTTCGGCTGAAACAAACGATGGCAATTGCCATACATATTCAGGCGATGAAAGTTTACCTGCCGCATCTTGCAGTTGTACATAAGTTTGATTCTTTATTTCATTGCCGTCTTTATCTTTTGTTGCCACTTCAATTAAATACCAACCAGGCGACCATTGACCATTGCCCATCGACCATTCACCACTCAGCTTCGAACTATCTTTTTTCTCATAAACCTTTTTTCCTCTCGTCCAGTTTTCTTTCTCACTTTCATTATTGTACTCGTCGTAAGGAAAATTGGTTCGGTAATCTTTTTCGTTCATGATAAACTGATCGGGCTGTTGCCAATAACGTTTACGTATTAAACGATCGGGTGAATTCAATTCATAAATACTTACTGTCAACATGCTTTTTACAAACTCACCCATCCTGTTTTTAGTTCTGATGCTGATGTTGTTGAATTGTGAAACTGTTTGTAGTTCGCCGTTGGGTAAACTGAGCTCAAGTTGCAACGAACTATAACCTGCAGTTACAACTGTTTCACCCGTTCTTGTTTCGCCATTCAGATCGGTAACATCAGCAATCACTCTGTAGTCAAAGACCGGTTCAAGTTCTTTGCGCACTTGTTTATCAGGTAAAGCAGTAAAAGAAATGTTGAACGTGCCATCTGTATTGGTAATTGCTTCGCCATGTGCAATTTCCTGTGCATTCATTGGCGGCCATCCCCATTTCCAGCTAAGCCAGGGATAAATTAATCGTGGCTGGCGAACAACCCGGTATTTCACTTTTGCTCCATCGATATTATTACCGGCATAAGCAGAAGCAATACCTGTAATATTTATTTTATCATTTACACGGAAACTTTCTTTGATGGGTTTGTACTCTACAAAAAACTTCGGACGTTTATATTCTTCTACAGAAAAATACACTGCAGTGCCTGTTGTAGATTCCTGCAGTTGATAGTTGCCGCTTATGCGCCCAACAGGCAACGTGAATTTGCCATTGTAGGAACCAAATTCATTGCTCGTTACTTCCATTGAATCCGTTTTCTGGAAATTGGCATCGTAGAGATAAATTTTTGTTTTTAAGTTGGTCACCGGTTTTGGCTTTCCTGTAGTCGCATCTTTTGTAGTAACAATGCCTTTGAAATAAATGATTTGTCCCGGACGATAAATAGAGCGATCAGTAAAGAAAAAAACACGACGGTTTTTCTTTTCATCAACAGGTTCTTTCGCTTCACGATAAACATAGCTGTAAGCACGGTCGTCTAAATGAAGATGATCACTTTGATAACTCACTTCCAATGTTCGGTTGTACGCATTGTTGCCGTTTGGTTTATTGATCACAAAATGTCCATTAGCATCGCTGCTGTAGTTGCCGGCCTTTACAGAAATATTCTTACGTTGATCGTAATTGTATGATTGCTCCCACAAAGTGATGGTGGCTTTTTGCAATGGCTGGCCGCTTTCACGATTCACAACAAAAAAATCGTTGCCATGGTGCATCCATGCGATATTGCTTACATGAAAGAACTGAACAGCCAATACATTTTTTGCAAGTGTAAATTGTTCATCGGCACTGGCCAGTAAAAGATAAGTGCCCACCGGCAATGCGTTCACTTTTATTTCTGTACTGTGTTGCTGATAATCTTCTGTTGCAGGTAATGCATAAGAAAAACTATTTACCGGCTTTAAGCTGGTTAATTTTTGCCAGTAGGCATCGTCCCAACGTTTTTCATTCATCGCCGCAAAGGTTTTCGCATCAATCTTTACAATTCTGAAAAATGCTTTTGATGCGTTGCGGTATTGCAAATAAGAACGGAAAGGCTTGTTTGGCACATTTACTTTTTCGGATGTGATGGCTAATTCTTTCGATTGAATTTGCTGCAACAACATACTGCAATTTGCTTTTCCTTCAGATGCCGCTGTTTGTGCCAATACTTTTTTACAAAGCTCAACCGCTTTCTGGTAATAATATCGTGGATTCTGTGCGTCATTGATCTTATGTTTTTTGAAATCGTAAGTGGCTGCATAATCAGCATAATCTTTTGCAAGTAGGTAAGCGGCTTGTGACACAATTGGCTGCTGATTGTATTGGTTGAGCAAATGATTCAATGCCATCCTGTACAATTCAGTTTTGTTTTCATGGGTTGAATAACGATGCACAAACTGTAAGCGTAGCAAATCAACATCTATCAATGCATCTGCTTTTTTATCACGGAGATGAAATGCGATCAACTCCTGGTAAAGCAGCAATGCTTTATAGGTAAGCGAAAGTGAATCGCTTGTTGTGAATGTACGTGTAACAAAATCGGCAGCGGGATCGTAAGCCGAAGCAATATTGAGTTCAAATATTTCCTGCGGTTTGGTTATGCTTCTTTCATCGTGCGAAAAGTAATCAATGGCACGGTGTGCCAACAGATCATATAAAGTGGGACGGAGGTGACGTACATTTCCTTTATTGATCACTACATCAAATGCATCCAGCTTTGTTTGCTGTAATATTTTTTTGTTTTGCAAAGAAGCGAGGTAAAGACTACTGATCTTTTTATGCAGGTCATCAATGGTCCATGTGTTGATGTCATCTTTATTAAAGCCAGTTGTATTGCTGCGTTGGTAAAATCTCCAGCGGTTGTATTGAAAATATTGCCAGTAAGCTTCGGCAGCATAATTGGCGAAAACGGATTTCAGCGGCTCAGCAGCCGTGCTCATTTCTGTCTCTAGTTCCTTAATAGCTTTTTCAGTAGCATCTTCTTCTCGTTCCTGCTGAAGACTTAATCGAAAAAGCACAGCTTTTAATAACTGGCCGTTGTTTTTTTCTTTTTTTGCCGCATCATAAATAATCTTTACTTCTTTTAAGGCCGACTCTGTAAGTCCTTTTTTATTGATCAACTCATCCACCTTTGCCCAGGCGGCCGTATAGTTGAATTTGTTTTGTGCAAAAAGCGACATGCTGAATAAAAGAATAAACAGGTTAACAAGAGAAATACGTTTCAAAAACATAGAAAGCATTTTATGTAAGGTAATTAATACTGTGCTGATGAGATGCAAAGAAACAGCGAATTACATAAATGTAATTTTTAATGAAAGTGCAGAACAAATTTATTGCCACACAAGCGCTCAAGCAGTAAATCCTTTAACGAATCTTTATCAGCTTTCATTTTGCCTTTCCGTTTAAACCAACGTCTCATTTAAAAACAAGGAGGTGAAATGCAGCAAATAGAAACAAAACAAATCTGAACAGACAATGATGTTGCAAGGCAATATCCAATATTGAACAACAAATTAAATTAGTATCAAATGAAATGAGCCATACAAATTATCGAGTATTTTATACTAAAGGCAATGATAATTTTTTTGGCGAATAACATTTGGCTAAAAACCAATAAAATTGAACAAATGAAAAAGATTTTTACCCTTTTTAGTTTTCTCTTAATGGCAGTTGTAACCTTTGCTGCCTGGGATGATGCAAGGTTAAGTATTACCAGCGTTAGCAATGAGCCCATTCGTGTGTTAATTGATGGCCGACAGGTGCAGCAAGGTAACAGCCGGGAGATTCGTCTCAACAATCTTAATACCGGTAATCACCGTATCCAGATCTACAGCGTCAACAACAACAATAACAACAAACGCAGGGGTGGACTGTTTGGAAATAACAACCGGGAGAACCTGATCTACAACAGCAATATCAACGTACGCAGGGGAATGCATACAGATATTGTAATCAATCGTTTTGGAAAAGTATTTGTTGATGAAGAGCGTATTGATCAGAATTATGACGATGGCTGGAACAATAACGACCGCAATAATGGTGGTTGGGGCAATGGCAACGATGATCGCTGGGGAAATGATAACAGGAACGATAATGGATATGGTAACGGTAATGTAATGAGTTACGAGCGTTTTCAACAACTTAAACAATCTGTTGAACGTGAAAGCTTCGATAACAAAAAAATGGATTTACTCCGTTCAACAATGCCATATAACCGTGTAAGTGCTCAACAGGTACGAGAACTTGCCCAACTCATCCAGTTTGAACAAACAAGATTGGAACTGGCAAAGTTTGCTTATCGTTATACAACCGACAGAAACAATTATTTCGTGGTAAACGATGTGTTTAATTTCGGTAACAGTAAGACAGAGCTTACAAGATATATTTCGAGTTACAGAGATTAAAAATTTGAAGATCGTAAACAGAAACGCCCTATAAAAATGATCCCCCGATTGGTTTGGGGGATTTTTATTATTAATAGTTAATCGTGAAGGTAGCTGCAATTAGAATGATCAGAAGAATCAAGCCCCCCCCAAACACAATTCCGAGGATTGCTGGAATATTATGCGTGCCTTGTTTGTCGGCAAGTTTTCGTCTCTTTGATAGACTGACAATTCCCGTTATTACTGCAGTGACCATTAGTAGTAATGCAAAAATAGCCAGCACCTGAACCAGGCCATAGCTGGCGATGGCATAAAGTGGAAGGAGTATTATGGGTGCAGCTATTCCTGAAACAAGTGAAATAATACCGAGCCTGTTAACTAATCGTTTTGCTTTGTCTTCGTCAAACGTTTTTCTCAGTTTTCGTTCAATTATTTTTTTTAGAAGTCGATCTTTGAAAGATGGCTTTTTCATCTGCGGCATTTCAATACTGCTATTGATAGTGCTGATCAGAAGTAATGATGATGTTTTGCTGAACGTTTTTTCCGCAGTTGAAGAATGAGAGATAAGTAAACAAGCGAGGATAATGAGTAAGCGATACATGGCAGTAGTTTCCATTAAGATAGAAATTCTTCTTACTAAAAACAAGAGCGTGCGGTCAACCTTTTTTCCGGAAGAGTAGTGTTAGCAATCGTGGCATATTTTTATGATCGTCATCATCAAAGTATTCGGCAATGCTTACCAGTTGCATGTTTGCTTTCTCGGCCGCATTGGTAAAGTCTGTTATATGATGATTAAAGCAAGTGACAACCTGCGTGCCTGCATCCGTCTCAAATCTTGCTTTACTTCCGCTGTATTGTTTAAAAGGATGCAATTCGCTGATGTATAAATGCCCGCCATCTTTCAAAGCAGCTGCAGCTTTCTCCAAAACAGGTTGTAATAATTCAATATGTTCCAACACTAAACTAAAACCAACGAGATCAAATTGTTTGTTTACAAAATCCCATGGCTTTGTAATATCGGCCTGTGTAAATGTTACTTTGGCGGAATCAAGTTTCTCTTTTGCTTTTGCCAGCATTTCTTCACTGAGATCAACTGCAGTAACCGTGGTTGCTTTTTCCATCAGCCACAATGTATTCTTCCCCGTGCCACAACCAATTTCCAGGCAGTGCTCAAAGCTGAGAGGCGATAATGTTTCTCTTAATGATCTTGCTTCAAGATCACGGGTTTTATTTTCGTTTGTATCGTATTGTTGTGCCCAGCTGTTGTAGGCCTGTTGTACGTCGTTCATAAAAATTATTTAGTCAATGATGAGATCATACTTATCCAGCAATCCGCTCAACGTAGTAGCAGAAAATTTCGCCTTCTTTAATTTGTTGCGTTCGGGATCAATGGAAAAATTCACAGCAGTTCGAAGATCCGCTTTTTCAAGAATAGTATTGTCAAACACTGCCTGCAACAAATTGCAATTGCCAAGGTCAGTTGCTGTTAAATCCGTTTCCGTAAAATCAACTTCCTGCAAGCTGCAGTTGCTAAAGCGGGTGTTTTTCAATTTCACTTTATAGAAAGTAGAAAAGTTGAGTATGCAGTTGATAAAAGTGACGGTTAACAGAAATTGGTTACAATCTTCAAAACGAAGGCCCATCATTTTACAATTGGTAAAACTCGTTTCCTGGAAGGAGGTGCCATTGATGTTTGCCGAGCTCAGGTTGCAATTATCAAACTTACAATCAATGAAAGTATTTTTTAAAAGAGTAGTTTCTGCAAAATTACAATTGGTGAAACTGCAATTTTCATAATCGCCGGTGGGTAATTGCCTGGTATTGTAATCGATGCCGTCAAATTGTTTGTCTTGTTCGTAAACTCTTTCCATATTATTAAAGTTATGAATCTGAACACTCGTCACAAAAACATGAAGACGCAGGAAAACCAGAAATAAAAAAGAAACCCCGCAATTACATTGCAGGGTTTCAATATCTATTCTAAAACGTTCTTACTTCTTCTTCAACACCTCAGCCATTGTTTTACCAATATCAGCAGGACTTGCAACTACATTAATTCCGCACTCGGCCATGATCTTCATTTTCGCTTCAGCTGTATCTTCCGCACCACCAATGATTGCACCAGCATGTCCCATTCGACGGCCGGGAGGCGCTGTTTGTCCGGCAATAAAACCAACCACAGGTTTCTTTGCATTTTCTTTATACCAACGTGCAGCTTCAGCTTCCATGCCACCACCAATTTCACCAATCATTACCACTGCATCAGTATTGTCATCGTTCATAAATAATTCCAATGCTTCTTTCGTAGTTGTTCCAATGATAGGATCGCCACCAATACCTACCGCAGTGCTAACACCCAAGCCAGCTTTCGCCACCTGGTCAGCGGCTTCGTAAGTAAGTGTTCCGCTTTTTGATACAATACCAATACGGCCGGGGATGAATACAAAGCCGGGCATGATACCAACTTTACATTCACCCGCAGTAATAACACCCGGACAGTTAGGTCCAATTAAACGTGTATTTGTTCCAACTAAATAATTTTTCGCCTTCACCATGTCCTGCACCGGAATGCCTTCGGTGATACACACCACCAGTTCAATACCTGCATTAGCAGCTTCCATAATTGCATCAGCAGCAAAAGCCGGTGGTACAAAAATGATACTCACGTTAGCACCCGCTTTCTGTACAGCTTCTTCCACCGTGTTAAACACAGGACGATCGAGATGCGTTGAACCTCCTTTACCCGGTGTAACACCACCAACGAGATTAGTACCGTATTCGATCATTTGCGTTGCATGGAAAGTACCTTCTGTACCGGTAAAACCCTGCACAATTACTTTGGAGTTTTTATTAACGAGAATGCTCATGAGAATTGCTTTGTTTGGTGGCGCAAAGATAGGGGATGATGATGTAGGATTTGAGATTTACAATTGCAGATTTGGGGCTTTCTGCTTTATTACAAAAACGAACAATAGTTCCTTGTCTTTCTCATCTCGCCATTGAAGTAACCTTGTTCTTCCCGATATAGCCCCAGGTTAAACTTCCCCAATAGCTTTGCCATCCCGCATCCAACGATGTAGAGTTAGGTTCATCGGCAACTCTTTCCATTGCAATACAACTCAACATCCATTCACCTGTTGTTTTAACTGTGAAACTAATCTCGCCTTTAGAGTTGCTGATATACGATGTGTCTTTTACTTTGGTTAAGATCTTATGCCATACACGTATTTTGGCATTTACCAGCGGCTTTCCTTTAAACAGCACTTTTACTTTTAATGTATCACCATTATTAAGCTTATAAGGATGGGAGAGTGGAATAATATCCACTGGCAACGTTGTTGGTTTTTTGTACACTTCGGTTTTAAGTGCACCCACCTGCACAATTGTTTTTACCGAGCGTTGGTAAAACTCTCTGCCAACAGAATCTGTTTGGTTATTTTTTTTGCGATAATCAATAGCATATTGCAATCCTTCTGCGGTAAGGTAAGCGTTGAATTCTTTTGCTTCCGTTTGCAAGAAGGAGTTAAGGTTGTTGAAGGTAGCCATTGCTGTGCCTTCTTCATGTAAAGAGAATTGTAAGGAGTCGCCATTCTCATCGCTAAGTGCATCGCTTAGGTCATCAACAATATCGGCATAGTAAAGATTAAGCTGCTTTACTTTTTCCTGGTTACCTGTCCAGTTTGCGCCTGTAAATGATTCGCCGCTTTTAAACCGAATATTGATCTCATCTGTGCGGGAAAAAATATATTGCTGTGGCTCAAGCCAAAACTCATGTGCAAGTACAGGAATAATAAATGAAAAAGAACAAATGAATAAAAGTGATTTATAATTCATGAAGTTCTGTTTAAATACACAATTGGTATTGCACTGCTTCACAAAAACGAAGCGGAAATTACTTCAACAGTTTATCCATGTCTCTATCGTCACTGATCTTGCCTTTTGCTTCGAGCATACGCATGTCTTTGGCATCCTGTAAAAAGTCGGAAGCGAAAATGAATTGATTCAGTTCCTGGTTTTTACTGAAGATGATGTCTTTATTAGAGCCTTCCCATTCTTTATGACCCTGGTGCATGAAAATGATCTTATCGCCAATTTCCATTACACTATTCATGTCGTGAGTGTTCACAACTGTTGTCATTCCAAATTCTGTCGTGATCTCTTTAATGAGTTTGTCAATCACTAATGATGTTTTTGGATCGAGCCCTGAGTTAGGTTCATCGCAAAACAAAAATTTGGGTGTGAGTACAATAGCACGTGCAATACCTACACGTTTCTTCATACCACCACTGATCTCTGCAGGAAATTTATTATTTGCTTCAGAAAGATTTACTCTTGCCAATACTTCGTTTACCTTTTCATGTTTTTGCTTAGCTGTGAGTTTGGTAAACATATCTAGTGGAAAGCGTACATTCTGTTCAACAGTCATTGAATCGAACAAAGCAGAACCCTGGAACAACATGCCAATTTGCTGACGCAACATTTTCCGGTCTTCTTCATTCATAGTGGTAATGCTTGCACCATCGTACAACACTTCGCCACTGTCTGGTTCAAACAAACCAATTAAACATTTCATCATCACCGTTTTACCACTTCCACTTGCACCAATGATGAGATTGCACTTGCCTGTTTCAAGCGTGGCCGATACATCATTGATGACCGTACGATCGGCAAAACCTTTGGTGATATTTTTTATCTCGATCATGTGTTAAAGCAATATAGCAGCCAATGCATAATCGGCCAACAGGATTAAAATACAACTTACAATTACACTTTTTGTACTTGCACGACCGATTTCCAGTGAACCACCTTCTACATGATATCCGTAGTAGGCGGGTACGCTTGAAATAATAAATGCATAGGTATATGTTTTGCTTAACGCAAACACAACGTTATAAGGAATAAAATCTTCGAGCAAACCATCGTTGTAAATTTCGGGTGGAAGAATACCGGATAAAGATCCGGCCATTTTACCGCCCCAGATACCAAGCACGGCAGCCAACACAACCAAACAAGGAACCACAATTAACGCAGCAACAATTTTTGGCAAGATGAGATAGGTTTTTGTATTGATACCCATGATCTCCAATGCATCGATCTGTTCGCTGATACGCATATTACCCAACTCCGATGCAATACGTGAACCCACCACACCAGCCAGCACTACGCAAATAAGAGTAGGTGCTAATTCAAGAATGATATTGTCACGTACAATAATGGCAATAACTGTCTTAGGAATAAGTGGGGTAATAAGCTGGTAAGCTGTTTGCACCGTTGTTACCGCACCAAGAAAAATAGAAATGATCACCACAATGCCAACTGAACGTATACCGATCTCGTTACATTGATGCATCAACTCTTTCCAGTAAAGACGCATATTTTCCGGTTTGGAAAACATGCCCTTGATCATTAACAGGTAACGGCCCAAGTGTGTGAAAAAATTCATAGTTAAATTTCAATGGTACCCCGATAGCTATCGGGAAGTCAATGCTCATTAATTTAATAAGCATTGAAGGTACAATTCAAAATGCAAACCCCAAGTTTGCGCCTGTAACGGCACAAACCTGGGATTCATTGCCAAATATTATTTGATAGTTGCATTTAAACAACTAACTAAAAACTATAAACCAAAAACCAGCAACTCTTATATTTCATGGCTCACTTTACGAAACCTTTTCCACCATGGTGATTTTTTGACAGCTTCCTGTGTATTGCTCTTTGTTTTCATTTGAGCATCAACAACGGAGATCAACACCATATTGAAAATAGAACGCACCGAACTTCCCAATTGTAAAATGTGTACAGGCTTTTTCAACCCAAGTAAGATCGGCCCGATAGCATCAGCTTCACCAACTTCCTGCAATAAATTGTAAGCGATATTTCCACTTGCAAGGTTGGGGAAGATCAACACATTCGGTTCGCCATTCACCAATTCACTGAACGGATAATTTTCTTTTAATATTTCTTTGTTGAACGCAACAAGCGGTTGCACTTCGCCATCGCAAACAAGATTAGGTTCACGCTCTTTAACGATGTCTCTTGCTTTTGCCACAACCTTTGCTTCATTACTATCGCTGCTGCCAAAGTTTGAATAGCTGAGCATGGCCACACGAGGTGTAATACCAAATGACCGTACTTCTTTTGCCACGAGTTGTGTAATGTCAGCAAGCTCATCGGCACGTGGATTAAAATTCACTGTTGCATCAGCAAGGAATAATGGTCCACGCTTGGTAAGCATGATATACATACCGGCGATCTTGCGCACATTTTCATCTTTACCAATGATCTGCAATGCAGGTCGTATAGTATCGGCATATTTTCTGCTCAATCCGCTGATCATCGCATCAGCGTCACCTGTTTCCACCATCATACAACCAAAGTGCGTACGTTCTTTCATGGCTTTGGCTGCTTCGTAACGGTTCAAACCTTTACGCTGGCGCTTAAGGAAAAACTGGTCACCAAATTTTGTACGGAACTCTTCCATCTCTTTGCTCTTTGGATCAAGCACAGGAATACCTTCCAGTTCAATGCCATTTATCTCAGCAATTTCATTGATGTTCTTTACATCACCCAATAAAATTGGATAAGCCACACCTTCTTCATAAGCAAGCTGTGCAGCTTTCAACACTTTTACATTTTCTGCATCAGCAAATACCACACGCTTCGGATCTTTTCTTGCTTTGCTTCCAATTGCGCGCATCAACTGGTTATCGATCCCAAGACGATGGTTAAGAATATTCTCATACTCTTCCCAATTAGTAATAGGATGTTGTGCCACACCGCTATCCATTGCTGCTTTTGCAACGGCGGGTGCTACATAACTCAGCAAACGTGGATCAAGTGGTTTGGGAATAATATAACTTGGGCCAAACGAAATATTGTTTTCGTTATAAGCCATGTTTACAATATCAGGCACAACAGTTTTTGCAAGTTCAGCTAATGCTTTTACTGCGGCCAGTTTCATTTCTTCATTGATGGCTGTAGCACGTACATCCAACGCACCACGGAAAATGTAAGGGAAGCCAAGCACATTGTTGATCTGGTTCGGGTAATCACTACGACCGGTTCCCATGATCACATCTTTCCTTGCTTCTGTCGCATCTTCATAAGAAATTTCAGGATCAGGATTTGCCATAGCAAAAACGATTGGGTTCTTGGCCATGCTCTTCACCATGTCTTTCGACACCACATTTCCTTTACTCAATCCAATGAACACATCGCTGTTCTTCATTCCTTCTTCCAGCGTCATTGGTTTGCTTTTGATCACAAACAACTGCTTCTGTTCATCAAGATCGGTTCTGCCATCGTGGATCAACCCTTTACTGTCGAACACTTTGATGTTCTCTTTCTTTGCACCGAGTGCAACATATAATTTAATACAGGAAATAGCTGCAGCACCTGCACCATTCACAACGATCTGTACTTTGTCGATCTTCTTTTTCTGTAACTCCAATGCGTTCAGCAAAGCAGCAGCGCTGATGATAGCCGTACCATGCTGGTCATCGTGCATCAAAGGAATTTTCATTTCCTCTTTCAAACGCTGTTCAATATAAAAGCACTCAGGAGATTTAATGTCTTCGAGATTGATACCACCAAAAGTTGGTTCCAGCGCTTTTACGATCTGCACAAATTTCTCCGGATCTTTTTCGTTGATCTCGATATCAAACACATCAATATCAGCAAAAATCTTGAACAACACACCTTTCCCTTCCATCACCGGTTTGCCGGCTTCGGGACCAATATCTCCAAGACCTAACACAGCAGTACCGTTACTGATAACAGCAACCAGGTTTCCTTTAGCAGTGTATTTATAAACATCTTCGGGGTTGCGGAAAATTTCCATACATGGATCTGCAACACCGGGTGAATAAGCCAACGACAGATCACGTTGGGTTTTAGCTTCTTTTGTTGGAATAACTTCAATTTTTCCCGGTCTTCCTTTGGCATGGTACTCCAATGCCTGTTGCCGGCGCAGTTCTTCTTTGTTCATACGTTTAAATTAATCAACAATCGTGTTAACCTTACTAAGGCTGGCAAGGTACGAAAAGAATGAAAAGTGGATTTTCAGCCGAAAAACGCACTCTTTGATTCGAAAATTACAAGCGGAATCGATACGATCAGGCAGGAATATTCTTCAACAGATCTTCAAAGCTTTCTCTTTTGCGAATTAAGATTGCATCACCATCTTTCACCAACACTTCAGCAGGACGATAGCGTGAATTATAATTACTGCTCATTTCAAAACCATAAGCACCTGCGTTATGAAAGCAGAGCAAATCGCCTTCTTTTATTTCAGGCATCATGCGGTCATTGGCAAACGTATCTGTTTCGCAGATATAGCCCGTGATCATATGCTTTTTTTCCTCGCCGTCAACGTTTGAAAGATTTGTGACATGATGATAGGCATCATACATCATTGGGCGAATGAGATGATTCAATCCCGTGTTAACACCTGCAATAATGGTATCAGCATTTTGCTTGATAACATTTACCTCAGCAAGTAAGTAACCACATTCACTCACTAAAAATTTACCAGGCTCAAACCATATCTGCAATTTTCTATTGTTTGCGAGTGGATGTGCATCAAATGCCTGTTTTAATTTTTGACCTATCGATGCAACATCGGCTGTTTTTTCGCCGGGTATATAAGGCACTTTAAAACCACCACCAAGATCGATCACTTCCAGTTCAGGAAAATGGGGAATGAGATCAAACAGCACTTCAATACCTTTTACAAATACATCGGCGTCTTTAATTTCACTGCCGGTGTGAATATGCAATGTGCGGATGAAAATATTATTTGCTTTTACAATAGCTTCCAGTTCGCCGATTTGCTCAACCGGGATACCGAACTTACTTTTATTATGACCAGTTGAAATTTTTATGTTGCCGCCGGCCATGATATTGGGACGAAGCCTTACACCAACAGGATAACTATGCCCGTACTTCTTACCAAACTTTTCGAGGTTCGATAAACTGTCAATGTTTACATGCACACCTGCTTCAACTGCTTCTTCAATTTCAGTAAATGAAATGCCGTTACTGGTGTACAATACATTTTCCGGAGCCACGCCTGCATGCAATGCCAGTTTTACTTCGTTGATGCTGCTGCAATCGATATTGCAACCAAGGCTGTTGAGGTAACGGACAATATGAATATTCGTAAGAGCTTTTGATGCATAAAAGATGCGTGTATCCAACACAGAAAAAGCCTGCACCAATGTTTCGTATTGCTGCTTTATTTTTTCGGCATGATAAACGTAAACGGGCGTGCCATATGTTGATGCGATCTGCTGTAAAAGATTGGTTGGGATAGAAGGAGTCATGTGTCGATGTTGCTAAGCTGCGAATTTAGTTGAAAAACAGGTCGGGACGCTAAAGCGGCCTGAACGATCATTTATTTTATTTCACGCAATCCCGATAGCTATCTGGACGCAAAGAAGCAAAGGCGCAAATGGTTTATTCTAATAAAAAAAGTCCTGCAACCTGCAGGACTTTCTATGATTAATCTTTTTTCCCTTCTTCGTCTTGTTCTTCTTCTACATCATCACTTTCTTCGGCCTCATTTTCTTCCTCTTCTTCTGTTTCTTCATCTGAATCAATTTCTACTTCTTCTTCAGCTTCCGCCTCCTCTTCAGCTTCTTCATCCATCTCTTCTTCCTCAGTGTCAGCTTCCGTCTCTTCTTGCTCTTCTATTGTTTCTTCGTCGGTAATGGTTTCTTCAGTATCAACAGCATCTTCTTCACTCATTGATTCTTCTTGTTGCGTTTCTTCCTCATTAGTCACTGGTTGCTCTAATAACTCACCATTCTCAGTTACAACAAATGTTTCGTTCGACGAAAGTTCTTGTTCTTCTTCACCTGCTACATTCAATGTATCGCTTTGTACACCTGTTGGATCGATAATATCTGTCGAAATGATCTCTTTGATCTTGGGCAAGTCTTCAGGAGAGTTGATGCCAAAATAATCCATGAACGAACGTGATGTTCCATATACCAATGGATGGCCTGGAAGTTTTTCGTTTCGTCCAAGTATAACGATCAATTCTTTTTCTAATAATTTCTGAACAGCATAATCACAACTCACACCACGTATCGCTTCCATTTCACCTTTGGTGATCGGTTGCTTATAAGCAATGATCGATAACGTTTCCAATGCAGCGGTACTTAAACGCTTTAGGAATTTATCGCCATTGATCTGTGCAACTGTTTTGTGATAATCTTTCTTTGTAAGGAACTGCCAGCCGCCACCGCTTTCTCTCACTTCAAACGGATAAAACTCCGCAGCATATTTTTCTTTGATGGCTTCAATTGCGGCTTCTGTCTGGTCGAGACTTGCACGGTCTTCAATAAAACCTAATGCACTGTTCACAAGATCGCAAAGCTCCAATGTAGTAAGCGGACGCTCAGCCGCAAAGATCAGCGCTTCAATATGAGGGATGATGACACTTAGTTCCATTCGTAATTTGAAAATTTGAAAATTGGAGAATTTGAAAATTAAATGAAATCCTCCAATCTTACGTAATTGCTTTGTCCGCTTTTTGGAACAAGCTTATCCGTTCAATGCCGCTGCACCGCTTACGATCTCTGTAAGTTCCGTTGTAATAGCTGCCTGGCGTGCACGGTTATAGCTGATGCGGAGTGAACGCAACAATTCGTTGGCGTTGTCACTCGCTTTGTCCATCGCTGTCATACGTGCACCATGCTCAGATGCATTGGCATCAAGCACAGCTTTGAATAATTGTGTATTGAGGATCTTCGGCATTAACTCAGTAATGAGTTCTTCCTTGCCTGGTTCAAAAATGAAATCAGATTTGGTTTTAGTAGCTGCTCCTTTATTTTCCACTTTAGGAATAGGGAGGAAGCGTTCCAGTTTAAATTCCTGTGTTGCGGCATTTTTAAACTGGCTGTACACCAATTCAACCACATCAAAATCGCCTTTTACAAAAGCTTCCATTGCTGCAGATGCGGCTTTTTGTACATTCTCAAAAGAGAGTTGAAGAAAAATATCTTTATAAGCCTCGCTGGTTTTAAAACCACTGCGTTGCATGGCTTCAGTACCTTTTTTACCGATGCCCCAAATCACTACATTACCCTTGCTGTTTTGCTCAGCATATTTTTCCGCTACAGTTAACTTGGCGAGCTTCACAAGGTTGGCATTGTAACCACCGCACAAACCACGATCGCTGGTAACTAATATGATCAACACTTTATTTACCGGACGCTCAGCCGCCAGTTTCATGTTCACACTGCCATCGCTGTTGCTCACAATATTGCTGAGCATATCCTGCAGCTTTTGTGCGTAAGGACGCATTTGAATAATGGCATCCTGCGCTCTACGAAGTTTAGCAGCGCTCACCATTTTCATGGCTTTGGTAATTTGCTGGGTGCTTTGCACACTCTTTATCCTGTTACGTACCTCTTTTAATTGTCCGGGCATTCTTTAAACGTTTATTTTCAGGCCGCAAAGGTAATGGAAACGGGTTTACAAGTGCAAGCCCGAGGCGAAATTGTGGAAAAGCTGAAAGGCTTTTTTTGGAGCTAAGGAATGGGTGCTTTTTCGGGGTAAATGAGCCGATTTTCCTATTTTCACCCGAGCCAAACTGCTTATGCAACCAACCAATTGTTTAAACTGCGGTTCCGCATTGGAACCAACCTACCGCTTTTGCATCCAATGCGGGCAAAAGGCCGATACCCACCGGCTCAATTTCAACCATATCTGGCACGACCTCATCCACGCCTTTACCCATGCTGATAAAGGAGTTTTTTCGCTCATCTGGCAACTGGCTTACAAGCCGGGGTTTGTGGCAAGGGAATACGTGGAGGGAAAACGAAAGAAATATTTCAACCCGTTTACCTTTATTATTCTCGTAGTTGGGTTTGCTTCGGTGATCCTTGTCAGTTCCGGGTTCAGCAATTTTGCCGGCAGCTCAAAAGTGCCGGTTAATCCTGTTTCGACTTTTCTCAACAAGCATGTGAACCTTGTCATTTTTTTGAATATCCCCTTTTTGGCGTTATTCAACCGGTTGCTGTTTCAAAGAAAAAAAATGAACTATTCAGAAAACCTGGTACTGGCTGCCTACACTTCGGGTGAACGGTCCATCTTTTTTAGCGTGGTAATTGCACCTGTCTGGGTCCTTTTTCATCCTCCCTTTTACCCGTTTCTTGCTTTTTATCTTATCGCCTGGTGGGGTTATTATGGGTGGGCCTGTTCACAATTTTATGAGGGAAGAAAATCTGTTCTGTTTTTAAAAGGATTGCTTTCGGGCCTTCTTACGCAGTTGGCAACCGTATTCCTCGTGTCGCTGATATTTGTGATCTACTTTTCTTTCTTTTATAAACGACATTAAAAAAGCAGCCACAAACCGTGGCTGCTTTTTTAATTATGCATGTGATAAATTAATTGTCGTTTATCATCATTCTGTCTCCGCCGCCCATCCTGCGCATGTTATTTTGCTGAGGCTGCGTTCCGGTAAACTTATTGAGACGATAAGTGAAGCTCAGCATGAAGTATTGTGTAAGCCTGTTTGTTCTTGTATCAGTAATAAAGTTACTGTTGATGCTACGGCTCACATTGGTATTCTGGTTGAAAATGTCGAAACCTGCCAGGCGGAAGATTCCGTTTTTCTTTTTGAACACTTCTTTTTCAAGCGATGCATTCAACAGTGCAATATTCTTTTGAACACCTGCAGCTAACCCTTGGTTAATGGTGTAATCAAAGTCCCAACGGAAAATAAATCCGGCACCTAAATCAAAACGTGCGTCACTGCTTATTGTCCATGTACTTTGAGTTGTTTCAGAACCTCCTGATTGCGTGAAATCTGCATAGTTCAGATTATATCTTCCACCTGTTACTAATTCTAACCAAGGGAGATTGAATTCAAAGTTTGCACCCTGGCTATATAACCAGTTTTTACCAATAGTGCGTTCGCTGTCAATCAAACTCACGTTGTTATTGTAGTTCACCATACTATTGGCGCTGATCACATATTTCCTGTTCTTAAATGGTCGTGAATAAGTAGTAAAGAGATTGGCATTGTAATAACCATCCACATTTTCAGGACGGGTTAACTGCACACCTGTTAATTTTCCATTCGCATCTCTGTAACGGATGGTATTGTTTACGATCTGGTCGTTCACAAAGTTGAAGCCAAGGTTAACAAGGAAAATGCGTCCGGAACTAAAATTGAAGTTATTAAAGTTGGAATTGAAATTATGACTGGTTGAAGGACGTAATAGCGCATTACCAACTGTTGGGTTTTGAGCATCACTATAGTCAGGAACAGGTTGTAACTGTTCAAAATTGGGCTGGCGTGCACTTCCGTTATAATTAAAGTTCAACGATTTTGTGCGGGTGAAATTGTAAGTAAAACGAGCTACAGGGAACCAGTTAAAGTTTTTAATTGGCTTGTATGAACTGTCTTTATTAATATCATAACCTCTCATTAAAACCGGTTGAAAGATCACACCCAAAGAATAGTTGTATTTCTTTTTTACGGTACGAATGCTTGCTCCAATACGGTTGTAGTCGAAATTATTTTCGTAGGCATTACTCAAAGAATCAATTAAACTGTAATTGCCGGTCAAAGGTAACTGCACGTAGTTCCGTCGATCGTTGGTGCCAAAGTTTTTATTGTAATTATAATTCAGATCAAGAAAACGATCTGCTGCAATTGGTTCAGTATAAGTTGCACGAACATTAATACTCTTGTTGCGGTTATCCTGGATAATATTCTGGTTGAAAACAGAATCTTTTGGCGTCCCGGTTAAATAGTAAATTGATTCATTATTGGTGAACTGGTCACTTTCGTTCGAAGAAAAATTGATATCGCTGTTGAATGAAAAATTGCGTCCACGTTTTTTGAAGCGATGGTTATACAACAAATTACTTCTGAAGTTCGGACGCTCAGACAACGATGAGTTTCTGTTGTTACCCGACTGGATCATATTTGTAAGACTATCCCTGAAAATATCAAAATCATTAAATGAGCGGTTATTACCGTCTGTGTAAGTGAAATTGGGACTGAACTTGATATAGTTAAATGAGTCGATCCATAATTCAAGATTTGCAAAAGCACGATGCGTACCGTTTTTGTTTAAAGAATTGCGATCTGAATTTTGTAAGATGCTGCTTCTATCTGATTTGGTACCGTTACTTTGTTGTGCACTGTACTGTTCAATAGTAGTTGCCCTGTGCGAATAAGTATAGCTTCCATAAAACGAATTACGTTTTCCAAAATCATTTCGATAGTTTAATCCAACTGAATTCAACTTGGTGATACCGTTTTGATTGGCGCCACTATTATTACCGCCACCGCCGCCGCCGAAGTTCATAGCCATACCACCACGACCACCGCCTCCGCCTCCGCCACCACCTGTATTACCACCACCGCTGCTACCATCTTGCTGGAACGTGGACGTGTTTACGTTGTTGCTGTTTGCAATAAGTGATAATTGCTTGCTGTTATTAAAACGGTTTACAGTAAGTGCTCCGGTATATCGGTCATTGGTACCATAACCAGCCTGGGCACGACCAAAAACACCTTTATTCTTATCTTTTTTTAACTGAAGATTGATCACTTTCTCAGGCTCACCATCACGAATACCCGATACTGTTGATTGATCACCATAGTCATCAATTACCTGCACTTTATCGATCATATCTGCAGGAATTTCTTTAGTGGCTGTTTTAGGATCGCCTGTAAAGAAATCTTTTCCATTCACTTTTACACGGGTAACCTGTTTGCCCTGGGCGGTAACATTCCCTTCCCTGTCCACCTGTACACCCGGTAATTTCTTCAACAACTCTTCAGTTGTAGCATTGGGCTTGGTTTGAAAGGCACCAGCACGGTATTCAACCGTATCTTCTTTCATAGTTACTGCAGGTGCCTCAATCACAATTTCTTTCAGGTCGAGGTAGGAGTTCACCAACACCAATTCCCCGAGATCAATATTGGATACGCCTGCCGAAGGTTTAAAAAATTCTTTGATCATGGGTTTGTAGCCAGTGTAGCTCACCACAATGGAATAAGCCGATGCAGGGATTTTAGCAAAACTGAATTCACCTTTTGCATTGGTTGAAGTACGTAATGTATCGGTGGGTGAACCTTTTTCTACCAGCTTCACCGTGGCTTTATCAAGTCCTTTTGAACCAGTTGAATCGGTTACTTTCCCGGTTATGCCGGCTGTTTGGGATTTTGCAGATACGGATGCACTGATGATAAGGACTAGGAGTAGTAATTTCTTCATAAACATGTTTGAAATGCGAAATACGAAATTTTTCGTCAATATTTTATTTTTCGAATTGTTAAATAATAGACGAGAACGCCGGAAAAAGTTTGCTCTCCCTTTCTGAATAAGGACAAAAGGCAAATCTATCGTTTTGCTGGCCTAAACTCGTCCGTGTTGGAGGGTAAACTCATTTTAAAGAAAAGTATTGTACTGTTTTTGTAATTGCAGCAGGATATAAAACCATGGTTTCTACAGCTTTGATCATCATTTATTGTAAAAAACGGCCCTGCCTACTCAATAGTTAATCATTACCTTTGTCGCCCTGTAAAAAAGGTGCTTCTGTCAAATTGGCTTTGATTAAAACCTTGCATTGTATTTGACACAAAGAAGCTTTAATTAAAATAATTGACTCAATAATCAATACACATGTTAGGATTTTTATCGAAACTGTTTGGTGGCAGTAAAAGCGAAAAAGACGTTGAAAAGCTTACGCCAATTGTTGAAAAAACCAACCAGTATTTCCAGCAATATCAAAGCTTAACCAATGATGAACTCCGTAATAAAACGCAGGAGTTTAAACAGCGCATAAAGGCTCATCTTACAAGCATTGATGAAGAGATCGCTTCCCTCACAGTAAAAGCCGATGCTTTTACAGAAGACCAGATACAGGAAAAAGATGCTACTTACCAGGAAATAGATAAACTCCGCAAGGAAAGAGATAAAAAAATTGAAGAGGTGCTTGCCGAAATTCATCCCGAAGCATTTGCTGTGGTGAAAGAAGCGGCACGTCGTTTCACTAATAATGAAGAACTGCAGGCAACAGCTACGCAGCTTGATAAGGATCTTGTTGTAAAACGTCCTCACATGCGTATTGAAGGCGACCAGGTGTTTTACAAAAAATCATGGATGGCAGCGGGTGGACAAGTGACCTGGAACATGGTACATTATGATGTGCAGTTAATTGGTGGTAGTGTGCTTCACCAGGGTAAGATATCTGAGATGGCTACCGGTGAAGGTAAAACGCTGGTATCAACATTACCTGCGTACCTGAATGCATTGCCCGGCGAAGGTGTACATCTTGTAACCGTGAATGATTACCTGGCCCGCCGTGATAGTGAATGGAACGGAACCTTGTTTGAATTCTTAGGACTCACAGTTGATTGTATCGATAAACATCAACCTAATAGTGAAGATCGTCGCAAAGCTTACATGGCCGATATTGTTTACGGAACCAACAATGAATTCGGTTTCGACTATCTCCGTGATAACATGGTGGTGAATACCACAGAAAAAGTACAACGCAAGTTGCACTTTGCTATGGTGGATGAGGTGGATAGTATTTTAATTGATGAAGCACGTACGCCATTGATCATTGCAGGTCCAGTTGGAACAGGCAGCAATGAGCAACAGTTCTTCAATATGAAGCCACGTATTGAAAAGCTCGTTGAGGCACAGAAACGTTTAGCCCAGCAATATTTAAATGAAGCGAAGAAATCAATCGCTGAAGGTGATGATGATCCGAAAACTGGTGGTCTTGCATTGATGCGTGCATGGAGAGGTTTACCGAAGTATGGTCCGTTGATCAAATATTTAAGTGAGCCCGGTATAAAAGTGAAATTGCAGAAAGCAGAAAACTATTATCTCGCCGATCAGCAAAAAGAAATGCCGAAGGTTGATGAAGGATTGCTGTTTCATATTGATGAGAAAAGCAATTCAGTTGATCTTACCGATAAAGGTTTGAGTATGATCACCAGGGATAATGAAGATCCCGATTTCTTTGTATTACCTGATATCAGTACCTCACTTGCAAACCTGGATAGAAGTGATCTTGCGGCTGAAGAAAAATTACGTCAGAAAGAAGTTTTCTTAACTGAATATTCAGCAAAAGCAGATCGTATTCATACCATCCTCCAAATGTTGAAAGCATATTCACTCTTCGAAAAAGACGTGGAATATGTGGTGTTAGATGGCCAGGTGAAAATTGTGGATGAGCAAACAGGTCGTATTCTCGATGGTCGTCGTTATAGCGATGGCTTACACCAGGCAATTGAAGCGAAAGAAAACGTACACATCGAAGCAGCTACACAAACTTACGCCACCATCACCTTGCAGAACTACTTCCGTATGTATCACAAGCTTTGTGGTATGACGGGCACTGCCGAAACAGAAGCAGGTGAATTCTGGGATATTTATAAACTCGACGTTGTAAAAATTCCTACCAACCTGAATATGATCCGTGACGACAGGCAGGATCTGGTTTACAAAACCAAGCGTGAAAAATACAAAGCTGTTATTGAAGAAATTGAAGTGATACGTGCAGCCGGCCGTCCGGTACTTGTTGGTACTACTTCGGTTGAGGTGAGTGAATTGCTGAGTAAGATGCTGCAGGTGAAAAAAATTCCGCACAATGTATTGAACGCAAAACAACATGCCCGTGAAGCACAGGTTGTTGCTGAAGCAGGTTTGCCAAGTGCAGTAACTATTGCAACAAATATGGCTGGCCGTGGTACCGATATTAAACTCGGTGCCGGTGTAAAGGAAGCCGGTGGTTTGGCTATTCTCGGTACAGAACGTCACGATAGTCGTCGTGTCGATCGTCAGTTGCGTGGTCGTGCCGGTCGCCAGGGCGATCCCGGTTCATCACAATTCTATGTTTCATTGGAAGATGACCTGATGCGTATGTTCGGTAGTGATCGTATTGCCGGCATGATGGATAAACTCGGTTACAAAGAAGGTGAAGTGATCCAGCATAGCATGATCACCAAATCAATTGAACGTGCACAAAAGAAAGTAGAAGAAAACAACTTCGGTATTCGTAAGCGTTTGCTGGAGTATGATGATGTCATGAACAAGCAGCGTGGTGCGGTGTACACACGCCGTAACCATGCATTGAGTGGTGAGCGTTTAACGCTTGATACAGATAATGCATTTTATTCTGTGGCTGATGGATTGATCGCTTCATTTAAAGAACAGAACGATCATGAAGGATTTAAGATGGCCTGTATCATCAACTTTGGTATCGATACACAAATAACTGCAGAGCAATTGGATAAAGCCGATAGCAATACGCTTGCAGAAGCTCTGTACGTGGAAGCAAAAACAGCCTACCTGCGTAAGTGCGATACATTAAAGAAAGATGCATTGCCGGTATTCCAGAATATTAAATCAACACAAGGTTCGCACATCGAAAACGTATTTGTTCCTTTCAGTGATGGCAAACGTGGTTTACAGGTGTTAACGCCAATGAACAAAACCATTGAATCAAAAGGAGCAGAGTTGGTTAGTGCATTGGAGCGCACAGCAACACTTGCATTTATTGACGAAGCATGGAAAGAACATTTACGTGCAATGGATGATCTGCGTACTTCTGTACAGAATGCAACCTACGAACAAAAGGATCCGTTGGTGATCTATAAAGTAGAAGCATATACTTTGTTTGAACAGTTGAACAGCGAGATCAATAAGAACATCGTTTCCTTCCTTGCACATGCAGGATTACCTGTTGAGGAAAATAATGCAGGACAAATTCGTGAAGGTCGTCAGCAAAAAACCGATATGAGCAAAATGCGCCAGCGCAAAGAAGATATGGTGGCTGCAGGCACTGGCGGTTCTGAACTGATGGAAACACCGGATTATTATGATCCTTCTGAAAATGTAAAACAGGAGCCGATCATTACCGGTCCAAAGATCGGGCGCAACGATCCTTGTCCTTGCGGCAGCGGTAAAAAATATAAACAATGTCACGGTAAAGATTTATAAATCAAACCTCCTTCGGGAGGTTTTTTTAGCTGCTCAGCATTCTTTTTTTCTAGCTATTAAAAAAATACATTTGCCGCATGAACATTGCTTCTTATATCGATCATACCATTCTTAAGCCAACAACTCTCATCAGTGATATCGAACAACTTTGCACCGAAGCAACCGTGTACAATTTCGCAGCAGTTTGTGTACCTCCTCCGTTTACAAGGTTTGCAAAGGGCTTAGTTGGTGGTTCCAATGTAAAAACGGCCACAGTTATCGGTTTCCCTTTTGGTTATTCAGCCATTGAAGCAAAGGTTACTGAAACATTATTGTCGATCGTGGATGGAGTAGATGAAATTGACCTGGTAGCAAATATTTCCGCAATTAAAAACGGCGACTGGAATTTTGTAAAGCATGAAGGCGAGACCATCATCCCCATGGCGCATAAAAAAGAAAAGCACATTAAGATCATCATCGAAAGCGGCGTACTGACAGATGATGAGATCATTCGTTGTTGCGAAATCTATTCCGAACTTGGCGCAGATTTTGTAAAAACTTCAACTGGTTATGCCGAAAAAGGTGCAACTATTGAAGCGGTGCAACTAATGAGGAAGCATTTACCGTCTAACATCAAAATCAAAGCATCGGGTGGTATCCGCAATTACGCTTTTGCCAAACAGTTGATAGAAGCGGGAGCAGATAGATTAGGTTGCAGTTCCAGCGTAGCCATTGTAAAAGAAAGTTTGAACTACTAGTATGAAAAAGATCTTCCTGTTTTGTTTAGTTGCAGGTTTTGCTTTCATGAGCAATGCCCAAACCGTTGTTGACACCGTGGGAACTAATGTATTTGTTGTGAAAGACAGTCGCTTTGATTTGCTGGTAAAGAAAAAAGCAGAGATCAATAAAAAATCTGCCGATTCAAAAAAGCCAAGCAGGGGTTATCGAATACAGGTACTCAATACCACCGACCGTAACCAGGCTCTGGCCACCAAATCAAAATTGCTGACGCTTTATCCTGAGCAGAAAACATACCTCATGTACACCGCTCCTTATTTTAAAATACGCATAGGCAATTTTGTAGAAAAAGGCGAAGCCGATGAACTTAAAAAAGAACTGGGCCGCATGTTTCCCACTGGCGTGTTCGTAATTCCAAGCGAAATTGAATACAAAGCACCGCCTGATAAAGAAGAAAATATTAAGTGATAGCATGATCAGCACAAATGATCTTTAACGAATATAAGACCTGCAGCTTTGCAGGTTTTTGTACTTTTGCGCATCATGTTAAAAGCCCAGATACAAGCCCTCGCAAAAAAATATAAGGAAGACTTTATTGCTGTACGTCATCACCTGCATGCAAATCCCGAACTCAGCTACAAAGAATTTGAAACATCAAAGTATGTGCAATCGAAACTTACTGAGTTTGGTATTCCGTTTACTGTAATGGCTGAAACCGGCGTTGTTGGTTTGATTCAAGGAAAAAACCCTTCTTCGAAAGTAATTGCATTACGTGCTGATATGGATGCTTTGCCCATTCTCGAAGAAAATAATATTCCCTACAAATCCAAAGTAGATGGTGTAATGCATGCATGCGGTCATGATGTACATACAACCTGCCTATTGGGCGCTGCAAAAATTCTCAATGAATTAAAAGCTGAATGGGAAGGAACGGTAAAGCTCATCTTTCAACCAGGTGAAGAAAAAAATCCCGGCGGAGCCAGTATCATGATCAAAGAAGGTGTACTGGAAAATCCGAAGCCACAATGCATATTTGGGTTGCATGTGCACCCGGGTTTGCAGTTAGGGCAATTAAGTTTTCGTGCCGGTAAAGTAATGGCAAGTGCCGATGAGTTATATCTAACGGTGAAGGGTAAAGGAGGTCATGCTGCTTCGCCGCATTTATCTGTTGATCCTATTTTAATTGCATCGCATTTGGTAGTGAGTTTGCAACAGATCATCAGTCGTAATCGTAATCCGCATAATCCATCGGTGTTATCCATCACTGCATTTAATGCAGGTACAACTACGAATGTTATTCCCAACGAAGTAAAGATTATGGGAACTTTTCGTGCAATGGATGAAGCATGGCGTTTTGAAGCGCATGAATTGATTCGCCGCAATGCAAAACTGCTGGTTGAAAGTATGGGTGGAGAATTAGATATTCATATTGATGTTGGTTACCCCACAGTTTATAATAACGAGGTACTCAATGAAAAAGCCAAAGAAAAAGCTGCAGACTTTTTAGGTTCTGCACATGTTGAAGAAACTGAGTTGCGGATGGGAGCAGAGGATTTTGGTTATTACTCGCAGGTGATACCGGGCTGTTTCTTTCGTCTTGGTGTGATGAACAAAGAAAAAGGAATTACAAGTGGTGTGCATACTCCAACATTCAATATAGATGAAAATGCAATTGAGGCCGGTATGGCAATGATGGCGTGGTTGGGAAGTAGTGTTAAGCCGTAGTTGTTTTCCTTTGCGCCTTTTCTTCAATGCACACTTTACGTGAAATATATTTACTGCTTCAAATATTCCTTCGGTATCAATAAATCTTTATTCTCTGTTTGCCAGAACACCGTCAATATCCACCAACGCTTTCCATCGTTATATAATTGAATGCTGTTGATGCCACGCATAAAGGGTTCGGCGTCGGTTGTCAGTTTTCTTGCTTCATAAGTACTAAAGCAATGCGCAATATGGCCGTACACTTCCTGCTTGCGGTTAATTTCTTTTTCAAAAAAACCATTCTTCTCTAACACTGGTCCGCTTTGTGTAATATAATCTTCAACAGTTAGTACACGCTTCACTACTTCGCCGGTGGGGCGCACAGCTGTTGCAACTAATTTTCCTTCGGGTAAAAACAAACTACGCATGCGATTCCAGTTTCTTGCTTCACCTGCAGGTCCGCTGATGACATTATACAGCGATGCAATAATTGCATCAACTGTTTCTACGTCTTTTGGCGCCGCTATCACCGAATCAGTTTTCATTTGTGCAATTGCGCTGTTCATGAAACAGAGAAGCAATAAAATGGGGAGGAATTTCTTCACAATATATTTTTTTGAAAGATACTTCGGCAAACGTTGCAAGCATTTCCACTCTTCAAAAATTACATTACATTTAGTCAACATAAAAACACTTTAGTTATGCCAATACGTATGACAGATGATCCGCAAGATCAATTCGACAATAGAGGTAACGATGGTGGTGGAGGTTTTCCCGGTGGTGGAGGAAGAGGCGGAGGCGGTGGACTGCTTGGTCTCCTTCCTTTATTATTAAGTTTATTTGGTCGTGGTGGCGGTGGCGGCCGTGGTGGAGGTAAAGGTATTCTCATTCTGTTGGTACTCGCAGGAGCTGCCTATTTTCTGCTGGGTCGTGGAGGTTGCAATATGTCCAGTTTAAGCGATGTTGCTGGTCTTTCTACAGGTGGCTTTTTAGATCCTAAGCAGTTTGAAAAAGCAGAAATCTACGAATCGCTTGCCGATGACGATACAAAAAATCCATTGCCTGAAGCGGCCAACCTGCAACGTTTTTGTCCAACGCCGCAAAACCAGGGATCGCAGGGAAGTTGTGTTGCATGGAGCAGTGCTTTTGCAGCACATACTATTTTAGAGTCGTCACGCACGGGCAAACAGCCTAATGAAGTTGCGTTTTCTCCCTCGTTCATGTATAACCAAATTGGGTTAGATGGCTGCCAGGGTTCTTACATCATTCGTGCAATGGAATTTATGACCAAGCGTGGCGATGTTCCTTACGACCAGTTTCCTTATACCGACCAGGATTGTCAACGTCAACCCGATAATAATTTACAGCAGGAAGCTGCACAGTATCGTATGCGTGGCTTCAATCGCTTGAGTTTAGGCGATCGTAATGATGCAGTAGATATTCGGGCAATTAGAGAAAATCTGTCACAAGGTGCACCGGTGGTTATTGGTATGATGGTGGGACAAAGTTTTATGCAACCAATGATGGGGCAGGATGTGTGGATACCTGCTTCAGGCGACAGAAGTATGATGGGATTTGGCGGCCATGCCATGTGTGTGGTTGGCTATGATGACAAAAAACATGGCGGTGCATTTTTGCTGATGAACAGTTGGGGGCAGGAATGGGGCAACAATGGTTTTGCCTGGGTACGTTATGGCGATTTTCAAACCTATGTACGTGAAGCATATGGTGTAAACCCAATGCATGCTTCTAATACAAATGTGCAGCAGTTTGCTTGCGAAGTGGGATTGGTGAGTGTGCAATATGATGGGAAAAAAACAGTGGCCGGAAATTATATTCCATTACGTTCCATTGGCGGAAACAAGTTTGAAACAACAGCACCTGTTCGACCTGGTGATAAATTCAAAATGGAATTAAAAAATACTACGGAATGTTATGTATATGTCTTCGGTAAAGAAACCGATGGCACAAGCTATACGTTGTTTCCTTACCCACGTACGGATGATCCCACTAAGACAAAGTATTCGCCTTTCTGTGGCATTACGGGTGTGCGTTTGTTTCCAAAAGATAAAAGCATGACCCCCGATAGCATTGGAGCAGGCGGTGGTCGTGATGTAATTGCGGTAGTAGTGAGTAAAAAAGAACTGGATTGGCACCAGTTGAACCAGCAAATCAGCAGCAATCCTTCTTCCGATTTTGCCAGCAGGCTTAATAGTGCATTAAGTTCATCACTCATCAGGAATGTGCGTTACTCAGCAACAGGTAATGGCACAATGCGTTTCGATGTAACAGGCGATGCGAATAATGTGGTTGCGTGCATTGTTGAAATCACAAAGTAATTTTCGTTGAGCCATCCCAACTTTAGAGGATGGCTCAATGCCAAAGTATATGAAAGAATCTGCAACCCACTTCATCAAACAGGTTACCCATCCCATTAAAGGAAGATTGTTTCTTTTAATGAAACTGCCCGCTGCTTTTTTTAGTGGGGTGCGTATTCAATCAATTTCGGAAAACCAATGTGTGGTAACGGTGCCGTACAAGTGGTTTTCACAAAATCCTTTCCGATCAACTTACTTTGCATGTCTCGCCATGGCTGCAGAAATGACAACGGGTGTATTGGGATTAATGCAGATATCCGGAAGAAAACCAGCTGTCTCCATGTTAGTGGTAAGTGTAGAAGGAAATTTTTTTAAGAAAGCTGTTGATGTAACCAGTTTTGTTTGCGAAGATGGAAAACCGATAGAGCATGTGGTTGATGATGCTATTGCAACCGGTGAAGCAAGAAGTATTAAAGCCAAATCGGTTGGTCGTAATAAAGCTGGAGAAGTTGTGGCCGAGTTTTATATTACATGGTCATTCAAAGCAAAAACGTAGAATCATAAGTTGAAAGTTTGCGATGTTTATTCATTTACAAATTTTCAAATCATCAAATTTTCAAACCAGGATTATGAAGCTTGCATTTCACGGAGCTGCACGTTGTGTTACAGGCAGCAAACATATTCTTACAGTTAATGGCAAAAGATTATTACTTGATTGTGGCATGTTCCAGGGCATGGGAAAAGATACCGATGCCATGAACAGGGAGTGGGGGTTTGTTCCTGCTGAAATTGATTACATGATCCTGAGCCATGCACATATTGATCACAGCGGGTTGATACCAAAACTGTGTAAAGACGGTTACCGTGGTAAAATTCATTGTATCGATGCAACTGCAAGTCTTACAAGAGTGTTGTTGGAAGATAGTGCGGAGATACAGGAAGATGAAGTGAAGTATGAAAACAAACGCAGGGCTGCAATGAACCTGCCTTACCTGATGCCGCTATACACTATTGAAGATGCAAAGAATGCAATTGATCGGTTTGTACAACAGGAGTATAATAAGTGGTTCCAGGTGGGTGATGGTATTGAAGCGATGTTTACAGATGCAGGCCACATCATCGGCAGTGCATGTGTTCATTTAAGAGTTACTGAGAATGGTAAAACAAAATGCATTACTTTTTCGGGTGACATAGGCCGCTACCGTGATGTGATTTTAAAATCGCCGCAGGAATTTCCCCAGGCCGATATCATTATCATGGAATCAACTTATGGTAACAGTTTACATGATAATGCTATTTCTACTCCTGATCAGTTATTGGCTTGGATTGAAAAAGCTTGCTTACAGAAGAAAGGTAAACTGATTGTGCCTGCGTTTAGTGTTGGGCGCACGCAAGAGTTGTTATACGATTTGAACCAGTTGGAACTCGAACGACGCTTACCCGATCTCGAATATTTTGTAGACAGCCCGTTAAGCATGGATGCTACACATATTGTGAAGAGTTATCCGGAGTATTTCAACAAACGCATACAGAAAGTTCTGCAAACGGATAATGATCCGTTTAGTTTTAAAGGATTGACATTTATTAAAACAGTGGAGGAATCGAAATTATTGAACTTCAAGAGTGGGCCCTATGTAATTATTAGTGCCAGTGGAATGGCCGATGCAGGAAGGGTGAAACATCATATCAACAACACAATAGAAAACAGCCGCAATACAATTTTGCTTACTGGCTATTGCGAGCCTCGCTCTTTAGGCGGCAAATTATTAGACGGTAGAAGAGAAGTGAAAATATTTGGCGTAGAAAAGGAAGTGCATGCAGAAATTGGCCAGATAAGAAGTATGAGTGCCCATGGCGATTACGAAGATATGAGTCAGTGGCTGGCTTGCCAGGATCCGAAACAAGTAGAAAAAGTATTCATCGTGCACGGAGAATTTGAGGTGCAGCAAGCCTTTCAACAAAGATTGATGCGAAAAGGATTTACTGATGTTTCAGTGCCCGAATTACATTTTGAAACTGGTGTATAAATAAAAGCCCTCTGTTTTACCAGAGGGCAATTTCAGGAAAAATAAATGCAGGTTTTGGGTAAGCTTAAACTTCACTTCAACAGGGCTGGTTAGCAACAACAATAGGTTAGCTTCTGAGGCGCATTTTTCCTGTATCAATACAACGGGAGTTGGGTCTGTCATCAAATGTTAAAACCAAGAGACAATCAATTATCTTGTTAGTGTTGGGTAATGAAAGAGGTTAGCAACCGGATAAGTCAAGCAACAATTAAACTTTCACTACAACTACTATATTAAGATTTCTTAAAACGGCGATCAATTGCATCAGCCCTTAAGTTTACCACTGGAACGGGCAATACCTGGGCGTTGTCAAACCGGGGAAAGAAATGAAAAACGATGAAAGAAAGGAGACTCTTTTTTGCTGTTGGATACGACATCTTGTTTGTTTTATAGGGTTATGCAGGAAGAAAGTATCGGGTAAATGCTTGTCGAGAGTTACTGTTTTGCTTCTTGCTGGAACAAAGTTGCACCGAGTTTTTCACATGCGCAATAGTAAATTAACGATACGGTTATCGTAAAATAACGAAACCGTATTTTTTACATTAAAAATGCGTTGAGAATCAACCCTCCATATGAGAGGGCAGCTTCAAAAATAAATCAAAAGAATGCTGAAGTTGCGCTGGATTGGAGTGGATTTCTGATTTTTTGACCGTTGCTATCCTTTGAGTCGGCGCATTTACGCAGCAGTTCAGGGTTATTGACCTGGGTTCGGTAAGCATATAAATAAAAAAACCTCCAGGAACTGGAGGCTTTGTACCACGTACGGGATTCGAACCCGTGATTCCTCCGTGAAAGGGAGGCGTCTTAACCCCTTGACCAACGCGGCGGGTTTATTTTTGGGAGTGCAAAGATAAGATTGAGCATATTACCTCCCAAACAAATTTCTTATATTTCTTACTCTTTTTTTCGCAGCATTAAAAAGGCGCACCTATAACAAAGTTTTGAAACTGCCGATGATATCTGTCACAACACATTATGTTTGAAAACTAACAGGCTATAATTTGTAAACTCATTACCTTCGCACCGCATTTTTAACTACTAAACTATATTTCTCATGAGCACAGTAAAAGTTGCGATTAATGGTTTCGGACGTATCGGCAGGCTGGTTTATCGCCAGATCTATAAAATGGAAGGAATTGATGTAGTGGCGATCAATGATCTTACTTCTCCAAAGGTATTAGGTCACTTATTAAAATACGATACTGCACAGGGCCGCTTCGATGCGGAAGTAAAAAGTACCGAGAATTCAATTATCGTTAATGGCGACGAGATTAAGATCTATGCTCAGAAAGATCCTGCACAAATTCCATGGGGATCACATAATGTAGACGTTGTACTTGAGTGTACTGGTTTCTTTGCTGATAAAGCAAAAGCTGAAGGCCATATCGCTGCCGGTGCAAAGAAAGTAGTGATCAGCGCACCTGCAACAGGTGATCTTAAAACAATTGTATTTAATGTAAATCATAATATTCTCGACGGTAGCGAAACAGTGATCAGCTGCGCAAGCTGTACAACAAACTGTTTGGCTCCAATGGCACAAGTGCTTGAAGAGAAATACGGTATTGTGAATGGTTTGATGACAACTGTACATGCTTATACTAACGATCAGAACACACAGGATGCTCCTCATCCAAAAGGTGATCTGCGCCGTGCACGTGCAGCAGCTCAAAATATTGTTCCAAACAGCACAGGTGCTGCAAAAGCAATTGGCCTGGTGTTACCAAGCTTAAAAGGTAAACTTGATGGTAGTGCACAACGTGTACCAACCCTTACCGGTTCTTTAACTGAAGTAACTGCTTTGTTAAGCAAAAAAGTAACTGTTGAAGAAGTGAATGCAGCAATGAAAGCAGCTTCAAACGAAAGCTTCGGTTACACAGAAGATGAAATTGTAAGCAGCGATATTATTGGTATCAGCTACGGTTCGTTGTTTGATGCAACGCAAACAAGAGTTCAAAGCGTAGGCGATACACAATTAGTGCGTGTGGTTAGCTGGTACGATAACGAAATGAGTTATGTAAGCCAGTTGGTTCGCACACTTCACTATTTTGCTAAACTTATCAAGTAAGATTTTTGTGAAAACAAAACTGTTAAAGGGATATTTCATTTGGAGTATCCCTTTTTTATTCTTTGCCTGTAGCAGCGGCCCCGATACGTCAAAGATGTTGCCCCCCGATCCCAAGAATTGCGAATGGTATGTGCAGCAAGACAAAGATGATAATGCCGATGCCGGCAATAAGCTTGGATTGTATGCTCTTCGTTTTTACGCCGATGGCAGCTATACACTTTGTGCCGACCTTTTGTTTGAGCAAGGTAAATGGGCTTTCGATGCAGGTAAAAAAATAGTAGTGCTTAGTCCTGGATCAGGTGATACAACGGTGAAAGAGCGATACCTTATCGATCAATCAAAACCAAAATCGAAAGCCCAATTTGGTTTTTACAGTTCCTTTCCTGTTGATAAAGCCAATCCGGATGAATTGGTAGAAGTATTTTCCATCACCAACTCATCTAATCAGGATCCGTTTAAAAAGGAAATGCATTCCTGGCGCAACCGACCTGCACAACAGGAGAATGATACGCAGATAAAACAACGTGTTGTTGCCTACCTGCAATTTCTATTGGCGTTTTATCAGCATGCAAAAGATAACGACCTGGAAAACCCGGGCGGTACATGGTATCCACAGCCCATTAAATTTTACAGCAACAAAGTAAGCATGGCTTATGAAGATGAACTGGCCGATTGGTACACCTGCTTTTACAGCAAAGAAGATGCAGTAAAGGGCTATCAACTTATCAGCGGTCCGTTGATGAAAGTAAAAATTGAAGGTGAGGATGATGTAACCCGCAATATCCATTGTCTTGAACAACTATTGGGCGCTGTTCAAAAATAATCAACACCCAGATTATTTTTCTTCGGCAGCCTGTAACTTCACACATAAACTATTGAACTAAATCTTAAGGTTATGAGCAAATTTTCAGATCATAATTTCAGCAATCAAAAAGCATTGATCCGTGTTGATTTCAATGTGCCACTCGATAAACAAACACAAGCAATTACTGATGATACAAGGATGACGGCAGCCATCCCTACCATCAAAAAAATATTGAACGATGGCGGCAGCGTCATTCTCATGAGTCATCTCGGCCGTCCCAAAGATGGGCCCGAAGAAAAATCATCACTCAAACATCTCATTCCACATCTGGCAGAATTACTTGGTGGCAATACTCCTGTATTGTTTGCAAATGATTGCATTGGCGAACAGGCTTATCTCACAGCAAGTATGATGAAGCCGGGTGAAGTATTACTTCTTGAGAATCTTCGTTTTTATAAAGAAGAAGAAAAAGGTGATACAGCATTTGCAGAAAAGCTCAGCAAACTCGGCGATGTATATGTAAACGATGCCTTTGGAACTGCTCACCGTGCACATGCTTCAACAGCAGTGATTGCACAGTTTTTCCCTGCAGAAAAAAGAATGTTTGGTCTGCTGATGGAAGGTGAGGTGGCGGCTGCAGAGAAAGTATTATTACAGGCCGAAAAACCTTTTACCGCTATTATTGGTGGCGCTAAAGTGAGCGATAAAATTCTAATCATCGAAAACTTACTGGAACGGGCAACCGATATTATCATCGGTGGTGGTATGGCTTACACGTTCATGAAAGCAATGGGTGGCACTATCGGCAATTCCCTGTGTGAAGAAGATCGTTTGGATACAGCAAAAGCTATCATGGAAAAAGCTGCCGCAAAGGGAGTTTGCATTCATTTGCCAAGCGATTCAGTGATTGCTGATAAGTTTGCAGCCGATGCCAATACATCAACAGCGCCAAGTAATCATATCCCTGATGGATGGATGGGTTTGGATATTGCAACTCATGCCTGCGAACAGTTCAGAAACGTATTACTTCATTCTAAAACCATTTTATGGAATGGCCCGATGGGTGTGTTTGAAATGGAAAAGTTTCAACACGGAACAAAAACCATTGCACAAGCCGTGGCCGATGCTACAGGTAACGGTGCTTTCTCTTTAGTGGGTGGTGGCGATAGTGTGGCGGCAGTAAATGATTTCGGTTATGCCGGTAAGGTGAGCTATATCTCAACCGGCGGTGGCGCCATGCTCGAATTTTTTGAGGGGAAAACATTGCCCGGAATTGCAGCAATAAAAGAATAACCCAAATACATAGGTTTAAACAACGTCAGGGTGTCAGCTTTTAAAGCTCGGCACCCTTTGTGTTAATTAAAAATCATCTTGGCAAGTAAAATGTTTCGTTTAAATTTAAAGTGTATTGCAAAGCCTTACTTTTAACTTGAAGTTTTACCTGCTGGTTGTAACAATCACAGATATCATCACACTCATCATTAAATAAAAAATAAACAAACATGAAACCCGGACGCATTATTACGATTGTTGTAGCTGTTCTTTTAGCCTTTATTCTTTTTAGAGGTTGCAGCGGTTATAACGGACTGGTAAAGCAGGATGAAGTTGTAAAAGAAAAGTGGAATAACGTTCAGAGTGATTATCAACGTCGTGCCGATCTTATTCCAAATCTTGTAAACACAGTAAAAGGTGAAGCTAATTTCGAACAGCAAACGCTGATCAACGTTATTGAAGCCCGTGCAAAAGCTACCAGCGTAAAAGTTGATCCTTCAAATATTACTCCTGAAAAGCTGGCTGAATTTCAGCAGGCACAAAGTGGTGTGAGTAGTGCATTAAGCCGTTTATTGGCAGTGGTAGAGAATTATCCTAACCTCAAAGCCAATGAAGGTTTCCGCAACCTGCAAACACAATTGGAAGGAACGGAAAACAGGATCAAAGTTGCCCGCAACGATTTCAATAGTGCGGTAAAAGACTATAACACGCAGGTGCGTTCATTTCCAATGAATATATTGGCGGGTATGTTTGGCTTTAAACCAAAAGAAGGTTTTGCAGCAGATCCTGGCAGCGAAAAAGCACCTGAAGTAAAATTCTGATTATAACTCATGGGTATTTTTTCCTTCCTAACAAAACATACTGACTGGTTTACGCCTGAAGAACATGAAGCAATTGTTAATTCAATCCGTGCTTCCGAAAAGCGTACATCTGGGGAAATACGTGTGTTCATTGAAAGCCGTTGCAGTTATGTTGATCCTGTTGATCGTGCCGTAGAAGTTTTCTTTGGATTGAAAATGGAAAAAACGGAAGACCGTAACGGCGTGCTGCTTTACATTGCCATGAAAGATCATCAGCTGGCAGTGTTTGGCGATAAAGGCATTCATGAAAAAGTAGGAACCGATTTCTGGAACAATGAAGTGAGGCAGATGCTTTCTTCATTTGGCAAACAGAATTATGCCGAAGGAATTGTAAAGATCATTACCGATATAGGCGATGCACTGGTTACACATTTCCCTTACGAAAACGAAGACAGGAACGAATTACCCGATGATATTGTTTTTGGACGATAGAACATGACATGAGCCTTGTCTTTTCAGGCGAATGCCTTGTGGCCAAAAAACGAAAACAATGAACACATGACTTGAGCCAGGTATTATTTGGCGAATGCATGCGACCAAAAAACGATTATAATGAACGCATGAAAGTTATTCAATCAACCATACTTTCTTTTTTATTCCTTGTGCTGGGCGTTATTACGCATGCACAGGGAATTGAAAAGTATATACCCGCTGTACCCAATCCTCCACGGTTGGTGAACGACTACCTCGATAAACTTACACCCGAACAGGAAGATGCTCTTGAGCGCAAGCTGGTAGCTTACGACGACAGCACTTCTAATCAAATCGTCATTGTAACCATTGGCGATATTGGCGATTACGACATCGGCGATTTTGCAGTTGCCCTTGGTCGTAAGTGGGGCGTAGGGGGTAAGGAATTCAACAATGGATTGATCATTGTTGTGCTGGAAGATAAAGAGCGTGGTAAACGAAAAGTATGGATCGCTACAGGTTATGGTCTTGAAGGTGCTATTCCTGATATTACCACAAAAAAAATTATTGAAGCCGACATCATCCCCAACTTTAAAGCCAATGATATTTATCGGGGGCTTGATGAAGGTACCAGCGACCTTATGCGTGCTGCAGCAGGTGAGTACAAAGCGCCTGCTGGCTACAATAACAGGAATAAAAGCGACGGTGGTGGCAGTATTCCGGTAGCCGCCATTATTTTCATTGTAATAATGATTATTATTTCCAACATTAATAAGAGAGGCGGTGGTGGCATGATGAGTCGCAGGGGTTACCGGCGTTGGAATAATAATGTGCCGCCTATCTGGTTCCCCGGTGGTGGTGGTGGCTGGGGCGGTGGAGGTAGCAGCGGTGGCGGTGGAGGTTTTGGTGGTGGTAGCTTTGGTGGCGGTGGCGCAGGTGGCGATTGGTAAATGAAAGTAAAAGTTGTCAATTACTTAAGTTATAGAGCCGCCCGTGAAGGCGGCTTTTTTATGCCCGTTATCTGGCGTAAAAATTGAGTGTAGTAAGTTATGAATACACAATTTAACATCAGCCTTCCCTGGGAAGAGGTAAAGGAAAAACTGCTTGAAGCAGAACCTCACTTAACAGAAGCCGACCTTGCGTTTGAACAAGGAAACGAAGATGAGCTGTTGAAACGCCTGGCTAAAAAAATGGGAAGAACAACCGAACAGGTAAAAGGCTGGATCGAAAGCGTTGCTTTTACTGATGGCTTAGCAGGATAAATGATATCGCTACAACGGAACGCAGCTATATGCAGCAGGGATATTCAGGTTCTGCTGGTTAAGATTTCTTCCGGGCGTAAAATAGTTATTCTTCTTTGTTGAGAACATGCACTTCTGCCTCTGTTGCATGAAGCTCATGTTGTGTGCAGACAATCTGTTTTTGATAGCAACTGCTTGTTTTTAGTACTTCAGGTATTTAATTCCCTTGTAAGTTTTTATTGTTGGTATATCCACTATGACCTCCACTTTTACGGTTCCATCTTTTTGCCATTCAAATGTTGCTTTCGGATAGCCTATACCTCCTTCAAATGTATTCTTGCCCATGTATTTCAAACTGGCCCAAAACTGTCCATTTTGTTTCATTAGTAGCAAATCATCGCTTTTACTAAATTCAATAACGTTGTTCTCGCCAATATCATACAGCCCCGTGATTTTGTCGTACACTTTTTTGTCAAGCGGAATTTCCTTGCTCATCACCACGTTAAAAACAATTTCATTCTCGCCCGCATTATTTTTATTCACGGCAAGGATCCTGTTGACAGCTTCCGGGGCAGAAGCCCACCTGTCAGTATCAACGTACTTACCCCCTTTAAAATAGATATGCGTGATTAAATCTTGTTGATCGGGTACCGACACTCTCATGTGTATATGCGCAGGTCTCCAGGTGGTTTCGTTACCGGGCACAGCTTTATAAGGAACTGGAAGAATAGATTTGAACTGATAGCTTCCGTCCCTTTTTGTTCTTTGTCCACCACGGTAATGGTATTCGTCGGAGCTGTTATCATACGTCTCCCTTTCATCGCAATGCCAGATTTCTACAAGTGCGTCGTTAATGGGTGCCTTTCCATCTTCTCTGAAAACTTTGCCCTTTAACACGAGCGGTGTCCCCTTTGAACCTGCGAGCCGAAGATTGGTTCTCAGTGGCGCACCAGGCCTGTAAAATGGCCCAAGTATATCGGTGGTTGTTGCTGTGTCGCCTTCATAGTTTTTCCCATTCCAGTGTAACGCTCCGAAAGCGCTAATGCTAACTACGGTCAGAGTAGAGTTTTTGATAAAGGTCCTGCGTTGCATAATTGTTGTTTTGGTTGCTTACTCTTGGCTTGCAGCTAACGGCCACAGCTTTGCGTTCGGCGGGGCAATTCTTTTACGTCGTCCCGGGCGACGAGTGCTGAACGGTGGTACTAAAGATAAAATTTTATTCAAAAGCTAAATAGATAAGTGTCAGTCGGTACAAAAGCTAAATAGAATTACTGGTGATGACCGACGCTTTGCGTCGCCCCCGCTGACGCAAAACTGAATGTTAGTGGCCGCCTTGCACTGTTTCCATTTCACCACCATCACTTTCTACTATAAGTTGTCCAGTAAAAATATCAACGGAATAAACTCGTTTATTGTAAAATAAACACCCGTCACGATAACTTTTGTCAAGTGTTGATTTTACATCCCATGTAAAATGTCCTTGAATATATTCCTTAAGTGTTGAGTTTTCTTTTAATTCAAGTGTCATTGGGTCTGTTTCATGCCACGATAATGAAACAGTCCATTGGCCTTGTCCCTTGTCAAGCCCTAGTTCTTTTGCTTTTTGAATTGCTTGTTCTTTTGTCAATGAATTTAATGTGTCAAGGTAACCACCTTGAAAAAAACCACTAGGATGGAATCCAATCATCAGCTTTCCCAAACTGTCTAAATAAAATTCAACAGTTGCTGTGTCACCACGAAATAAGGGGTGAATCACTTTGTACTCGTAGGAATATGTATTTGGATGAAAAGTCAACTTTGAATTGAAGCGACACTTTTTCTCCCACATTTTGCCAAACACCAGATACTCACTTCTTTTTTTGTCAAGGTGAATGTATTTGTCAAAGTTTTCCTGTCCCCAAAAAGATGAAACTAAACTGTCAGCTTTTCGCTGGATTGCTTTTATATGATTAGCGTCTTGTCCGTAGGAAAGAGTCCAGCAAAGGCAAATGATTAATATGTGAAGGATGCGTCCCATAAGGTGGCCACTAACGTTCACAGCTTTGCGGTTGGCGGGGCAATTGTTTTACGTAGCCCGGGCGACAAGTGCTGAACGGTGTTACTAAAGATAAAATTTTATTCAAAAGCTTAATAGTTAAGTGTCACCCGGCACAAATGCTAAACAGCATTACAGGCGATGACCGACGCTTTGTGTTGCTCCCGCTGCCGCAAAACTGACTGTTGTAGCAGGGTTTAGTCACCTCGAACGCTTACTGCAAAAAGTACAACAACTACACAACTCAGCATTACCGGCAATAAAAAACAGGCTTGGTATTTTCTGATTCGTCTTGTCTGTGTTTTCTCTGCAATCTGTGAGCAACATTCTTCTTATTTGCTTCTCTGCACTTCGCATCTTCGTGGTTCAAATGAATGCAGGCAAAGCGTTGCATCTTGTTTTCCCAACTCTCTCATCACCATTCTCACCACCTCCCTGAATCTGTCCCTGCTTCGTTCATGCAGCGGCACCACCTGCTTATAAATAGCAGACGCAATCTTTGAAGCCTCACTCATACGCCTCGAATACCACATCGTTTCAGAAAACGCAGGATCTGTTTTTACACGTCCTCCCGAAAGGGAGCTTTTTGCTCTTGCATAAAACTCCCCGTCAAGACAGTAAAAACAAATTCCCTGGATCGTCCCCCTTATCTTCAATATTCCCGCTTGCTTTGCCATGCCCACAAAATAGAAAAAGAAATACTGCATAAAAACAGACCGGCCGTTTTTGTCACTTTATGCCGTTTTTGAGCGTTTATGCCACTTCTAACCCACAGTGAATTAAACTTTGCGCCTCTGCGTGAAGCAAAAGATGAACAACATGAATCATCATCCGTACTCTCAGTGTAATCTGTGAGAACTTTGTTGGGAGTGTCCCGTCCTAAAATAACTATACACAAAGAAGTATAGTATGTCAGTTAAAAACAACACTTCAGCAAGAGTTCAGTTTTCAAAGAAAGTCATCCGTCAGGCTGTTCAAGAAGTAGAAGATGGATCATCAAGAAAAGAAGT
>NZ_JBMQSG010000020.1:0-203310 GCF_057361365.1 Lacibacter sp. | reverse complement strand
TGCAAAAATTTCTGCACGTTTGGTACCGAACCAATCAAGTGAGAAGATCACGGAGAAATTATTGAACCACTTCAAAAGCATTGCACCTGAAGGTGTAACTGTGAATGCACATGAACACCATGGCGGTGAACCTTACATGACACCGGTTGACAGTAAAGCGTACAAAGCAGCCGCTGCAGCAATTAAAGATACATTTGGCAAAGATGCTATTCCTGTTCGTGGCGGCGGCAGTATTCCCATTTGTGCGTTGTTTGAAAAAGAACTCGGTATTAAGATCGTATTCATGGGTTTTGGTTTAGACAGCGACAACCTGCATAGCCCGAATGAGAAGTACGACATTTTTAATTTCTATAAAGGCATTGAAACCATTCCGTATTTCCATAAGCATTTTGCGGAAGCGTAAGTTGTTGTTCACAGATTACAAAAAAGGCGCAGATTTTTTTCTGCGCTTTTTTTATGCATTGTCGTCTTGTCGACGAAGGAGAGATTTCAACAATGTCTACATATAATTGAAATATGGACAGGATCATTTCTTTACGGGCATATGCACCAGCCTGTTTTTATCACGAATGACTTTTATTTTATCCGCATTATTAAAAAACCCTGGATTGGTTTCATTCACTCTTGCTTTTAACTCAGGATTCTTTTCAAGAAAACCAGCAATGGCAACTATCGAATCTTTTGCCGTACTATTAATGTCAATTGTTTTTTTGATCAGGATCTCATGTACATCATCATTAAAACTAACTTGATAAGCCGCAATATCAGGATGTGGGATTTCACGATTTAAGCTAATGACCTGGTAACCTGTAACAGGATTGTACACACAGATCCACTTGGGCGGATTGGCTTTGCCTTGTGCGGCAATACTGCGTTTAATAAGTTCAAAACTTCCGTCAGGATTTTTTGAAGTAGTGCCATCATCAAAAAAGAAACGAGTGCCCTCTTTATCACCCGGCTTTACAAAGCCTTTTATCTTCCAGTCGATCACGGGATTTTTGCTTGCTTCAATTTGTGAACGATAAGCATGCATCAACTTGCTGCTGTCGTTGATCGCTTGCGTCAGTTGCTCAATTTGTTTTCCATCTTTACTCGTCATCACAACGTACTGCAAACCTAAACTCAACAACACCAACAGGAAATAACCTGCAAAAGCTCCTTTTAATTTTAAGTTGAGTTTTTTGTAAGGTCCTTCAACATTGGTTTCACTCTCGGGAAGGAATTTGTAAATGATGTAAGCAGGAATTAATGGTAATAACAGAATAGCAGCTAGTGCAAGGTAAAAATTGTCAATCATGGTTGCTCTTTTAGGAGCAATAAGGTAAGCATGAAAAAAGAAGAATGCAATAGTGGGAATACTTGTAATGGTGATGTTTTTACAATTGTAAACCGTTCCGTCATATCGACGAAAGGAGACATTTCTGAATGTTCAGCGATGAATTACTTGTGATGTAAAATATTATTGTTAGTTGACCAAGCAACCGAGAACAGGGCATCTAAGATTACTTGTTTGCTTATTAAATAGAATTTCAATGTATTTTAGTAAGATTAAATATCAATTGATTTTATGAAGGAACACTTTAAGTATAAGTATGATGACTTGTTTAATCCGACGTTAACAGCACTTCACACTCTCGGCGGATCAGGTTCAATTGAAGAGATTGAAGAACAAGTAGCAATCATCCTCAATCTTACCGATGAACAAGTAAGTGAAATCCATCGAGGTAACACCAGCAAGCTTTCTTACAGGCTAGCGTGGGCAAGAAATTACTTAAAGCGGTATGGCCTCTTAGAAAACTCATCTAGAGGAGTGTGGGCCTTAACTGAAGATGGCATTAAGACCAAAACTGTAGATAAAGAAGTAGTTAAAAGAAAGGTTGTATCAGAGGACAAGATAGATAGATTAAATAAAGAAAAAGGATTCAAGCAAGAACTAACTGAGGACAATGAAGGTGATGATGAAATTAATAAGTTTAGTTGGCAAGAGGAGATCATAGAAGAATTACAATTAATTACAGCCACATCATTTGAAAGATTATGTCAGCGGCTTTTGCGTGAATTAGGGTTTCAAAATGTTGAAGTTACCGGCCAGTCAAATGATGGCGGAATAGACGGAAAAGGAATATTGAAAATTGGTAGTGTTTTATCGTTCCATGTAATTTTTCAAGCGAAGCGATATAAGGGAACTGTTTCTTCTTCTGTCGTTAGAGACTTTCGAGGGGCAATGGTAGGAAGGGCAGATAAGGGACTCATAATAACTACTGGATCATTTAGTCGTGAAGCAAAAAGAGAAGCACAAAGAGACGGAGCGCCTCCAATTGATTTAATTGACGGAAACGAACTTGCAGAAAAACTAAAGGAATTAAGGTTAGGTGTAGATGTGGAACTAATTGAAAAAGTAAATATTAAGAAAGATTGGTTTAAAGTACTTTAGAAAATTCGGATAAACAGCCGTCGACTCGGGCTAACACAGAATCGACGGCTGTATTATAACTTCTCTACAACACCTGCATCCCATCGTTCTTAAATACTTTTCCATCTTTCATCACAAATACAACTTTACCCATTACTTTAATATCGCTTAACGGATCGCCATCAACTGCAATGATATCGGCGATTTTTCCTTTTTCAATACTGCCAAGTTTATCCCACATGTTCATGAGCGTTGCAGCATTTTTGGTTGCACTTTGAATAGCTTCCATTGCAGGCATACCAGCTTCGGTCATATACACAAACTCCATCCAGTTCTTACCATGTGCAAACACACCGGCATCAGTACCAAAAGCGATCTTCACACCAGCTTTGTATGCTTTTGCAAATGTGTTTTGAATAAGCGGACCAACGGTGAGTGCTTTTGGTGTAACGATGTCGGTATAATAGCCGGGGATCTTCGCACTGTCGGCAGTTGACTTACCTGCTGTGATGGTTGGCACGAGCCATGTACCATATTGTTTTGCGAGTGCAATGCCTTCATCATCCATATAAGTGCCATGTTCAATACTTGTAACGCCACCTTTAATAGCACGTTTGATTCCTTCGGCACCATGTGCATGCGCCGCCACAATAAAACCATAATCTTTTGCTGCAGTAACAATCGCTTTCACTTCTTCCACTGTAAACTGCGGACTTGATCCATCTTTCGCCTGGCTCAACACACCACCTGTTGCAGTGATCTTGATCACATCGCTTCCATCTTTGTAACGCTGGCGAACAGCATGATAGGCTTCTTCCGGTCCGTTAATTACTCCTTCCGCAGGACCGGGATCACCCATCAGGTCTTTACGATAACCATTTGTAGGATCGGCATGACCACCTGTTGTGGCAATGGATTTGCCTGCAGAAAAAATGCGTGGGCCAACCACTACTCCACGATTAATAGAATTACGCAACGCAAGATTTACACCACTGCCTCCAAGATCACGCACGGTTGTAAAACCAGCCATGAGTGTAACACGTGCATACACTGTACTTTGAAAAGCAACATCGGGTGGGTTTTGTGTGAAGCGTTCCGCAAGAGCTCCTTTTTTTGTTTCACCTTCAAGGTGAACATGCATATCCATTAAGCCGGGCATCACAGTTTTGTTTTTCAGATCGATCACTTTGTCTGTTGATGTTGCTGTAGAAAATCCATTTACTACATCAACAATTGAACTGCCTTGAACAATGATGGTAACATTGTTGACCACTTTCCCGTCTTTTGTGTCGATGAGTTTTCCGCAATGGATCAATGTGCGTTGCGCAGTTGCCTGTAATGCAAACAGCATTAAGAGGAAGAAGAATATTTTTGTTCTCATGCAAGTTGGTTTGAGATTTAAGATAAGATTTTTTTAAACGTTTTGTTTGCCAATAAAAAAACGGGATGCAAGCATCCCGTTTCCATTAAATAACTATTTCGCCCCCGGAGGACATTTTTCTTTTAAATAAGCAGTGTACAGTTTCATTAAATGTTGGAAAGTACCTGCACCTTCGCTGATGCTGTGCGTGCGGTTGGGATAAGGCATGAATTGAAACAGTTTGCCATTTTTGATCAACTCATTCACCAAAACTTCTGCATTGCTGTAATGCACATTGTCATCACCAGTACCATGTATGTACAATAAATTTCCTTTCAGATTTTTTGCATAGGTAACGGGTGAGCCTTTGATGAAATCATCTTTGTTCTCCTGTGGTAAACCCATATAACGTTCCTGGTAAATATTATCATAAAACAATTGATTGGCTACGGCAGCAATAGCAATACCTGTCTGGAAAAGATCAGGATATTGAAACATCAAATGCAATGTAGTTGAACCGCCACCGCTCCAACCCCATGCAGCAACACGATTGGCGTCGAGATAAGGCCGATCAGCTAATAATTTTTTCATGCCCATTGCCTGGTCTCGAATGTTAATGCGACCAATTTGCTTATAAATGCTTTTTCTCCATTCAGCACCTTTCAATGTTGGAGTACCACGATTATTAAAGGAAACGTAGAAATAACCTTGTCCATTCATGTCGCCACTAAACAAAAAGTTGTTACCAGCATAAAATTCATCTTCTACAGTTGTTGTTGCAGGTTCGCTGTACACATACAATACAACAGGATATTTTTTTGATGGATCATAATTCTTTGGTTTGCTCATCCAGCCATCCATTGTTACACCATCTTCTGTAGTGATAGTAAAAAATTCGAGATTATCTCTATTCACCGGTTTGATCTTTAACAACAGATCATCACCAGCAATAGGTTTATGTGTTACAAGATTGATGAGTTGTGATGCCGGCGCAACTGTACGACTGGTAAAACCATGCACAGCATAACTTCCGTTAGGAGAACATTCATAACTATTGGTACCAGTATAACCTTCCGGTGTAACACGAACAGCTTTGCTCTTACCATCCATTTTTACTTTATAAAGGTAGCGCTGAATAGGATTGTCGGGAGACGCAATAAAATACACTTCGTTCTTTGCTTCATCCACTGCACTAATGGTTGCAATATCATAATTGCCCACGGTGAGTAAAGTTTCTTTGCCTTCACGGGTTACTTTGTAAATATGTCGCCAACCATCTTTTTCACTCACCCATAAAAATGATTTTCCTTTCTCCATAAACTCCCAGCCTCGTGGATCATCATCGTTCCAACGACTTTTAATATCGACCCATCCTTTATCTGTTTCTGTGTGAAAAAGTTTTGCTTCACCGGAAGAAGTATTGCAGAAATATAATTTGCTTTCGTTTTGTTTACGGTTGAGTTGCTGAACGATCAATTCGTTTGCTGCACTCCACTCCATACGTGGTAAATAGTTATTAGCAGGATCGCCTGGAATATTCATCCAAACAGTTTTTGCATTTTCAATATTCACCACGCCGATCTTTACAGGTGATGGAGCTTCACCAACTTTCGGATATTCAACCGGAATTACTTTCGAATAAATATCATCGGTTGTATTGAGCATACTATAATCTTTAACCTGGTTGGCATCTACCTGCCAGTAAGCGATACTCTTACTATCGGCGCTCCAGCGGAAACCATCCCTGCAACCAAACTCTTCTTCGTACACCCAATCGAATGTGCCGTTGATAAGTTTTTTGGTATTGTTGGTTGAAGTAAGCAAAGTAGCAACACCAGTTGCAACATCTTCAACATAAATATTGTTGGCATGTACATAAGCCGCTTTCTTTCCATCAGGCGAAAGTTTTGCATACAATAATGATTGTGCAGGTTTGTCTTTACCGATCTGTTGCAGTTTACCTGTTGCGGCATCGTACAACCAATAGTCGCCACGGGTATTGTAACGCCACACTCGGGCCGTATTGGTAAAGATGAGTACCTGTTTTTCATCGGCACTAATGCTGAAATCTTTAACAACGATCTTTGCAGTTTTTAAAGCATCGGCGGACACAATCACTTTCTGCTGACCGGTTTTAAAATTTGTACTGACGATTGCATTGTTATCATTTTCATATACACCATTATTATCCGGTGTCCATTTTACTTTATCGGCCTTAAACTGGGCCTGCGTTAAACATCCGAGAATCAAAAAACAAAATCCAAGAAAGAAATGCTTCATACGATTGATTTGAGTGTCCGAATATAATCAAAACACAAATTGTAACTTGCACTTGTTATGGAAGCGAAAGAAAAACTCCGCATCGATAAATATTTCTGGTCAATCAGGCTGTTTAAAACACGCAGCCAGGCAGCTGCTGCCTGCGATAGCGGCAAGGTGAAGCACAATGGCGATCCCTGCAAAGCATCAAAGACAGTAAATGTGGGTGATGAATATGAAGTGAAGACCGAAGCACGGCGCTGGCGCATTAAAGTTTCGGGCTTACTGCACAACCGTGTGCAATACAGCGAAGCGATAAAATATTATGTTGACATTACTCCTGTGGAAGAACTTGAACGAATTAAATCTGTTGCATCCTCTTTTCATACCGGCAAACGTTTAAGTAAAGTAGGCCGGCCTACAAAAAGAGAACGCAGAGATTTAGATGAGTTTATGGAAGATTGAGGTAGTCCTGAGCGCAGTCGAAGGACGGTTTAACAAAGTTCGAGCGGAGTCGAGAACGAGAATCGTACTTCTCTCTTCATACTTATCTTTGCCGCATGCACATTCACATTCTTTCTATTGTTCCTGAATTGCTCGATAGTCCATTGAATCATTCGATCATGAAAAGGGCGAAAGAAAAAGGGCTATTGACTGTTACAGTTCATCATCTGCGTAAATGGGCGGTGAATGAATACGGACAGGTTGATGACTATCAATATGGCGGCGGAGCAGGAATGGTGATGATGTGCGAACCATTGGAAAAAGCCATAAATGAACTTCAGCAGGAGAAAAAGTTTGATGAAATTATTTATCTCACGCCCGATGGTGTTACGTTGAAACAACAAACCGCCAATCGCCTCTCACTCAAAGAAAATTTATTACTCATCTGCGGACATTACAAAGGCATTGATGAACGCATCCGCCAGCATTATGTAACCATGGAAATTTCCATTGGCGATTATGTGTTGAGTGGCGGTGAATTAGCTGCTGCAGTTTTGGTTGATGCGATAGGCCGTATCATTCCAGGTGTGCTGAATGATGAAACATCTGCACTTACTGATTCGTTCCAGGATCAGCTATTAGCTCCACCAGTTTATACAAGACCCGCAGATTATAAGGGCTGGAAAATTCCCGACATTTTATTAAGTGGCGATCTTAAAAAAATTGAAGAATGGCGACATGAGCAGGCGCTGCAACGTACAAAGGAAAGAAGACCCGATTTGCTGAACGAGTAACTCTATGCTGACTTCAATCTATATCATAAAAAAGTTGCGGCGGCCAAGGGCCGCCGCAACAATAAAGAATAATAGTGTTTACTTAATGCCAATCACCGGTAAACTCTTCTCCCTTATCAGCTGGTTAAACTTCGGCACATCCTCACTCATAATTTTTTTGAGTTTGTTCAACTGCTCATCGGCTTGCATACTTAAATCGGCAAACACATCTTTCGATTGTTTGCTTGGCGCATTCATGCCACTGTTAGCCACATCAAACACACCGCTTAATTTATCGTTGATGCGAATGGGATAGTTCAATGGATCTTGTCCACTCTTCGATTTTGTTTGATACAGTGTTTCTTCAATTGATGTCAACTCTTTTGTAATAGAAGTTGCCATGTCTTTGATTTCTTTCGGCACATCTTTTCCTTGTCGGCCGATGAAGTCATTGATCTGGGTACGCAATGCACGAATATCTTTAATGGCTTTCTGCACATCATTAAATTTTTGCTGCACACTTAACAGGAAATTGAATTGATCATCATATGCTTCCTGTGTCATCGTATAATTGGGATCGGCTTTTATCACGAATGGAACGTCAGTAGAATCATTTCCCACTTTTACTCTTGCAAAGTAATTACCCGGTGCGGCGATGATTGTTCCGGGTGCGCCATTCCAAAGTATCATTCCTTCACTTGGCTCGGCTGGCGGATAATTTAAATCCCAGGCAAAACTGTTCAATCCTTTTTTAACATCTAACTTGTCTTTACCATCGGTGCTGAACGTTTTGATCAGCTTTTTATTTTTATCCATGATGCTGATGGATGCTTTTGTAGAATCAACTACATCTTTTGCATAATAAGTAATGACCAACGGACCGGCTGGATTCTCTCCGATGTTTTGTATGGTTCCAAAGCGGCGACTGAACCTGCTCATGGGCATGCGCCAACCAGTGTTTACATCAAACACATGCAGATTTTTATTGGCCACATCTGTTTTCACCTGTTGTAACACCGTTAAGTCATCGATCACATAAAACCCTCTGCCCTGTGTTGCCACGATCAGATCATTTTCTTTAATGGTCATATCTGTAACGGGTACAACAGGCATGTTGAGTTGGAATGGTTTCCAGCTGGCGCCATCATTAAAGGATACATACATTCCGAATTCCGTTCCAGCATATAACAAACCTGCACGCTTGTGATCGGCACGCATGGCTCTTGTAAAATGCATTTTATTGATGCCATTTGTGATAAGCTTCCATGTTTTACCATAGTCTTCTGTTTTGTAGATGTACGGTGTGTAATCATCCAGCTTGTAACGTGTGCCAACAAAATAAGCAGCGCCTTTTTTAAACGGATCAACATCCACACAATTCCACATCATAAACTTTGGTGCATCTTTCGGGGTAACATTTTCCCAGTTCTTCCCACCGTCGTTACTTACGTTGATCAACCCGTCATCACTTCCCGTCCACAACAGATCTTTCTCAACAAAACTTTCTGTTGCTGTGAAAATGGTGCAGTAGTATTCAACGCTTGTATTGTCTTGGGTAATTGGCCCACCGCTCGATTTTTGTTTGCTCTTATCATTGGTCGTTAAATCTGGCGATAATGCAGTCCAGCTTTGTCCTTCATTTTCTGTTGCAAACAATACGTTACCTGCAGTGTAAAGTTTTTTTGGATTGTGTGGCGAAAAGAAGATGGGGAAGTTCCATTGAAAACGGTATTTCAACACATCGGCCCCAGCACCCATTGGATTATCGGGCCAAACATTAATTGCACGGTTCTCGCCTGTTTTGTGATCGAGGCGTGAAAGATAACCGCCATAGTTACCGCCATAAACCACATCAGGATTTTTTGGATCTGCAACAACATAACCACTTTCACTACCCGCAGTTTCCTCCCAATCCTGTTCGGTAATGCCTGCACCACTCGTTCTGCTTTTAATACGAACTGTTGAATTATCCTGTTGTGCGCCAAGAATACGATAAGGAAAACTGTTATCGGTTGATACACGATAGAATTGTCCTGTTGGCTGATTCATGTAAGTACTCCAGTTAGTACCACCATCATAACTTACCTGTGCACCGCCATCATCTGCAACGATCATACGTTTACCATCTGCCGGATCGATCCACAGATCATGATGATCGCCATGTGGTGTGCGTATTGATTGAAATGTACGTCCACCATCCCGACTGTACATGAAGTTTACATTGGGACAATAAACAAGATCAGGATTCTTCGGATCAACAAATACTTTGCTGTAATACCATGCACGCTGACGAATATTGTTATCGCTGCTCATCAGTTGCCATGTTTCACCGGCATCATCACTTCTGAATAACCCTCCATTTGCATTTTCAACTATGGTATAAATGCGTTCGGGGTTCGATGGTGCGAATGCAACACCAACAATTCCCCAAACACCTTTCGGTAATCCTTTCTTCGTTGAAACATTTGTCCATGTCTCACCTCCATCAGTTGATTTATACAAACCACTTCCTTCGCCACCACTTTCTAAACTATGTGGTGTGCGTATCAAACGCCAGGTACCTGCATATAATACAGATGGATTTTCAGGTTCCATCACTAAATCACTTGCGCCTGTTTGATTGTTGACGAACAATGTACGTTTCCATGTTTTGCCGCCATCCGTGGTTTTATACACACCACGCTCATCATTGGGACCAAACAAATGTCCCATTACAGCTGCCCAAACAATGTCAGGATTTTTTGGATGAATCAAAATGCGGATGATGTGACGTCCATCTTTCAAGCCAATATTTTTCCAACTTCTTCCACCATCATCGCTGCGCCACATACCACCTAAGCCTTCACTCACATTACCACGCATGGTGTTTTCGCCTTCACCTACATACACAATACTTTCATCACTGGGCGCTATGGCAACTGCACCAATAGATGAACCAAAATATTTATCACTGATGTTTTTCCAGTTGTTGCCACCATCGGTCGTTTTCCAAACACCACCACCAGTGGCACCCATGTAAAAAGTTGTTTTGTTGCTGTAGCTTCCGGCAACAGCAGCACTACGTCCACCTCGGTAAGGGCCAATGGAACGATACTTTAATGCATTGTAAATTGATTCTTCATTTGAAGCCGAAGCAACAGTTGCTTGTTTCTTTTGTGCGGATAAACTAAGCACGCCGAGCAGCGCACCTGCAAGCAAGATTGATTTTCTCATGTTCAATACGATTGGTTGAAAAAGGAAATTACAAAGCTTTTTGTTGTAAATGCAAAACTTCAATATTTCAGCGAATCAGCGCCGCTTATCTATTTTGTAAAAGAATTGGCAGCAAACATGACCACACGGCATATTACTTGATTGATTGGTTTTGAACTTTTACATCTATCATCCCTGATTTTTCCCGTTCATCATCCGTTGAAATAGTCAGAAAATTACATTTAGAAAGTTGTTGTCAGAATTCTACCGTTCGTCTAATTATTTTAACAACACTTAGTAACTATTCTACTTTCGTCTTCGTTATACACGAAACCTGATCATCATGTTAAGACCAACTCTTATTGTTTGTGCCATACTTCTGTGTGCGTGTGTACATGCGCAAACATCGAAACCAATCACTCCAAAGATTACTGAAAAAGCTCCTCCACGTCTAATGCAGGCGAAACGCACTACAGCTGTCATTAAGATTGATGGCCTGTTAGATGAGGCTGTCTGGAAAGATGCGCCTGTGGCAACAGATTATGTAGAATTCCGACCGGCAATCGGAGTTATAGAGGCTGAAGAAACTAAAACAGTATCGTATCTTCTCTATTCTGATGAAGGAATATATTTTGCGGGCTTTTGTTATGAACGAAACCGAGATAGTATTGCACGTGAATTAAAAGGCCGGGATGGATTTGGCGTGAATGATTATATCGGTATCATCTTCGACACCTATAAAGACAATCTTAACGGCTTCGAATATTTTGTAACTCCTCTTAATGAGCAGTGGGATGCAAAGATGGCACCTAACTCCAATGGCAACAGCGAAGATTTCAGTTGGAATGCTGTATGGAAAAGTGGTGTGGTGATGCATGATAATGGATGGAGTTTTGAAATGTTTATTCCATATGGCGCTATTCGTTTTGCAAAAAAAGATGTGCAGGAATGGGGCGTTAACATGACACGTCGCCGGCAAAAAACGGGACAACAATTTACATGGAATCCAATTGATCCAAACGTAAATGGCTTCCTCACCCAGGAAGGTTACTGGACAGGCATCACCAATATCAAACCACCGGTGCGTTTACAATTCTCTCCATACTTTTCAGTTTATGCGAATCATTTCCCTGTTAACCAGGCTGGAGTTAAAAATACAACCAGCCAAGTAAATGGAGGTTTGGACGTGAAGTATGGTTTGAACCAGGCTTTTACATTAGATGCTACGTTAATTCCCGACTTTGGCCAGGTGCAAAGTGATAACCAGGTGTTGAATCTTTCACCATTTGAAGTGCGCTTTAATGAGAACAGAAATTTTTTTACTGAAGGGACTGAGTTATTCAGTAAAGGCGGGTTATTTTATTCAAGACGAATTGGTGGCACACCATTGCATTATTATGATGTACAAGATCCTTCGAGATTAAACGCTAATGATACGCTCTTGAAAAATCCCAGTGAATCAAAACTGATCAACGCCACCAAAATATCTGGTCGCACTCAAGGTGGCTTGGGAATTGGAATTCTAAACGCCGTAACCAGAGCACAATATGCTACGATTGAAAATACTAGTTCTAAAGAACAACGTAAAGTTGTAACGAACCCACTTACCAACTACAATGTTATTGTATTAAATCAATCGATGAAAAACAACAGTAGTATTTCGCTGATTAACACGAATGTTACCCGGAACGGTTCAGATTATGATGCAAATGTTACTGCAGGTCTCTTTGATCTGAATGATAAAAAAAACACTTGGAATGTTGGAGGGAAATTTGCAGTAAGCCAATTGCTTGGATATGGAAAAGACGGCAAGAACAAAAACGGGTATAGTCATAATATTTACTTTGGTAAAACCAGCGGCCGATTCAATTTTAATGTTTGGCAGGAGTTGACTGATACAAAATATTCGCATGCCGATCTTGGCTACTTCACCAATAACAATTTTCTTGATCATGGTTTTTATGCCGGTTATAACTGGATCAAACCCACAAACTGGTACAACAAAATATTCCTGAATTTAAATGGACGTGTAAGCAAATTGTTTACACCGTTTACAGGCATTAAAGAAACCTATCAAACAGGCAACCTTAATTTCAATGCTGAAATGCAAACGAAAAAACTTTGGTGGGTTGGTACATTTGTTGGGTTTACTTCTAAACAAAATGATTTTTATGAACCCAGGAAATCAGGTTTGTTTTTTACACGTAACCATAGCTTAGCTATTGGGGGCTGGGTTAATAGTAATGAAGCAAAGAAATATTCTTTCTGGTCAGAAACGTTTGTTCGCCGGCATTTTAATTTTTATGATCAATTGGGTGTTGATGCAACTGTTAACCAAACATTCCGTTTCAATAGTAAGTTTTCTGTATCCCATCGCATTGGATATCTTCCACGTTTTAACAATATGGGCTACGCAGCAAAAAAGGATAACGATGTAATTTTTGCACGACGCAAGGTTAATACTATTGAAAACATTGTAAATCTTAAGTATAGTTTTACCAACAAGATGTGGATCACTTACCGGATGCGCCATTATGTTAGCACAGTCGATAATAGAAAATATTTTACTTTGCAGCAAGATGGAAAACTATTGCCAAACACAACTTATACCAACAATGTAAATCAAAACCTTAATCTCTTTAATATTGATATGGTGTACACCTGGCAGTTTGCCCCCGGTAGTTTCCTGAATGTTGTTTGGAAAAATTCAATTCAGCATTTCAACCGAATTGTTGAACCAGATTACTTTAAGAATGTGGGTAACACTATTGATACCGATGCAAATAATAATCTTTCATTAAAAGTGATTTACTTCCTGGATTATCTCGACTTTAAGAGGTGGTCAAAGAAAAAATAAAATAGAAATGTCCCGCTTCGGCGGGACATTTCTATTTATGTAATTTGTTTATTAGCTACTTCCACTTTTCTTCACCTTAGGTTTGTTCAATAATTCTTTTGCAATTGCCTCCATTGCTTTTTGCTCAAACTGTTTATTTAACTGCTCATACTTCTGCTCTGCTTTGCCGATCTCTCCTTTCAAAAATGCAACACGTTGTATTTGGAGATTACTTGGTTTCGCCTCCTGTGCAACAACAGCACCATACACATCGCTCAAATCGGTACGTAAACGTTTCAGATCTGCTGTACCTTTTACAACAGGGGGCACTAACGTTAAACGCAGTGTTTCCAGTTGTTCGTTATAAGAAATAAGTAATGCTTTTGTTTTTTTGTTCTGAGTAGAGTCGATATGTTTTTTCAATAATTTTTGCCTTGCATCAATGCTGTCAACCAAACGGGCAAGCTGCTCATTCATGGCATACAACTCCATGCCAGTTTTGTTTTGGAGTTGACGATCTTCCAATGTAAAGTCTTTATTTTTTTCGTCATGCACCATTGTTATAGTATGATCGTAATCTTTACCATTCACCTTCATTTTAATGGTATAGTTACCAGGTAATACTTGTGGTGCTGTAAATGCAGCAAACTCTAATTGATTTCCACCCTTTGCTGTTTTAGATGGTGTGATGCGTTGATTCCAGATCACTTTGTTATACCCCTTTCTATTACTTGGATTTAGTTTTTGCACCAGCTTACCATTGGCATCATAAATTTCCATTTGAATCGTATTCGCTCTTTCTTTCAGGTAATACTGAATAGGAGGAATAACCGTTCCAATACCTCCGTTCCAATCACCCGCTGCATTTTCGAAACCACCACCGTACTTACCCATGGTTAGTGTGATGGGTTTGTTGTTCAACATCACTACATCTTTTGCAGCAACATCAGCTGTAATGGTGCGCATGGGGGAAATGTCAGGAATAATAATAATACCACGACCGTGTGTCGCCAAAACCAGGTCATTTGTTTGCTCCTGTATTTTTATATCACGGATCAATGCATACCAGGGAAGATTATTTTTCATCCTGAACCATTCGTTACCACCATCAACACTTGCAAACAAACCCATCTCCGTTCCGGCAAACAATAATTTTTGATTGAGGATATCTTCTTTGATCTTATGTGCAAAGCCAGTGAACTCAGAGCTTTCAAATTTTTTCCATGTCCTTCCCATATCACTGCTTACAGCAATGTATGTTTTATGATCGCCATATGCATGATTATCGAACGTGGCAAATACTTTATTCTTATCATACTTCGATGGCTCAATACTGCTCACCCAAGTTTGCTTTGGAATTCCTGCAGCTGCATAATTCGTAGCTACGTTTGTCCATGATTTCCCTGCATCAATTGTAAACTGGAGGTTGCCATCATCAGTCCCAACCCAGATAATATTTTCATCTAATGGCGATTCTGCAATAGTGAAAATGGTGCAATGATTTTCTGCACTAGTTACATCCATTGTTACACCTCCGCTCTTCTCCTGTTCCTGCTTTCGTTTATCGTTGGTAGTAAGATCAGGTGAAATGCGTGTCCAGTTACTTCCACGATCTGTACTTTTATAGAGATACTGCGCCGCAGCATACAAATTCTTTTTATTATTCGCTCCAATTACAATTGGTGTATTCCAATTGTAACGCAATTTTTCTTCGCCTTGTACCGCCTGCGGTTGTATGGTTACTGTTGTATTTGTCTTAAGATTGATCCTTGCCATGTTACCACCTTGCGCTTCGGCGTAAGCAATGTTTGCATCAAACGGATCAGGTTGTGTCCAGAAACCGTCACCACCGTAAACCGATTTCCAATCGCCATTCATGACGCCACCGGGTGATACGCTTGGTGCGTGCCAGCTACCGTTATCCTGCAAGCCACCATAAACATGATACGGTTCCTGCGCATCAACACTTACATGATAAAACTGGCCAACAGGCAAGTTGTTGCAAAACTTCCATGTTACACCTCTATCCAAACTAAAATATACACCACCATCTGTTCCCACATACATTACATTGGTGTTGTTAGGATTGATCCATAATGCATGATGATCGCTGTGTACCCACCCGCCGTCATTGCTTGCATCAGCAAATGAAAAACCACCGTCGTTTGAATAAGAAAAAGAAAATGCCGGGCGATAAACCCGCTTGGGATCTTTGGGATCTATTTCAAGTGCAGAAAAATAAAAAGGACGTGAAGTGATGTTGCTTGTTGCACTTTGTTGTTTCCATGTTTCACCACCATCAGCGGAAATATACAAGCCTGTATTTTCACTTTCAACAATAGCCCATAAATTTTGCGGTGATGATGGAGCCAATGCCAATGCCACACGGCCAAATGGTTTCTTTGGCAAGCCGTTACTTAATTCCTTCCATGTTTTACCGGCATCAGTTGATTTGTAAATACCACTTCCGCTTCCGCCGCTGTTGAATGCATAAGGCAATCGGCGAAATTCCCACGAAGTAGCATATAGCGTATTTGAGTTGGAAGGATCAATTTCAACATCGGCCACACCAGCGTTTTCATTGATGTATAAAATAGTTTCCCAAGTTTTTCCTGCATCTGTGGATTTGTATAAACCCCGATGTTTACTGCTGCTCCATAAAGGACCAGGTGCTGCAACATATATAACCGATGAGTTGGCAGGATCAACAATCACCTTTGAAATATGTTCCGTGCTATCAAGACCAATCTTTGTCCAGTTATCACCAGCATCTGTTGACTTATACAAACCATCACCAATAGACACAGAGTTACGCATATTACTTTCGCCGGTTCCAGCATAAATCACTTTGGGATTTTTTTGATCGATGGCAATAGAGCCAATGCTTTGTACGTACTTATCAAATATGGGTTTGAACGATGCACCTGCGTTGGTACTTTTCCAGATGCCGCCACCTGCCGTTCCAATGTAAAGTGTTTTGCCATCGGCATTTACTCCAACGATGTCTGTTATGCGGCCACTCATGGTGCCGGGGCCGAGATGGCGTGCTTCCATCATACCAAATGTGGAAGAATTGATTTGCGCTTTCATTGAACTGCTGATTAAAACGCAACAAAAAAAAGTCAGAATATTTCTCATGCTGTAATGCTAATAAAAAAACCCGACTCGTTGAAGAGGTCGGGTTCTTATGAATTGAAAAAAATTAGTTTGCAGGTTTAAAGATTGATTCATCAAGAGCTTTGTTCACTTCTACTTTTGAAAGAGCGAAGTCAACATTCATTCCAGGGCCAAGCGGCACATTCATACTCATTGGCACAACAATTCCTTCAGGCAATTTCTGGAAATTGCTGAATGTTGTTGCCATTTCCATTTCCTGTCCGTTTGCTTTCCTTACAGTAACAGACTTGATCATGTTGTATGTTTTCTTATCGATGAAAACTGTTTCAGTACGACCACTTTTTAAACCAACTTTCAGTTTATAACAATCTGTTCCTTCCACATCTTCACTACCAATCAATTCAATGCTGTGTCCTTTTGTTTTGTAATCGATGAGACTGCCTTGTGCATCTAAATCGTCCTGGCTTTCTTTCACATCTTCCGCAGTCATGGGCTCTGCAGCGGTTTGTCCCTGGAAAGGCATAAAATTCCAACCGGCAGTTGGCGTAAGAATCATATATCCATTCATTCCCATTACAGAAATATCTTGTCTTGAACCTTTGTTATGCAGTACTGAACGTACAACACTAATATCTGTTCCTTGCACACTCATACTTCCGGTTTGAACCATACTGTTCACTTTCTTCCAGTTGGCCGCACCGCCAACGGCTTCAATATGTTTGTTCACTACTTCATCGGCTGTTTGTGCTTTTACAGTAGCTAAGCTAAAAGCCGAAGCCACAAACAGACTGAAAAATTTAAACGCTTTCATGTGTTTTTTTTTATTGTTTTTTAATTGCCACATAGTATATCCATATAATTATTCTAGCTGCTGGTATACATTAGCTCGCTAATTTATATGGATATCTCATTTTTTGTGTTTTTATATTGGTTGTAAAGAAACGTATTTTGTTACAGTTATACTTTAAAAAAACTTCCTGTAAAATTAAAAACAATATCCTCCGCCCTTTCTCCCTTTCATCAAGTAACTTGGGCCCGATTTTAAAACCATCACCGTTCATGCCTTCTCTGAAAATTACGGCCAATATTGTCGATCTTTTTTCCAAAACAATTTTCTATGGTGCGGCAACCGTCGAAAACGGAAAAATTACAGCTGTTCAACAACTTGAATCAAACGCAAAAGAAGATCTCCCTTTTCTTATGCCGGGTTTTATCGACAGCCATGTGCATATCGAAAGCTCCATGCTGGTGCCTTCTGAATTTGCTAAACTGGCTGTGGTTCATGGCACGGTGGCAACTGTTAGCGACCCGCATGAAATTGCCAATGTATGCGGTATGGCCGGCGTTGAATACATGATCGAAAACGGGAAAACAGTCCCCTTCAAATTCAACTTTGGTGCCCCCAGCTGCGTACCTGCCACTACGTTTGAAACTGCCGGAGCTGTTCTCAACGCTGCCGATGTAAGAACCCTTTTGGAAAAGCCAGAGATCAAATACCTGAGTGAGATGATGAATTTCCCGGGAGTGTTGCATGGTGATGCAGAAGTAATGGAAAAAATAAATGCAGCCAGGGAATTGGGTAAACCTGTTGACGGACATGCGCCCGGGTTGAGAGGAGAAGATGCGAAGAGATATATACAAGCAGCCCCTCTAAATCTCCCCGAAGGGGAGACTTTTCAACCCGAAAATACAGACGGCGTTTTCGGATATCAAACAGCAGATCCCATGGTGTATGGATTGCTGAAAAAGTTTGTAATGGCAAACAGAAATAATTCGACTGATGCAGAAACAGTATTGTGGGAACATCTTAAAGGAAAACAATTAAACAATTATAAATTCAGACGTCAACATATTATTGGTGGATTTATTGCAGACTTTGTTTGTCTGTCAAAAAAACTGATTATTGAAGTAGATGGAGCAATCCATCAACTACCTGAAAATAAGGTTAGTGATGCAGAACGTACAGCAGCATTGAATGATTTTGGATTTGAAGTAATACGCTTTACAAACAACGAAGTATTATATCAAACAGAAAGCGTTACAAATGCAATTCTTAAAAAATTAGAGCAGCTACAAACAATTCAAGAAGCTGCCTTTGCTCCCCCTTCGGGGGTTAGGGGGGCTGTGGTTATTTCAACAGACCATGAATGTTTTACAAAAGAAGAAGCGCTTGACAAACTTCAACATGGCATGAAGATCATTATTCGGGAAGGCAGTGCGGCAAAAAATTTTGAAGCATTGTATTCCTTGATCGACGAATATCCTGATATGATTTTGCTATGCAGCGATGATAAACATCCGGATAGTTTAGTGGAAGGACATATTGACCAGCTTTGCGCAAGAGCAGTAAGCAAGGGAATGAATGTGTTCAATGTATTAAAAGCTGCCTGTATAAACCCAGTGTTGCATTATAAACTTGATGTGGGATTGTTAAGAATTGATGATGCAGCTGATTTTATTGTGGTAAATAATCTGAAGGATTTTAATACGCAAATGACTTTTATCAATGGAGAACTTGTTGCGGAAAACGGACAGTCGTTGATTGAAAGCCAACAGGCCACTGTGATCAATAACTTTAACTGCGAATCAAAACCAATATCTGAATTTGAATTTCATCTCAACCGTTTTGGCAAAGCCGATGAAGAAAATATTGAGCAGGTGTATGTGATTGAAGCAATGGAGGGGCAACTGATCACCAATAAATTAATTGAGCCTATTACTTCTTTCACCGTAACAAATGATATCATTCAAGCGAATACCGAAAGAGATTTGTTGTACATGGTGGTTATAAACCGTTACAGCAATGCACCGGTGGCAAAATCCTTTGTCAGGAATTTTGGTTTGAAGAAAGGCGCTATTGCTTCTTCTGTTGCACACGACAGCCATAATATTATTGCAGTGGGTGTTGATGCAGAAAGTCTTCAGCGTGCAGTGAATCTTGTGATTGAAGCGAAAGGTGGCGTGAGTGTAGTTAATGAAAAAGAAGAACAGGTATTGCCATTACCTGTGGCTGGCTTAATGAGTGCCGACGATGGTTATAAAGTGGCCGAAGCATACAGCAATATTGATGCTGCAGCAAAAGAAGTGGGTTCTACATTGTCGGCTCCTTTCATGACACTTTCATTTATGGGTTTGCTGGTGATACCTCATTTGAAGCTGAGCGACCTGGGTTTGTTTGATGGCGACAGTTTCAGGTTAGTATAATCTGTTTGAAGTAACTATATTTAGATTCTAAATAAACTCTATGCGAAAGTTCCTCGGCATTTTCTCCATTATAGTAGTTCTTGTGCTTGTCATTTTTATTTACTGGCGTTATTACTATGTATTTGGGGAAGGAGTAAAGGCAGGCGAATTAAATTACCTCGTGAAGAAAGGTTATGTCTTTAAAACATATGAAGGCAAACTCATTCAATCAGGTCTTCGTTCAAAAACTCCGGGCACAGTAGCCAGCTATGAATTTGAATTTAGTGTTGCAAACGACAGTGTTGCCAATACACTTATGCTCAACAGCGGAAAAGTATTTGAACTGCATTATAAAGAATACCTCGGCACACTTCCCTGGCGTGGTCACTCGAAGTATGTTGTAGATAAGATCATTAATATGAAAGCAGAATAAAAGAAAGCCCCGGAACCGGGGCTTTGTTTTTGCATTACTTGCTTTTCTCATACGCATGCTTATACCCTTTTCGGGATAACATAAACAGCAAATCTTTTTCCAGACTTTCAACAGGGTATTCAACAAAACGTTTGATCTCGTTTCCATTTTCCAGCACCAGCAATGTTGGCACACGCAAAATATTCTTTCCCTGCTCTTCATGAGTCGGGCTTTGCTTATATGCTGAATCATGGTTACTTACCATCACCAGTTTTACTTGTTCCGGTTGCATACCAATAAAATCAAAAATCTTATACAGGCGTGGCACTTCTCTTTTGCTATCGCCACACCATGTGCCAAGAAATAAGACAAAGGTTTTATTGCTGATATATTGTTTTAACTGTGTGGCTACAGAACTATCGACATGATAACTATCATAGCTTGGCACAAACCACGAGGCGAATGGCTCCTGCAATAATGCTTCACGGGTGCAGCAACCTTCAAGCATAGGATTGCCGTTGCGGTCTTTACTGATTTTATTAATTGGCTGACTAAATACTATAGTGGCAGATACGCACAACAGTGCGATCATAAAAAATTGTTTCATAATTGATCGTTCTTAAATAAATGGAAAATGCATGCAGCAATAATCAATACAGGAACAGTCCTGCATCAACCATTATGCACAAATACGAATGATTAAAAAGAGAACGATCAACAGCGAGGAGGTTGCAGCAATTCATGCAGATGACCGCTTAATTGCTGAGGTGCGGTAATGCTATTATAAGATAAGTGAGACGAAACATTTACTGCTTCATCTTCTTTTGTTGTATAGTTGAAGAACTCTTCGGTGTAGTTTTTTAAATGATGCTGATGATAGGGCGTTGAAGGTTTGCTATCAGAAGCCGATGCCTGTAACTTTGCATCGCAACCACAATCTTGTGTTGATTCAATGGCAGCAGCAATACGGCATTCCACATAGTCAATCATCTTTCCATATTGAAAGAGGAAAAATATACTGAGAAAGCATATGGAGAGCAGTTGCTTCATTGCGCTAACAAAATACAACTGGTAACTGAAAGATGCAAGCTTAGTATAAGTTGCTTTTCATCAAACCCCATTTGCACAAGCGATAAACCAGCGATGTTTTTAAACAGCCCAAACCATACTTCATGCTCCGGCTGAAATTGATGCTGCTGGCTTCTTCAAAATATTTCGTGGGGCAGGTTACCTCGCCGATCTGGAAACCTTTGTAAAAGATCTGTGCGGCCATTTCATTATCAAACACAAAATCATCATTGCATTCCTGGTACTTGATGCTTTGCAATACTTCTTTGCTGAAAGCACGGTAACCTGTATGATATTCTGATAATTTCTGACCAAGCAGGATATTTTGTGTGAGCGTTAAAAAACGATTTGCAATGTATTTGTACATCGGCATACCTCCTTTTAATGCGCCGTTGCCCAAAATGCGACTTCCAAATACGACAGGATACACATCATTTCCAATAATACTGATCATCGCTGGCAAAAGCATAGGCGTATATTGATAATCGGGGTGTAACATCACCACAATATCACCGCCTAACTCCAGTGCTTTGTTGTAACAGCTTTTCTGGTTTCCACCGTAACCTTTGTTCTTCTGGTGGCTCACAATATGTTTAATGCCAAGTTCTTTTGCTTTGGCAACCGTTTCATCTTTACTGGCATCATCCACCAGCACCACCTCGTCCACAATATCAAAAGGGATCTCATTATAAGTAATCTCTAATGTTTTTGCTGCGTTATAAGCAGGCAGAACGATAATGACTTTCTTATTATTAAACATGGCGGCAAAGATAATGTCTGAACCATGATTTCACCGATTTTAGGATTGGGAAGATTGGTCGTACCCCATTTGGCATAATCGCTTAAATCAATCGAATCACCCCAAATCATGATTCAGACTATTTTCCCCTTTTAGCAGATAGGGTGTACATTTGCAGCCCTAATTAAGTGAATTATGTTTCAAAGTTTAAGCGAACGGTTAGAAGGTGCGTTTAAGAATATTAAAGGTGAAGGCCGCATAACCGAGCTCAATATTGCAGCTACAGTGAAAGATATCCGTCGTGCATTAGTTGATGCCGACGTAAACTATAAAATTGCCAAAGACTTTACCGATACAGTGAAGGACAAAGCAATTGGCGGTAAGGTTTTGCTGGCCGTGAACCCCGGTCAACAGATGGTGAAGATCGTCCAGGACGAACTGACCGAACTCATGGGCGGTTCCGAAGCTGAACTGGATATCAAAGGTTCACCAGCGGTAATCCTCATTGCCGGTTTACAAGGTAGTGGTAAAACCACCTTCAGCGGTAAGCTGGCAAATTTCCTCAAAACCAAGAAAGGAAAAAGCCCATTGCTGGTAGCGGCTGATATCTATCGTCCGGCGGCCATCGACCAGTTAACTGTTCTCGGTGGACAGATCGGTGTTGACGTTTACAGTGAAAGGGAGAATAAAGATGCAGTTGCGATTGCACAAAACGCCATTAAGGAAGCCAAAGCAAAAAATAAAAATGTAGTCATCATTGATACGGCCGGTCGTTTAGCGATCGACGAAGTGCTGATGACCGAAGTGGCGAATATCCGCAATGCAGTAAACCCGAACGAGATTCTTTTCGTGGTGGATAGTATGACGGGACAAGATGCGGTGAATACAGCTAAATCGTTTAACGACCGTTTGGATTTCACCGGTGTTGTATTGACCAAACTCGATGGTGATACCCGTGGTGGTGCGGCCCTTTCCATCAAATACACTGTAAACAAACCCATCAAATTTGTGAGCAGTGGTGAAAAGATGGATACGCTTGATGTGTTTTACCCCGAGCGTATGGCCCAGCGTATTCTGGGCATGGGTGATATTACTTCACTCGTAGAAAAAGCGCAGGCCCAGTTCGATGAAGAACAAGCCAAAAAGCTCGAAAAGAAGATCCGCAAAAACCAGTTCGATTTTGAAGATTTCAAACAACAACTGGAGCAGATCAAAAAAATGGGTAACCTCAAAGATTTGATGGGTATGATCCCCGGAATGGGCAAGGCCATGAAAGATATTGAGATCAGCGACGATGCCTTCAAAGGCGTGGAAGCTATCATCAACTCCATGACGCCGCAGGAAAGAGCAAACCCTGACCTCATCAGCCAAAGTCGCCGCCTTCGTATTGCAAAAGGCAGCGGAAAAGATATTTCGGAAGTGAATGCTTTCATGAAACAGTTTGAACAAATGAAGCAAATGATGAGCATGATGAACAAAATGCCCATGGGCAAGATGATGCCTGGTATGGGCCGCCGGTAAAATTTAATTTTTCAGGGGTTGGAACTTTGGTTATCAGGACTTATTTTTGCTCTCTTAGTTAACCTTTATTTATTCACGCATTTAAATTTTAATTTACGATGCCAGTTAAAATCCGTCTGCAAAGACACGGGTCGAAAAAGAGACCCTTCTATTTCATCGTAGTGGCCGACGCAAGAGCCCCAAGAGATGGAAAATTCATTCAGAAAATCGGTACTTACAATCCTGTAACTGAACCAGCTGTAATCCAGATTGATCGCCAAAAAGCATTAGAATGGTTACACAAAGGAGCTCAGCCTACAGACACTGTACGCAAGATCCTTTCAACCAAAGGTGTATTGTACCTGAAGCACCTCTTACGTGGTGTTGGTCTTGGTCTTTTCGATCAGGCTGCTGCAATGGAGAAATTCCAATCATGGCATACTGAGCACGAAGCTACAGAAGCGAAGAAAAGAGAAGAAGCCCGTAAGGCAAGATTCAAACAGCGCAGTGGTGGTAATTATCAACGCCGTCCTATGGCTCCAAGACGCCAGGAAGGTGGTGAAGCACCAGCAGCTGAGTAATCCCATTACTTACATCAGTCTTCATAAAAGTCCCTTGCAATTTTTTGTGAGGGATTTTTTTTATGTGCATTCTTATTGCCGGGAACACGGAAAGGCGGCAAGAAAATGTCTTTCTACTTAGCAGTTGAATTACTATTGATCCTTTGTTGCGTCGCACTCTTGTACGTTATGTTCTTTATTCTGCAGGCGACGGATTTTCTTACCTCGTACTTCTAACTTCGTACTTAACAATATCTTTGCCGCATGGAACAATACTTCAGCATTGGACAAATTCTCGGCACATTCGGATTAAACGGTGAAGTGGTTTTGAAACATAATCTCGGAAAAAAAACGTCGCTGAAAGGATTAGAAGTATTGTTCATTGAAGAATCGAAAGATAAATTTTTGCCTTACTTCATCACCGGCACAAAAATCAAAAACGAAGAAGAAGTTTACATTGCCATTGATGGTATCAGCACGAAAGAGCAGGCAAAAAAACTATCACCAAAAAAAGTATGGTTGCGTGAAGCTGATTTTCAAAAACAGGCGGGTAAAGCAGCACCTATTTCTTTGATCGGTTATATGATGATCGATGGCACAAAAGAATTAGCAGTGATACAGGAAGTGATTGAACAGCCGCTACAAATACTTTGTCGTTTAGAAATTGAAGGCAAAGAAGTGTTGATACCGCTGCACGAAGAAACTATCCGCAACATCAATCATAAAAAGAAACAAGTGGTGGTTGAATTACCCGAAGGTTTGCTGGAAGTTTATTTGGGATAAGTACGAGCCACAAAGTTTGAAGTGCCGGCATCTTGCCATTTACAATTAGTCTCCATTATATCAATCATACAATTAATACTATGGCTTATCGCCTTCTGTTTGTTATTGCGCTTTCATTCTCTGTAACAATTATATCAGCTCAAGAAAAAACAGGAGAAAAAGTTTTTCCGCTGGGCATTGTTCGTCAGATGCACTCAACTGTATTGAACGAATATCGAACGCTGAATATCTATTTGCCCGAAGGTTATCATAAAGATTCAACGTATTCGGCAATTTATTTGCTCGATGGTTCTGCAGACGAAGATTTTATTCATGTTGCGGGACTTATTCAGTTTTATAATTTTCCTTGGGTGAATGTATTGCCTAAGTCAATCGTAGTGGGTATAGCCAATATCGATAGAAGAAGAGATTTCACGTTTCCGACAACAATTGAAAAAGACAAAAAAGATTTTCCCACAACTGGTGGTTCCGAAACATTTATCCGCTTTCTTGAAACAGAATTACAACCATACATCAATGGGTCTTTTAAAACAAACGGAAGCAATATGATCGTTGGTCAATCGTTGGGTGGACTACTTGCAACAGAAGTGTTGCTGAAGAAGCCGCATTTATTTTCTCAGTATGTTATTGTGAGCCCAAGCTTGTGGTGGGATGATGAATCGTTGCTAAAAACAAAGATGGCTGCATTTCAAAACAACCTTGCTGTTTATTTAGCAGTGGGCAAAGAAGGAAAGATCATGGAAGAAGATGCGAAAGCATTACATGACTTGATAAAAAATAAACTCACCAATGGAACTGTTCGGTTCGAATACATCAGCAAAAAGGATCACGGCAATATTTTTCACCAGGCAGTTGCAAATGCGTTTGAATTTTTTGGAGAGAAGAAATAAGTGAAGTCGCCTGCTTAAACTATTTTATAATAAAACAGGCCGTCTTATAACGGCCTGTTTTATTAATTGTTTATGGCAACAATACGCCATCAATTACATGGATCACTCCATTGGTTGTTACAATATCTGTTTTAATAATATTATGAGCCATTGCATTTCCGCTTCCTTTGATCTTTGGTCCACCGGTTAATGTAATAGTTGTATTACCCCCCGCATACATGGGTACGATCATATTGTTTGTAAGATCTGATGAGAAAACTCTTCCCGCTACAACATGATAAGCAAGGATGGGTGTCAATGCATCTGGAGATGCGGCAGTTATATCTGCTATTGTTGCAAAGCCGGCATTAATGAACGCCTGGTTAGTAGGAGCAAAAACAGTCAACGGACCTTCTCCACTCAAAAGTGCTGCTACATTGGTTGAACCCTGACTTGCTCTTAATACTGCAGCAACGAGGTAACTGAAGTTGGGATTCGCAACTGCTGTTGCAACAATATTTCCAACCGGTGGCATCAGGATATTATCAATTACATGAATCACTCCGTTTGCAGCTTTCACATCAGCTACAATAACAGGTGAACCATTAATGAAAACACCGTTGCTGTTGGAAGTAACATAAGCATTAGCGCCATTTAATGTTGTTACTGCTGCATTTGGTCCGGCGGGCACCTGTGCCGCCATTACTTTTGCACCCAGCACATGATACAGTAAGATGGGAGTTAATACTTCCTTTGGAGCTTTCACCACATCCTGGATGGTTTCAAAACCTGCAGCTTTAAATGCATCATCAGTTGGTGCAAACAAAGTGTAGCTGGAACTTAGTGTGGACAATGTACTGGTTAAACCTGTGCGTGCTAGTGCAACAGCGAGATAAGTAAACTTTACTTGTTTACCAGCAGAAGCTCTTGTTGAAATGTTTGATCCTGTTGCAGCTTTAACTGTAAAACTGGTGTTTGGATTTTGAATAATCGCTGCAATTGATTGCGTTTCGAATTTACTTAATTCGTCAATGGCATCGTTGTTTTTCTGGCATCCCGTTGCAATGATGAGGCATACAGACAACAGCATGCCCCATGAAAAAAATCCTTTTTTCATACGTCCTTTGGTTTGATTTTAAAAAATGATGAATACTTAGTTTACCGGGGTACGACTGAAGGTTGTTAGAAGCGGGTGTTGAGTGAAGAAAATAACAGCAGTTAAATTAAATGGTTCGTACTTTTTGAAAAAAAACATCTTTTCTCCTACGCAACTTCTTTTTTGTTGAAGCTTTACTGTAAGGGTCAATCTTATAAAATAAACAATGCCAAAATAAAATAGTGGAGTGTATAGGCAAGTTAGTATTCACCAATCATTTCAATTTTTTATTTATCGCCTTTGCATTCTTCCAATACCTGCTTCCCTCTTTCACCTTTTCTGCATATTGTTTTGCTTTCTCATTCTGTTGCAAATGATACGCATTTAACGCAGCAAAGAAGTTGGCATCTTCAGAATAAACAGATGTGCCATTTGCCAATGCTTCAAACAAAGGCAATGCTGCAGCATATTGCTCTGTTTTCAGCAAGCTGATTCCGAGATAAAAATCAACAGCCGCATCAGCAGGAGTAGTTGTTTTTAATTTCTGAAACGCTTTCGCTGCTTCTGCATATTGTTTATTATTGAAAAGTTGTGCAGCCTTCGCTTTTTCATTTTCATTACCACGAACAATTGCACCCGGCATATCATCAAACGAATAATTATCCGGCGAAGTTCCCGGCAATGCAACTAATAAGATCAACACGATCGATGCTGCTGCAGCCAGCATATACATCGTTCGCTTCATCGTAAATACTTTTGCTCTTTCTTTTTTGAAGTATTGGTGTGTGAGGGGATCAAGTATTTTTTTTAACTCTGGCAAAGTTTGTTCCGCTTGCTGATGTTTACCTACGGTACCATTTAATAAACGATATGCGTTTACCTGTTCTTGCAGTTGTGCGTTACTGCGGAGTTCCTGTTCAAACCGTTGCTGTTCTTCAGCATTCAGTTCACCGTTCAGGTATGCATCAATATCAGAGTACGTATAGGTCATGATACCAGTTCTTTAAATTGTGGTTTATTGCGTACCAGTTCTGCCAATTCACCCATGCAATTACTTTTACGTTTTCTATAGTAGGCATAGGTCATACCCAGCTCTTCAGCAATTTCTTCCTGGGGCTTTTTCAACAGGCTCTTTAAGATCACTTCTTTACAATTGCCCATTTCATCGAGCACCAGCATTATTAGTTTTTCTTTTTCTACTTGCTCAACATGTTCGGTTGCGCCATCATTGGCATCACCCTGTATATGAGTATATGCATCCTCCGCACCATTTGTTACCACTTTTAGCGATGTTTTTTTTGTCTTGTTGATGAACTTACGTTTACAGAGTAATAAAAGGAACGCTTCAAAAGGACAGGTGAGCACAAACTGTTTATCATTTGCCAGTTTATAAATATCGATCAATGCTTCCTGGAATACATCACCTGCATCATCTTCATTACAACCTCGTGAAAGTAGGTAGGCTTTCATATTTGGTGCAAAGCGTTGATAAATTTCACTGATAATTCGTTGGTCGTGATTTAATAACGCTTCAATATATTTCTGATCGGCATGCAAAGTCAGTAGTTATTGATTGAAATTAAAAATAAGCAATATGCTTTTAACCCCGCATAACTGAGTTATTCAAAACTTTTTCAACGCCTGCTTTGCATCTACCACTTTTGGGTGATAAGAGTAAAATAACATGAAAAATACTTGCAACATATTTTGAATTTTATACTTTTATCCGCTGTTTCAGATTAAGGTAAACGTTATCATCATCTCCGGAGTATTCTGCAAACAGTATTCACCCAGTCTCTGTACAGTAAACCATTTTTACTACTAATCGAATCCAGGATTACTTGTGTCAGGTCAAACACAACATGGCCATGTTATGTCGTTTAACCAACCCACCTGCATATCCAACTCTTTTTATGAAAAATTGATAGTCCTCTCTATTTAAATCAATTGACAGTTAATTGGCGACCTGTTGCTAAAACAGTGTGCCTGTATTTTTTCATTCAAAACAACCAACTATGAGGAAATCTCTACTTGTGTGTGCAGCCTTACTATTATCCCTGTTTGCTGCAGCGCAACAAAATCACTGGAACAGGGAAAGTGAAAACGCACTTCGCAAAGATGTGTTTACAAAAAAACAACGCCCTTCAAATTTTCTTGTCTTCCGTTTACAGGAAAAAGCAATGGAGGCACATTTACAGAAGGCACCTTCTGAAAAAACAATTTCAGCAAAACGATCGTCATTCATTTTGAGTGTGCCCGATGAAAATGGAACACTCATGCAATTCAAAATTGTAGAGGCATCCGTTATACATCGTGACCTTAAAGCAAAATATCCACGTATCAGATCTTATGCGGGAAGAAGCCTTACCGAACCGGGAACAAGTATCCGTTTCTCTTTTACGCCACAAGGTTTTAACGGTGTTATTTTGTTTGCCGATAAACCAGCTGTGTATATTGAAAAACTGGAAAAAGGAAATAACCTCTACATGATTGTTTCGCAGAAAGATCTTCCTGCTGTAAAAGATTTTGAATGTTTTACAAAAGACATCAGGCTGCAATCAAAAACAATGGCAAAAAGTTCCGGTAGTTTTGGAACATTAGATGCAGATAACGGCAACCTGCGCATTTTTCGTTTGGCATTTGCTGCATCGGCTGAATTTTCACAATGGTGTTTAACTGGCGCTGAAGCAAATGATGATGAACGCAGGGCTACTGTACTGGCTGAACAAAATGCGCAACTCAGTATTGTGAATGGACATATGGAAAGAGATTTTGGAGTTCGCATGGAAATTATTGCCGACAATACAGATATCATTTATCTCGACGCTGCATCTGATCCATTTACAGGAGGCGATCCGGATTCGGATGTAATTAATGCCGAAGCACAATCGGCAATCACTTCAGAAATAGGATCAGATAATTTTGATATCGGACATCTTATTCGTCTTAGTTCAGGCACGGGCAGTTATGGAAATGCTGGTGCCATTGGCGCTGTTTGCCAGAATGATATAAAAGCAAGAGGTTTTACGTCACGCCCCGACTGGAATGCAACCGGTGTTTATTCAGAAATTATGCTTACGCATGAATTTGGTCACCAGATGGGAGCCAATCACACTTTCACTCATAAAGATGATAACGACAATGCGCAGATGGAACCAGGCAGTGGCAGCACTATTATGAGTTATGGTGGCAATGTTGATGGCTATAATGTTGTTTCCCGGCGTGATCATTATTTTCATGCCATCAGTATTCAACAGGCAACAGCTTACATAGGCGCAGCAGGATGTGGTAGTACGGTAAGTGCAAATAACACTGCGCCTGCAGCAGATGCAGGAAACAGTTATACTATTCCTAAATCAACTCCATTTAAACTTACAGGCAGCGGTTCTGATGCTGATGGTGAAGATGAATTAACTTTTAACTGGGAGCAAATGGATAAGCTTACAGAAGATGCAGACTTTCCACGAGCGCCCAGCACAACAAATACTAACGGACCAGTATTCCGTTCAAGACCCCCGAGTGGAGATAACTTCCGCAACTTCCCCATTCTCGAAAATATTCTTGACGGAAGCAATACCAACACATGGGAAAAATTACCTTCCGTTGATCGCTCGCTTAATTTCCGTTTCACAGTTCGTGATAACAATCCGGGTGCAGGGCAAAATAACAGCGATGATATGGTTGTTACAGTTGATGATGCGTATGGGCCATTCACTGTTACATCACCCAACAGTGCTGTTACATGGTGCCCCGGCACACACACAGTAACATGGGATGTAAATGGAAGTGATGCATTGGCTGCGAATGTAAAAATTTCGTTGTCGACTGATGGCGGACAAACATTCACAACACTTGTTGCAAGTACAGCAAACGATGGTTCGGCCGATGTAACTATTGCATGTGCTTACAATGCTACAGCAAGAATAAAAGTGGAAGCTGTTGGAAATATCTTTTTTGATATCAGCAATACCAACTTTACAGTGGGCGATAACACAAAACCAACTTTTACAGTGCCTGCTGATGTTACTATTGAAAAAGATGCGGACTGTAATTATAATGCATTACCAAGTGAAACCGGTGATGTTACTGACGAAGCTGATAATTGCAGCATTTCGCTCAATGCAACTTATACGGATGTTCCTGGAGCAGGTGCATGTGTGGGTGAAACAATCATAAAACGTACCTGGACATTGATCGATGGATGCAACAATAAAACAGAACAAGTACAAACGATTACAGTTAAAGATGTAACAGCTCCAACATTTACTGCACCTGCAGCAATCACCATATATAAGGATGCAAATTGTAATCACAACGATGATCCAACAGTAACAGGTAATCCAACAAATGTTGATGATAATTGTGATCCAACTCCTGATGTTACATACAGCGATGTAGATGCTCCCGGTAGTTGTATGGGTGAAGTGATTATAACACGTACCTGGAAAGTAACAGATGATTGTGGCAACAAAACAGAAAAAGTACAGATCATTACAGTGAAGGATACTATTCCTCCAACTATTATGAACATCAGTGCTGATCCTGCATACCTGTGGCCTCCAAATCATAAGATGGTAACGGTAACCATCAATTATGATGTGGCGGATAATTGCTCCGACCAGGCACATATCACTAAACAACTTTCTATTGTAAGTAACGAACCCATCAATGGTTTAGGCGATGGTGATACTGAGCCGATCGATTATGAAGTAGTAGGAACAGATGCACACACTGTACGCTTACGTGCTGAGCGTGCTGGTAATGGCGATGGTCGTATTTACACCATTTACATTACAGCAACTGATGATTGTGGTAACAGCACAACCGATAGTGCAAAAGTGTATGTAGTACACAACATTACCGGACCAAATTCAGGTAAACCATTCAAGATTGGAAGTACAGTAACGATGAATGGAGAATTCTGGGATGTACCAGGCAATAGGCATACTGCAAAATGGATGCTCGATGATGCAACAGCCGTTACTGCATCAGTAACTGAACCTGCAGGAACAAGAAAAGGACTAGTAAGTGGTAGCTATAAATTCAATACTGCAGGCGTGTATAAAGTGAAGATGAGTATTACCGATCAGAATGGAGTAAACTCTTACGCCACAACCAATGGTGACCAGGAACAGATCATTGTAATTTATGATCCTGAAGGTGGACATACATTTGGTGGTGGTTGGTATGCTTCACCAGCTGGTGCATTAAAAAGCAATCCATCTGCAACGGGCAAAGCAACCTTTGGATTTGCTGCGAATTATTTCAAAAAATCAACTAATCCAAAAGGCGAAACAGAATTTGTATTTAAAGTAGGAGATTTTGAATACAACGCAGTCAACTTCGAATACCTCGCATTGAACAACAGCACGGCACAGATCAAAGGAAACGGTCGCATCACTGGTTTGCAAAGCGGCATCAGCTTTATCATGACAGTTCTTGATGGCGCAGCCACGGGCAAAGAAGATAAAATAAGAATGAAGATCTTCAACAAAAACACAGGCGAAGTGTACTACGATAATCAACCAGGCGCAAGTGATGCAGATCTGCCAACAATGGCGGTTGGGGCAAACAGTACCATCGTTGTACAAGGCAAGCCAGCCAACAGGGACGAAGATTTACCTGTAACAGTTGCCGCCACGCTTGATGCTAAACCAATGCCTAACCCGACCAACACTTACTTTACGTTACATATTACGGGAAATGATGCAGAGAAAATAAATGTAACGGTGTTCGATCTGTATGGTCGTATGATGGAAACGCATGTAACGCCTAACGGAAGCTACATCAGGTTTGGAGAGAATTACCAGGCCGGTACTTATTTCGTAAAAGTATCGCAAGGAAAACTAAGCAAGCAAGTGAAACTCATCAAAACAAATTGATGAATACAAACCTTGCATAACGACAAAGCCCGCTTTAAAGCGGGCTTTGTTATTTTAACTAAGAACAAGATTAAAATCTCGGACAGTTTAATTTTTTCTTATTTGGATCGGTATGTTTCTTCGTCCAGATCAAAGATACTTCCATTCCGCCTCTGCGACGTGAAGCTGCGGATAAACGTGAAGTATTAATATCGTACGAAGCACCAAAACGATAATTACCAAACTCAAGACCGATGTAAGGAATTACCGCATCGCCCCAGCGAACAAATGCACCTGCATAAACATCGGTTGGACTATCGAAATCGCTATTCACCGTATAACCAAGTGCAGCACCAAAGATTGTTTCTGTGGCACCAGCCTGGCGTTGGTGATTGGCGCTGATAAATAATGTTGTTGCATCAGCAATAGGAAAATATCCACCACCATGTAAAGTAAAACGGGGGTTCATAATATATTGAGCACCCATGAAACTTACTTTAGGCCGGTTGATATGATACACCGAAGCACCTAAATAAAAATTGTTATAATCATTTGTTGCGCCATTGTAAATAAAGCCGGCGTTCACATCAGCATAATTAATATTTACAAAACCGCTGCTTCCAAAAACTTCAGCAGTGTTACCGGTGAAACCAAGACTTGTTAACTCATCCTGGAAATCAAGTTTATTGATATCGAGTTTACGCTGTGCGTATGTTCCACTAAAGCCCACACCTATCTGGTGGTAACCATCTTCATCAATGCCTTTGTGATAAGCAACTGATCCGGAGATGAAACTGTTTTTCATTACCCCATCGCCATTAATATCATACATACCCATTACACCCACGCCAAACTGGTCAAACTCGGGAATAGTATTACCGAGAATACCAAAATCGGCGGAAGCAGTTGCAGTGCGAAATGCATTATTGATTGTGGGCCATTGGTTGCGGTAATTACCAGCCACACGCACCACGCCATTGAACTTACCTGTTAAAGCAGGATTCAACGTTAAAGGCGAGGCAAAGAATTGTGAGAAATTGGGATCCTGCGCATAGGTCTGCAACACGATCAGCAACAGTGGAAGTAGTATAAGTTTTCTCATTAGAGAGCGGTTATGCAGCAAAGACGTTTTTCGGTGAGCTTATGCTGCTTTGGTTTTTTGTATTGGGTTTTCTTTATTCAGTTTTTATACTGTCTGAGTATGATGTTTTGGTTTTCGTTGCTTTACATCTGCACTTTTGTTCCATAAGCCAGGTCACCAGCATCGCCTAAACCGGGCACAATATAACCTTTCGCCGTTAATTCATCATCTATTGCACCGCACCAGATCTTTACTTTTGGCTCATTCCGATGAATATATTCAATTCCCACTGTACAGGCAATAGCACAAACAATATGCATTTCTGCCGGTTGCCCTTCGTCCCGTAAATACTGCACCGTTTTCACCAGTGAACTGCCGGTTGCAAGCATTGGGTCGGCAATAATCACCACCCTGTTTTCCAGGCTCGGGCAACTGATATAATCAAGGCTTATTTCAAAACTGCCATCCCTGTGATGTTTGCGATAGGCAGAAATGAAAGCATTATCTGCCCTGTCGAAATAATTCAACAATCCCTGATGTAACGGCAAACCGGCCCTTAATATTGTAGCCAAAACCGGTTGCGCCTTTAATACTTTTGAAGGTGCTGTTCCAAGGGGCGTGGTAATTTCTTTTTCTTCCCAGGCAAGCACTTTGCTGATCTCGTAAGCAGCTATTTCGCCGATCCTCTCCAGGTTACGACGGAAACGCATGCGGTCGGTCTGAATTTCGGTATCCCTTAACTCAGCCACCCAATTACTTACCAATGAATGCTGTTCGCTTAAATTGATGACCATGTGCGGTAAAATTTCGTACGCCGGCCGTTCTTTTTCCCAGCTTTCCGTTCATTACACATTAATCCTGAACATGCTGCCGTATTTTTGACAAATCTAACAGATAAAATTGTGAACAGGATTGATAGTGAATAATTTCTCTTGATGAGTTTTATCAGTCCGAAACTGAACAAATAACATGATCTACCGGGCCTTGGGTGTTGCTGGCGATGCCAATACACAAACACTTGAACTTGTATTTGCCTCTTTTGAAGTAAGCGGAAAAAAATGGGATGTAGAAGTAAAACAAACGGCTTCTCTCTCGTACCCATCTGATCTGCAGCAGCGTTTACAAACCGCAGCCGATAGTAGTGCTAAAGAATATCTTCAATTACATGTTGATTACGGTCATTGGATTGGCGAACAAATCAAGCAGTTTATAGAAGAACATCATCTCGATTATCAAATCCAATTGATCGGGTTGAAGGGATACACAGCGATCCATTCGCCGGAAACGAAATTGAGTCATGCGTTGGGTGATGCTGCTAGCGTTGCAGCCAATGTTGGTGTGAACGTGGTGAGTGATTTTAGAAACATCGACCTTGCGTTGAATGGCAAAGCTGACTCGTTGTTTACTTTAGCCTCAAGACTATTACCTGCTCCTGCCAACATGCATGTCGATGCATTCTACTCTGCTTTTTTTGCACTCTTACGCTGGCGTGAAGAAAACAATTTACTTGCTGTTGATACTGGTGCATTGCGTGACAGCATTGGTGGTGCTGTTTGGGTTGGGCAGGAATGGTGAGAAAAAAGTACGAGGTGGAAAGTACGAACTACGAATTTGTTTGTACGCTCGTTTGACTGCAGACGTTCTTTGAGACGTCATCTATAGCCCCAACATCCCTTTCAACTTTGGATAACCGGCACGACTCACAGGAATTTTTACACCTGAGCGAAGTACTGCCACATGATTTTCTTTTTCATACGGATCAATGCGGGTGATCTGTTGCAGTTGCACCATGTAAGAACGATGTGTACGAACAAATGAAGATGGGTTAAGTGTGTCTTCAAAAAAACTCATCGTTTGTTTCTTTAAAAAACTTCCGGCAGCGGTTACAATCTTTACATAATCATCTGCTGCTTCTAAGTAATGAATGTCCTGCACAGGAATAATGGTGATCTTGGTACCGTTCTTCACCACGATGCGTTCTGACTGCGATGGATTCTTTGCTGCATCTTTCAGCACCTGCTCCGTTGCAATTGCTGCTGTGTTTTTATCCTGCTCCATCCATCTTGCAATGGCTTTATCAAAACGTTGTTGCGAAAAAGGTTTCAATAAATAGTCAACTGCATTTTTTTCAAATGCCTGTACAGCAAATTCATCAAAGGCAGTTGTGAAAATGACAGCAGGCGGTTCTTCCAAAAGTTCCAGCATTTCAAAACCAGTGATCTTGGGCATTTGTATGTCAAGAAAAATCAAATCAGGATTGTGTTGCTGTATGGCTTTTACGCCTTCAAATCCGTTGTTGCATTCTTCCACTACATGCAAATTCCTATGGGCCTGCAGGTATTCGAGCAACATGCTTCTTGCTAATGGTTCGTCGTCGATGATTAAAACTTTGTAGTTCATTTTTTCTCTGGCGTCGTTATTGAAACATTTGTAACCAGTGGTTGTGGTATAATCACTGTTGTACTAAAGATATTTTCTTTTACGGTTGTATGCAGCAGATCATTTCGGCCAAACATTAAATATAACCGGCGCTGCACGGAGCTTAATCCAAAACCTGTTCCCTTTTGTGCAGCAGCAGTTGAAGGATCAAATGGATTTTCAACTGTAATTACCAGCTGTGCGTTTTCTGATTTTGCCGCAAGGTAAATGCGTGATTCTTCCGTCGTATCATACAACCCAAACTTGATGGCATTCTCCACCAGCGGCTGTAAAAGCAAAGCTGGCAACTGCATGTTCAATGCATCATCTTCTAACTCAAGTTCAGTAAACAGGCGGTGACCAAAACGCACTTTCTCAATGGTAAGATATAATTGCAGTGAATGCATTTCATCTTCCAGTTTAATCCATTGTTGCTCTTCTTTTCGCAAAGTGGTTCGCAAAAAATCTGATAACTGCTGTACCATTTCCCTTGCTTCTTTAGGTCTTGAGCCGATCAATGCATTAATTGAATTTAATGCATTGAATAGAAAATGTGGTTGTAGTTGCTGGCGAAGTTTAAACAACTCAGCCTCTTTACTCAATTGCTCTACTTCTGTTTTTTTCTTTTCGGTTTCTGTACGCTCCTGCCAGTTGAAATAAGCATAACCCACAAGACTGATGCATCCATTAATTAAAAACCCAATGGCAAAACGTATGGGCCATGTATTATCAATTAGTTCCTTGTAATTAATATGGCTTTTGAAAATCAGACCCACCAATTTATCAGAAGCAAAAAACCAACCTGTTGTAAGTAAAATGATCCAGGTAAAAAGGTTGATCACCTGGTTTTTGCGTGGCAGGTAAAAACGCAGGATAGTAAACATCAGCATCGAAACATAAATCAATAAACTGTTACTGACAATGCTATCTGTTAATGCCTCAATCCAAGTCAATCCCATTTGGTACAAGGCAAGTTGATGCATGCTGATCCATGCAAACCAGCTGATGCAAAAAGGAATCATAAATTGCCGTGAACGAAAAGGTGAAATTGCCACTTAAGTTGTTTAGTATTGATAATTTGCTGATAAGCGTTTAGCTGCATCGGCGGAACGTAACTCCATGCTGTGAATAAATGAAGCTGGTTGTTCTTCCTCACTGATGCGGGAAAATATTTCGGCACCATCTATTTCCGCTGTAAATGGATAAATATCTGTTACAGCAATAAACTTCCAGCAAACCGGTTGTTGCACATAGTTGAGAAATGATTGTTCTTCCTGTTTGCCGATTTGTTCCGCTTTTTCAACTGCCGCTAACGCATCGGCAGCATAGATCAATCGAAGTTGTTCTTCAAATTGGGCTGTATGTTTTCCATCGCCGCAAATAATTTGAAAAACAATTTTGGTAAGATACCAGCTCATAATTGCAGTTGAGTTGTGATAAAGTTTAATGATCAATGAACGTTACTGTTATCAGATCGACTTTATATCAATTCCACCAAACATCACAAAACCTTCAAGCACTAATATTTTATCGGTGGTTACACCTGCAGGTCGCTGACGTTTATCTTCGATGGCACCAAACACAGCAGCAACTTCGCTGCGTATTTGCCAATGCGCAGGCACAAATAAGGTTGTGCCGCCAAATACATTTACTACTTCCAGTTTTATTGTTCCGGTAAAATCTGCATGTGTAAGATTAATTTCAGATCCTCCGAAAATGGCAACAGATTCTCCACCTCTAAAATTTTTTGAATACACATTCTTTTTTATCGCTCCGAAAACAACGGCAGCATCCATTACATCTTCTTCTCCAGCCGCAGTGTTGTAATAATTCTCGGTTTTATAAGAATTTGTTTCTTTTTCAAAACTGCTTCGAACTTCCTCGTGCAAAGACACTTTACTTCTGCGGAATAAAAAACTAAGCCCAATTGCGATTAGAATAGCAGGCGCAATAAAACTGCGTGCGTTCCAGTCGGGCATCATTTTCACAACCAGGAAAAATCCACCAAGCCCTAATAAGATGATCCAGTTAACACCTTTGAATTCTTCTTTAATGGCTATTATCAATCCAATAACGATCACGATCATTGGCCATGAAAACAGCAGATCGGGTAAAGGAAGATCGAGGTTACGGAGTAAGATCATTACACCAACAGCCAGCACAGTTAACCCGATCCATTTTTCATTTGTTTTTTTTGCTCCCATACAATTGCTTGTCATTTTGATGAATTTAGAACAAAACTATTGAGTGATGAAACGGAAGGCAATGGTTAGTAGAGCAGCAAGCAGTAAAAGTCGGTGAATGGCAGAATCCTGTCGGTAAGCTGCAACCACAATGAACGAATTATCGGCGAAAGAGGGCTTGACTTCCTTCAGTTCATTTTTTATATTGTGCTATGCCCGATATCATACAACAACATCCATCAACAGAAAATGGCAAAGCGATTGCTAATGCCAACAGCTTCAGCGAAAAAGATCATGCATTGTTCAATGAATTAAAAGACCAGCTTGCTGAGCAATTCCGCACAACCTTTCCTGATAAACTGGCACCAAGAACAGTGGTAGTTATTCCCAGCCTAACATTGGATCATACCATTCTTTCAAAAGTGAAAGGTCATGTATTTTATGAAGAACGCTTGCTTTGCCTGCTCATGTTATTGCGTATGCCACGCACACGTATCGTTTATGTAACAAGCGTGCCCGTTGATCCGGCTATTATTGATTATTACCTGCATTTACTTCCAGGTATTACAGGATATCATGCAAGACAGCGATTGATCCTGCTGAGTTGCTTTGATGCTTCTTCAACACCACTTACTGAAAAAATTTTGCAAAGGCCGAGAATGATCGAACGCATCAGACAATTGATTCAACCAAATTCACCTGCACACATTACCTGCTTCAACGTAACAGAATTTGAAAAGTCACTGGCTTTGCAACTAAAAATTCCTTTATATGGTTGTGATCCGGAATTGAATTATCTCGGGACAAAAAGTGCAGGTAGAAAATTATTTAAGTCGTTGAACATACTTACACCAGAAGGATTTGAAGACGTGAAGAATAAAAAAGAAGTAATCGATTGTTTGACTGCGTTAAAACAACAAAAGCCATCTTTAAAAAAAGCAGTTGTCAAAATGAATGATGGATTTTCGGGTGAAGGCAACGCCGTGTTTTCTTATGATGGTGCGCCGGCTGATGATTCCCTACGCAACTGGATCTCTGAACACATAAATGATAAATTGAAGATTGTTGCTGCTAAACTTACCAGCGATCTGTTCTTTAAAAAGTTCGAACAAATGGAAGGCATTGTGGAAGAGTTTCTTGATGCAGAGTTTGTAACGTCACCCTCTGTGCAATGTCTTATTGATCCGTTGGGTAATAGTTCCGTTCTTTCAACACATGATCAAATGCTGGGTGGTGATGATAACCAGATATTTTTAGGTGCCACATTTCCTGCCGACAAAGTGTATGCAAAAGAGATTGGTAAGTTAGGTTATATTATATCCGCCGGTTTAAAAGAGAAAGGGGTGCTTGGTCGTTTTGCGGTTGACTTTATGAGCACAAAAGATGCAGAAGGATTTAAGCATTATGCTATCGAAATCAATTTGAGAAAAGGAGGAACAACACATCCTTATTTAATGCTCCAGTTTTTAACTGAAGGTGATTATGATGCTGAACAGGGGGAATATTATATGCCTGATGGGAAGAAGCGTTATTATTTTGCAACAGATAATCTTCAACGGGATTGCTATAAAGGTTTAACACCACATGATCTCATCGATATTGCGATGATGAATGATCTGCATTACAGCAATGCCCAGGAAGAAGGTGTAATGTTTCACTTGATCAGTGCACTTTCACAATTTGGAAAGGTTGGACTTGTATCGATTGGCCGCACGCCTGAAAGAGCTGTTGAGCTGTACAAAAAAGTAGTGCAGGTACTGAATGATGAATGTGAATGAAATCGATTAAGACAATTCGCCGCAGAGGACAAGAGAAAAAGAACGCTGAGCTGGCTCTGCGTTCTTTTTCTTTATGGCCAAAAAATTATAACCCATACTGATCTACTATGTACAACAAAAGCACCATGTTGATAGCGCCTAACTCCAACTCACGTTTGCTCACCATTTCAAATGTATCATTTGCTGCATGATGATGATCGAAGTAACGTTGTGAATCCGGACGAAGCCCGGCAAGTGTTGTACCTAAAGGACGCAACGGACCAATATCGGCTCCACCACCGCCAGCTGAAAATTCATAAACGCCGTATGGCTTAAACAATGATTCCCAGTTGCGAAGTTTATTTAATGTTTTTTCTTCTGCTGTAAAACCAAATGCTCTTGGTGTAAAACCACCTGCATCACTTTCCAAAGCAAAAATGAATTTCTTGTTTTTTTCTGCTGCAGCTACTTCAGCATATTTACGCCCGCCACGCAATCCATTCTCTTCATTCATAAACATCACTACCCGAATCGTACGTTTTGGTTTAATGCCAAGCCTCTTATATACACGAATAATTTCCATGCTTTGCACACAACCTGCCCCATCATCATGTGCACCTTCTGCCAAATCCCATGAATCAAGATGACCACCAACTGTTATCACTTCATCTGGAAATTCAGTTCCTCTTATTTCCCCAATTACATTATGACTTTTTACATCGGGCAACATTTCACATTCGGTACGGAAATATAATTGCAACCCTTTTTTCTTTTTCAATTCAGCACTAACATATTCTGCATGGCGTGTTGAAACAGCGATAGCTGGAATTTTTGGAAATGAATCGTTATAGGTTGTTGTTCCGGTGTGCGGATAATCGTCGATATTACTTGCAAGTGAACGAACCATGGCACCAACGGCACCATACTTTGCAGCCATTGATGGTCCACGTCCACGAAACTGACCTGCTTCACCATACGAACGAAAGGTTTCAACATTGGTTGGGTTCATCGGGAAATTATAAAATACGATCTTCCCTTTCACTCCTTTTTCACCCAATATATCCAATTCAGCAAATGAGCGAACTTCAATCACTTCTGCCTTCAATCCTTTTTTGCCTGTACCAACACTGTTACCCAATGCACATATGTTGAGCGAAAAAGTTGTGCCTTTGTCATCAACCAATAACGCACTTTCTTTTGTACCCCGCACCCAATGCGGCACCATGCACTCCTGCAGGTAGACGGTATCGGCCCCGAGTTCTTTCATCATACGGAAAGTTTCTTTTACCGATTTTTCTGCCTGCGGCGAACCACTTAAACGTGGACCCACCTGTTTGCATAAAAACCGAAGATTCTCGTATGCTTTACTATTTGTAAATACATCATCGGAAATACGCTTGAACATTACCGAATCTTTGTTTTGTGCATTTGCTGTGAAGGCCATGAAAAGAAAGGCCAGTGCTACTTTAATTGTTCTCATGCTTATGTTGGAGTTATTTGGAAAGCCCAAAATAGAACAACTCTGCTAACCTGCAAAAATAGCTGACTCCCAAGCGATCGCTTTTATACAAGCGGCAAAAGCTAACAAAAGCTTGTATATTGAAAGTACTAACTTCGTTAAGGCGACCTGCCAAATCATCAGTAGAATTGGTCTGGCACGGAAAATGACAGCCATATAAATCAAACAATCCCTTCAGGGGTTTGTTTCAATCATAAATAATAATAAATGAAAATAGGTATTGTATGCTACCCAACCTTTGGCGGTAGCGGTGTACTGGCGACTGAACTGGGAAAGGCATTGGCAGAGAAAGGGCATATGGTTCATTTTATAACTTACCAGCAACCAGTTCGTCTCAGTGGTTTCTTCACGAATATATTTTACCACGAAGTACGTGTACCACATTATCCTTTATTCGATTATCCGCCATACGAAACTACGCTAGCAAGTACAATGGTTGATGTTGTGCTGAACAACGATCTTGATCTCTTGCATGTACATTATGCCATTCCGCATGCATCGGCTGCCTATATGGCTAAACAGATCTTAAAGAAAAAAGGAAAAGATATTCCTGTAATCACCACCCTGCACGGTACGGATATTACTTTGGTGGGAAAAGATAAAACCTTTGAACCTGTTGTTACTTTCTCCATTAATGAAAGCGACGCCATAACAGCTGTATCAAATAATTTACGTAAAGAAACTTATCACTCGTTCCAGATAGAAAAAGAAATTGAAGTGATCCACAACTTTGTGGATGTAAAACGTTTCGATAAAAAGCCATTGGATGCATTCCGTAAAGTGCTAGCACCAAACGGCGAACGCATCATTGCACATGCAAGTAACTTTCGTAAAGTGAAACGTGTGAATGATATCATTCGCACATTCGCTAATATTAATAAAGCTGTTCCGTCAAAATTATTAATGGTGGGCGATGGACCAGACAGACCGGGAGCGGAAGAACTTTGTCGTGACTTGGGAATTTGTGATGATGTTCGTTTTCTTGGTAAGCAACAGGAAATGGAAGAGATACTTGCTATCTCTGACATGTTCATACTTACATCAGAATATGAAAGCTTTGGTTTATCGGCATTGGAAGCAATGGCGGCAGGTGTTCCCGTTTTATCGAGCAATGCAGGTGGTATTCCTGAAATTAATATTCATGGCGAAACAGGCTTCATGGCCAATATTGGCGATGTAAATGAATTGAGCAGATTGGGTATTGAACTATTAGGAAACGAAGAGCGTTTACAATACTGCAAACAAAAAGCAAAGGAACAAGCAGCAAAATTTGATATTCACTACATTGTTCCTTTGTATGAAGAGTTATACGAACGTTTTGTTCACGTATCAGCGGCCCCTTAACCAGGGACCTGGATTGATCATTTGATTTTCACGGGCAAGTACAAAATTCAATTCACCATCACCATCGATGTTGGTTCCCACCCGACCAATGACCTGGCCGGTTTTTACCGACTGCCCTTTGCTGACAGATGATGAACTCATGTTACTATAAGTGGTAAAATATTTACCATGTTTGATCATTACAGCCGTATTACCACCAACATCAAATACACTTACGACTTCCCCATCAAAACATGCTTTAACCGAAGTGCCGGTGGGTGAGGCAATAGTGATGAAGTCCTGGTTGCCTTTAATAGTTGTTCCGGGAATAGTGTATGATCCGAAGTTGATAGAAACATATCCATTATCAACAGGGAATGGCAATCTTCCTTTACTGCTTTCAAAACTATTGCCTAATGCAATATCTTCTTTATTGTATTCAAGATAACTTTCTATTTTCTTCGGCTCTTCTTTCTTTGTAACAGGTGCCGTTGTTGTTGTGGAAGGCGAAGTGGTAGTTGTAGTTGTTGACGGATTTGTTTTTGCATTTTCTTTTGCAATACGATCAGCTGCTTCCTTATCACGTTTCAGTTTATCTTCTCTTTCTTTTGCTTCTTTTTTTGCGGCAGCAATTTCACGGTTAATGGCGGCAGTGATAGATGCCTGTAACTGTTGTGCCTGTTTTTTCTTTGCAGCAATATCTTTGTTTACTTCTTTCTCTCTCTTCTTCAAGTTATTCACTACCGATGCCTGCTCTTCCTTATCCTTCACCAACTCCCCCATTTCTTTACTTTGGTCGGTAAGCACAGCGCTTTTTTCTTTGCGTGCATTCGTGAGTTGTGTGATCTTGTCCCTGTACATCAACTCTGTTTTATTGATCACTTCCAGTTGCTCGGCACGGTAACTACGATAAGCTTTCATATAAGCGATACGACGAATCGCATCATTAAAGTTTGTAGCAGAAAATAAAAAGTTGAGAAAATCGTAACTGCTCCTGTTCTTATATGCATACACTACGTTGTGTGCGTAGGTCATCTTCAATGTGTCAAGATCTTTTTTCAAACGGCGCATTTCTACATAAGATGTATTGATATCGCCGTTGATTGCTCTTACCTGCTTATTGATGGTGTTGATCACCTCATTCCGTAAGCGGATCTTGTTTTGAATTAATGTAAGCTGACCGATACTTTGCTTCTGATTCTTTTTGATATCGTTGTACTGCCTGTTAAGTACATCAATTTCCTGGAGCGTTTGTTTACGTTTACGTTCCAGTTCACCTTTGTCCTGCGCAATTAACGCCACCTGCACCAGGGTACAACATACTACCAACAAGAATTTCAGCATAGGTATATGGTTTGATTGGTTACAAAAATAAGATTAAAGCTGCAACAGGGTTAAACGACGTATCAACGGAAAACGTATGCCTGTTTAAATTCTTTTGAATTTTTTAGGAACTGAGAAGGGATAACTTAAGTCCTCGTTAAACTTATAATCCTTGAATTTCAGTTCAACATCCAGTTTATTCTGCTGCGAAATGGTGATTTGCCTCTGTGTAGAAAACGATACGCCGGTTTTGTTCTCGTAATTATTATAAATAAGATCGCATGTGCGATTAAGCGTAGGATCGTTGTCATCCAGTTTGCTTTTTTGCACCGAGTAATCAGTTCCTACCGATAATAAGTTCTTAAACAACGGGGCAATACTTAAGAGCGTGTAGCCATTTACGTTATTGAAATAGGATGTAACGCTGTCTTTATTAAAAAAAATGGGATTACCTACTAGCAAATTTTGCAGATCGGCAAAGCTAAAAGGTATCTGGCTCAGTTCCTGGATATGACTTAACGGACGCACCTGGTAAGTATTTGCAAGTTTATCCAGTAGTTTAATACTATCCTTAGTGATCAGTACACGAATACCTTCAATGCCAATATCATTACTAAGCGAAATCCAGATAACCCTGTCTTTCAACATACGCACATTTGCAACAAAATCGGGCTGGCGGCCTTTGGCATTGCTGTAATCAACTTTTATTTTGGCTGAGAATGTTTTAAAGTCGATATGTTTCTTCTGCACATTTGATAACACATCATTCACCATGCGCATGGTATCTTCATGCGTGGGAAGCTTTTTTTCAACAGGTGGAACCACTGCAATAGTATCTTTCTTTACCATTGCCTGTTGAATTTTTTTTGTTGACCTGCAAGCGCTAAAGATCAACAACATCATCATTGTTACGAGTAACGATAAAAAATTCTTCATCATGAATATTAATGTTTGCCTGTGCTACCAAATCCTCCTGTACTACGTTCTGTTTTTTCCAATTCAACTGTAAGGCTCCAATCTATTTTCTCTACTTTTTGAATCACCATTTGTGCAATACGGTCACCATTTTGAATAGACTGAAGTTCATTGCTAAGGTTGATTAAGATAATCTTAATTTCTCCACGGTAATCGGCATCAATAGTGCCGGGTGTATTCAAGCAAGTGATCCCTTGCTTAATGGCCAAACCACTTCTTGGTCGTATTTGCGCTTCAAAACCTTGCGGAAGCTCAATAAATAAACCGGTTGGTATCAACGCTCTTTCGAGTGGTTGCAGTGTAATGGTTTCGTTAATAAAAGCACGAATATCCATGCCGCTGCTGCCCTCTGTAGCATATGCAGGCACTGGATTATTTGATTCATTGATGATCTTAACAGTCATTATATTTTATTTTTCAAGCAATACAGTTGCATGTGCGACAAGCCCCTCTTCTCTTCCCACAAATCCCATGTTTTCAGTTGTGGTTGCTTTGACAGAAACAGCATCTGTATCAAGTTCAAGAATTTTGGCAATGGTTGATTGCATCTGGCTCATGTATGGTTTTATCTTAGGTGCCTGCAGGGATAAAGTGCTGTCTACATTCACCACTTTATATCCTTTCTCTTTTATTTTATCAAAGCTTTGTTGCAATAAAATTTTGCTGTCGATGTCTTTGAATTCTGCTGAAGTATCGGGAAAATGTGTCCCAATATCGCCCAAGGCAAGCGCTCCTAACATTGCATCGCAAATAGCATGCAATAACACATCGGCATCGCTGTGGCCTACCGCTCCTTTGTAATGTGGTATTTCAACGCCTCCTATGAATAATTTCCTTCCTTCTGCGAGTTGATGATAATCAACACCTGAACCAATTCTATATGCCATAATGTAAATAAAAAAGCGAAGGTAAACTACCTCCGCTTTTGGCAAAATCTTTTATCTGTTTGTTATTGTTCTGATGTTGATCCATCATCTCCACCTAAATCAAACAATAAACTAAAACGCAAAGTATTGCTCAAAGGATTGCGGCTAATGCCCTGGCCGGTTGGAACAAGATAAGAGAAGTTAAAGCCAAGCTTGTTGTATTTGACACCCGCCCCTACAGTAAAGAATCGTCGGTTACCTTTTGTTTTTGCTTCGTAAAAATAACCTGCACGTGCAAAGAACTGATCGTTATAACCGTACTCCAAACCAGTACATATCTGGAATTCTTTCAACTCTTCGCTAAAACCTCCTGGTGCATCACCAAATGAAGAAAACCAACTTTTGACTACACCTTGGTTGCGATATGCATCTATCTGTTCAGGAGTGTTTACTGAATCTTGAGGGGTCGGCACTAATAATTTATTAATATCGATACCAAAACTGATCTTGTTTACATCATCTATTGTTTTTGTATAAACTCCCCCCAGTCCTAAGTTTGCGGGAATATAATCTTTGCCACGAGCATCATTTGTGTAAGCGATCTTACTTCCAAGATTGCTCATGACAGCGCCTGCAGTAATTCCAGTTCCTTCTTCGTTCAAACCATTATAATAAAACGAGATGTCGCCGGCCACAGCCGTACCCGGTTTCAAAGCAGCTCCATTGAAATTACCTTGTCCCAAATTTGAATATATAAAGCGAAGGGCAATACCTACACCCAACTTATCGCTTAATTTACGGCTATAACCTCCATCAATTGAAAATTCCCGAGGACGAAACTCTTGAAGTTGATTGCCAGAAAAGTCGGTGAACTGAATACTTCCTAAATTAAAATATCTTAATGAAGCAGAGACTGATTGAAGTTCATCTATTTGATGATAGCCAGCAACAGTTGCTATAAACACATCATTTAAACCAAGATCTTTTAACCAGGGAGTATATGTTAATGCAATTGCAGAACGCTGTTTTGCAAAAGGAATTTTTGCCTGGTTGAAAAACGAAGAGTTTGCATCAGGAGATGTCGCAATTCCCATATCACCCATACCACCTGCACGTGCATCAGGCGAAATACGTAACATAGGTACAGCAGTCGTAACTACATTAATTTTTTGGGCTTGCTGTGCAAAAGTTTGTAAAGATGACAAGCAAAGAAGTAAGCCTAACGCATAGGCGGCGTTTTTTCTCATAAGAGTTGAAATTTGAGCCATAAAAATAGAGGAAAATTGAACATTAGCGTTCATAAACAGAGTTTGGTTTACAGCAGAACGAGCTTTTGCAAAGCAGATTGCTTTTTGCCAAATGAATCCTTCACCTCTAATTGGTAGATATAAACGCCTCTGCCAATTTTTTGGCCGAAATCATCTGTTCCGTCCCACTCAATGTCAAAAGAACGATTTCCTTCATTAAATATTGTACGGGTGATTGTTTTTACCACTTTTCCTGAAACAGAATAAATACGTATGAGCACTTTCAACTGATCGCCTGGACGATTGTGCTCAAACATGAACTTTGTATTTGTTGTAAATGGGTTAGGATAATTATATACATGTGCAAGCTTCAGCTCTTCATCTTTTATCACCCGAAACTCAAGCCTGTATTCATTGCTGTTATTCTGCACATCCCATGCTTTTATCTTCAATACATGTAATCCTTCCGACAATGCAGGTAGTTGAAAGCGAGCTGTTCCTTGTTGATAGCTGTCAGCATCAGCTTCATAGTAATCATTTAAGACAAATAACTGACTGTTATCATCATCCAATGTTGCAGTGAGATCATGTCCAATACCTGTGCCTACTGTATTGATGCCGCTTGAATCAGCAAGTTTTACCAATAGAACAGGTGTTTCATTGCTGATGCCACCATTTACAAATTTTTCATCGTTGAGATAAGCTTTAATTGTTGGTCCCGCATTATCAATTACGGGATTACTACTGGCTCCGCCAACGATGATGGATGTTTCGGCACCGTTGCCGTCAACGTTGCCGTTCTCTGCATAGTAACTTATTTTACCGTTACCAAATTGATAGTTGATGTCTTTCGGTACAACAAAACTGTAAGTGAATTCGCCATTTGTTACTTTGGCTTTACCTTTAAAAATAATATTTGATTGCTGATTGAAATTTACGGGAACACTTCCGGCATCGTTGCCGAAAGTTTTTAATTGCTGTACTTTATCATAGATAATCGGGTACACATTACCGTTGAAGTTGGTGAGCTTGTTACCGTTTGCATCAGTTACTTCACCTTTAATACTGTAGCGATCCAATGCTTTCAACGTATCTGCTAACGGAATTTGATTGTTGATGGCTGTTGTTCGCACTTTCAATGTTGGAAAAGCTAATCGAACAGCAGGATCGCCAAGCAATGTGAACTTGCGGTTATTAATAATGTCGCCAAAGGTTTGATAAGTAAAATTCTTTGCACGTTTTACGGCATCGCCTAATGAAGGATAAACAGCATTTGCATCGGGCTGCAATGCAATGCGGAAATAATTATTGTTCATGATGCGGTTGCTGAATGCAAACACTACTCGTGTTGTGGTCATTAATGCAATGGCACCTGTTTGATCACGCAAAAGAATATTTTCACCAATTGAATTAACAGCTGGATTATCATAAGGAGCAAAATCACAAGTGGCAGTAATAAATAAGGGCAACTTATTGCTGTTCTTCCATGTATTAACCATGTCTTGTTCAAGAATTGCTTCTGCTGCCAAACGTCTTGATCCACCATGACCACTATAATTCCAGATAAGTGTACCTGCAAAAATTTTATTATTGATCGATTGATTTACTTCAGGATAACGGCTGCCACCGCTTCCACTTTGCTGACGATAAGCATCCAGGTAAATCTTATTTACATTATTGTTTTTATTCTGCTGAATCACTGATGCATGCAACTCGGCATCATCTAAATGAATATTATTATCCTCGTCGTCTGCAACAAGTGTTAGATCATTGCGCCATGGACCAAAACTTTCTTTTGCATGATAGCGAATGACTTTATCTACTACTGATTTTGCTTCCTGGATATTTTTTGCAGGAATGCGACCAATGCCAATATCAAGTAAGCTAATTGGAAACATGCGATTGATAAAATCATTATCATCGAGCATTCCGAAAAAATCATCAGAAGTATAGGTTAATAAGGGATCAAGTGAAATTTCGCTCTCAAAACAGGGAACAAGATTTGTGTTACCACTTACACGGTTGAGATAATCATAAGATGCATCGCCGAATAATAAAAGGTAACGTGGACGTTTTGTTGTATCGGCACTAGCTCTGTCGTAAAACATCTTTACAAAATTTCTTATTGCAGTAGGATCCGGACTACCCGAAGCAAATTCGTTATACACTTGGTCAGTGCTTACCGTTAATGTTGTTAGATTTTGATTTTGCCGGTGCCATGTCGCCAACCGTTGTGCTTCACTAAGTAAGGATGTGTGTGCTACAATGATATAGTTTGGATTTGCAGTGCCATGGAGATCCTGGTTGCTGATCTTACCAACAGCAGTTGGCTGTAATAAATTTGTTTGATTGAAGGCAACATATTCACGCAGGCGTTCAGCAGTATTGACAAAACGGAATTCATTACCACTGAATGTGCCAGTCATGTTTTGGGGACGAAGCGGATCAGTTATATCCCATACCAACGTGCTGCTTACGGCACCCTGTAGCCGAAATTCGGCAACGTTGCCGGCGCCAACTGTTTCCCAATCTCGAAATAACAATTGGTCAACTCCAGCGATACTTAATTGCCGTTGCGGAAACAATTCAAACCAGTTAAGCCAGCCTTGAGCATTTACGCTGCCCGGTTGATAAGTGTATTGTAAGCTCAGTGAAGTTTGAGAAAGATTGAAAGTAGCGACAAGTTCGTGTGGTGCAGCAACAGGATCGTATGTGCCTGTGCCAACAGAATTCACCGTGTGTTGAGCTACATTGATATTATTTGCCCTGATCAGAAACGAGCTTCCAATGCCATTACTTCTTGCGGCCACATTCGAAATAAGTTGAACGGGGCCTGTAAGAAAATTTGAATTACTGAAGTTGAATGTTCTGTTTAAAGTTCCCCCAGGAGTATTGCTGAATTCTTCGCCATACCATTCTTTACCGCTTCGCAAAAAATTGATGGTATCAAGTTCATGAAAGATTCTGTCTTTGAATGATGTGACAGTTTGGTTGGGGGCCCCAGCCACAGTTCGGTTTTGAATCCTTAGCCCGTTTCCGGAAATATTCAAAAAGTAATATGATTCGCTGCTGTATAAATTTTTCCTGTGCCTGAATCGCTTATTGACCGAATCCTTCGCCCATTGTTGAGGGCCATTGGCATAAAAAAGAACATAATCACTGCCATTTACTACCCCATCGCCCCCGTCAACCACCATAATTGCATTTTCTGCAAGGTCATCAGCCGGAACTATCGCATTATCTTCCGGCAACATTTCTCCCCCATTACCAAACAGACGAATGCTACCACTTTGCAGGTTACTTACGTTTACCCCCAAAGATTGAAGAAAGGCAATGTTGATCCGGTAAACCCCAGGCTGCTTTACTGCCAATTTGTACCATGCGCCGCTCGCCAATACCGAATTGTTGCGATAAGTGCGTTGGGCATTAACGGCAACAGTAAAAAAACAGGCTATCAACAGGGTGCTGTATCGCATAAACAGAGAAATCAAAGATACCTGATTGAGGAAGAAAACCTTTACAGAGATTGATGGCTGAGGAGCGACGCTGCTTTGAGCGTAAATTCACGGTGTGGCGGTTAAGCAGAAATACTGAAATTAAAAAACAGGCCAGCCCTTTCCTTCAGAAACTGGAAAGATTCAGCTATGTTTGTCTTCGGTCTATATTTGATTTGGGCTGAAGAATCCAATACAATATTTTTGAACCTTCCTCGTTAACTATCAAAACGAACGAAAAGATGAAAAACCTTTTCCGCATTAAAAATCTAGGTATCCTATTAATTGGGGCTACACTTGTTACATCTTGTAATTTATTTAAGAAGAAACCGGCGAAATCGACTTCAACCGGCTGGACGTACAACGATCCAAACGGCAGCGGTTTCCGTGTATCAAAAGAAAAAGAGCAAAAAACCGGGCCGGGCCTCGTGTTTGTGGAAGGTGGTACTTTCACAATGGGTGCTGTGGAAGAAGACGTTATGCGTGACTGGAACAATATCCCACGCCGTGTAACGGTTGCTTCATTCTATATGGACGAAACGGAAGTTGCCAACGTTCACTACCGTGAATACCTGTTCTGGCTTGACCGTGTGTTCCAGGACACTGCTATCACTAACAAGGCTTTACCTGATACACTGGTTTGGCGTAGTGAGTTGGCTTACAACGAACCTTACGTGGATTATTATTTCCGCCACCCTTCATACAACTTATACCCTGTAGTAGGTGTGAGCTGGAAACAAGCATACGATTATTGCTTGTGGCGTGGTGATCGTGTAAACGAAAACATCCTCTACGAAAAAGGTATCACTAACAAAAAGGCTGAGTTGCAAAAACAAATGCAGGGCGGCGGCCAGGATAACTTTAATACAAAAGCTTACCTCTTAGGTGAATACCAGGCAACTCCTGGAAAAAACATTAAGAACTATAAAGATCCTATTACCAAGCAGGTTCCTACCAATATCAACTTTGAAGAAGGTATCATTCTACCAGATTACCGTCTGCCAACAGAAGCTGAATGGGAATATGCAGCCTATGGTTTGATCGCACAAAACCCTAACCCACGTCGTAGCGAAAAGAAGCGTGGTGAGGAGTTAACAGCAAATAAGCAGGTTTATCCTTGGGCGCAAAACGTAAATGGTTTGCGTGATGCACGCCGCAGCAGCTGGCAAGGTCAGTTCCTTGCGAACTTTAAGCGTGGATCTGGTGATAACATGGGTGTTGCCGGTGGTTTGAACGACCGTGCAGTAATTCCTGGTCCAATCAATTCATTCTTCCCTAACGGTTTCGGTTTATATAACATGGCAGGTAACGTAAGTGAGTGGGTTGCGGATGTGTACAGACCAATGACACCAAGCGATGGTGACGATTTCAACTACTATCGTGGTAACAAGTTCCAACGTATGGATCTTAGCACCGGTAAAGCTGAAAGAGATTCAATGGGTCGTATTAAGTATCGTGATGAAACTGATGAGGAAGTTCAAAACCGTCGTAACTACCAAAAAGGTTATGCAATTGATTACCTCGATGGTGACTCTTTAAGTAACGTGACTTATGGCTACGGCAAAACTACCTTGATCAGCGATAAGAGCCGTGTTTATAAAGGCGGTAGCTGGAACGACCGTGCATATTGGCTGAGCCCAGGTTCACGTCGTTTCCTTGAAGAAGACCAGGCAAGTTCAATGATTGGTTTCCGTTGTGCAATGACACGTTATGGTAGCCAGGAAGGTAACGGCCGCAAAACAGGTAACTGGTTTGCAAAAAAGAAACAAAACAATCGTAAGAGAAATTAATCTTTCGTTTGATGATATTGAAAGCCCTCCCGTTCGGAGGGCTTTCTTTTTTATATAGAAAGAAATTCCGTCAGACAAATCTGAGCAAATAATCATACTGTTATCTTTGAGTTATGCGTATTGAAGAGCTTTATCAATTGTTTCTCCAGCATCCATCTATTCAAACAGATACACGTAAGTTGAAAGAAGGCGACCTTTTTTTTGCATTGAAGGGTGATAATTTCAACGGCAATCAATTTGCCGTGCAGGCAATTGAAAAAGGAGCAGCTTATGCCATTGTTGATGAAGCAATAGTAAACGGGAATGATCGCATTATTGTCGTTGAAGAAGTGTTGAATACGTTACAGCAATTGGCTAAATATCATCGTAAGCAATTCAATATCCCTTTTCTTGCCATTACCGGCAGTAACGGCAAAACTACCACGAAAGAACTGGTTCATGCTGTGCTTTCATCGCATTTCAAAACCTATACTACCGAAGGAAATCTGAACAATCATATTGGCATTCCCCTAACGTTGCTGAAAGTAAAGACAGATGCTGAAATAACTGTAATTGAGATGGGCGCCAACCATCAAAAAGAAATTGAAGGTTATTGTAAGTATGCGCTTCCCACGCATGGATTGATCAATAATGTTGGCAAAGCCCACCTCGAAGGATTTGGTGGAATTGAAGGCGTGAAAAAAGGCAAAGGCGAATTATACGATTTTATAAGGGAAACCAATGGAACCATCTTTATTAATAACGACTTTGATTATTTGCAGGAGATGAGCAGGGGTATTGAAAACAAAGTGAGCTATGGTACGCATGACGCTTTAACTATGGGTAAACTGATCAACAGCGAACCGTTTTTGATTGTAAGTATTACAAATCAGCCAGATATTGGTGAGATCAAAACGCAGCTTGTTGGCGATTACAATTTGCCAAATGTTTTGGCTGCCGTGTCGGTTGGGCTTCACTTTGGCGTGCCTACTTATAAGATAAAAACAGCTATCGAAAACTATATTCCTTCTAACAGCCGATCACAGTTAATAGAAGCGGGAACAAACAAAATAATCCTCGACGCTTACAATGCTAACCCGAGCAGCATGCAGCTAGCAATTGAAAATTTTGCCAAACTTCCGGCCGAAAAGAAGGTGTTAATGCTTGGAGCTATGGCCGAACTGGGTGAAACCAGCATCGCTGAGCACCAAAACATCGTTGATATTATTAAAAAATTCAGCTGGCACAAAGTAGTGCTGGTGGGTGGAGATTTCACAAAAATTGATCATCCCTTTGAAAATTTTAGATCTTCATCAGAAGCTCGTGATTGGTTTAAAAACCAACAGCTTACGAATACACACCTGCTCATAAAAGGCTCAAGGAGCATGAAGATGGAAGAAATACTTTCCTGAATGCTTGCATAAGTCAGAATCATTAGTATTTTTACGGTCTTTCCACCAAGATCCTTAAGAATTATCACTTAGTCGCTCAACCTGTTTCTACCCTTTAAGTGATCCAGCCCCCTGAAACGAACCGTTAACTTATTCCGTCACGTTATTTATTAATGGTTCACTTTTATGAAGCGATTTTTACTCTCTTTCCTTGTTATTATTTTTAGTTTACAATCTTCTGCACAAACATATTGGCCACATTCATCTACACCTTATCCAAAGTGTAATACTATGCCTACAAACTGCACAAAGGTGGCTGTTCCGTCTGTGGCATCTGGAGGGGGGAATTGGAATGACCCAAATTCATGGAGTCCAGTAGGGGTCCCCACCGCAGATCAAATAGTATGCATACCATCAGACAAGAAAATTAATTTTTCGGGCAACCTTGATTACTCTTCTATAAGGTTGCAAATTTTTGTTTGTGGAGTGCTTGACTTCGATTTCAATTCTCCAGGGAAATTAAGTTTGGCAGCATGGAGTTTTATCCAGATTTATTCGGGAGGCGTAATTAATGCACGAAACGGGGATGCTGAGTTGATAGAAATTGGAGGAGAGGACGTGTGGAGACATAATAATAATGATATTAACGGCCCGTGGGTATTATCTTATCCTTATATAGGAGCTGGAATCTTACCTGTTGCATTTGACTATTTTCGAGCCGAGCAAAAGCAACCTTACACTGTCCGCTTAGAGTGGGCTACATTGATGGAGAATAACAGCTTTTTATTTATTATCGAAAAAAGTAATGATCAAAAAACATGGAATGCGATTGGTTCAATTGCTGCTCATGGAAGCAGCAACATCCGCACTACCTATTCCCATCTTGATTTGCAGCCCCTAAACGGATACAATTACTATCGTCTAAAACAAATCGATATCAATGGACAAATTGTTTATTCCGAGATTGTTCGCTTTAATAATCAGGTAAGAAAAAATCTCAGCGTATTCCCAAATCCTTTTAATAATACTACCAACCTATACAGCAAAGAATCTTTCAAAGTTGGACAGATAATTCAAATTATTGACTCAAAAGGAACAAGAGTAAAAACCGTCAATCCAACCGGGGGCAATCGAATACAAATTGATCTCTCAGCGCATTCAGCGGGTGTATACCTGTTGCGGGTAATTGAGAGTGGTAAAGTGATCGAAAATTTACAGATCGTTAAACAGTAAAGCTTACATCCAAATACAAAGTAGCTGCTGAAAGGCAGCTATTTTTTTTCCTGGCATAATTCAATAAGTACTCCGCTAGTGGATTTTGGATGAAGAAAGCATACCAGTTTATTATCAGCTCCGTGCTTTGGTTTTTCATTTAGCAAAAGAAATCCTTCCTGCTGCATGCGTTTCATTTCTGCTTCAATATCATCTACATCAAAGGCAATATGGTGCATACCTTCGCCTTTCTTTTCAATGAATTTTGCGATTACTCCATCGGCATCCGTACTTTCTAATAATTCAATTTTTGTTTCTCCCTGTTTAAAAAAAGCAGTGTTTACCTGTTCACTTTCCACCAATTCAGTTTTATAACACGCTGTATTCAACAATTTCTCAAACAACGGAATAGAAACTGACAAGTCTTTAACTGCTATACCTATATGCTCAACTTTATTCATTTGGCTGACTTAATTAAGAGCAATTTACAAAGCTTGGTTGTTGCCCGCAAACAAACCTAACTTTGCAGACAAGACGGCAGCGTTTACTCATTGGCCCGTCAATTGCTCATGTTTTAAAAACAAGAAGATGATTTTTGTAACCGATAAAGCAAAAGAAAAAGTGGCAAACCTGATGCAACAGGCTAATGTTGTTGGAGATAATTCTTATTTCTTACGAGTGAGCGTAGTGGGTGGTGGTTGCAGCGGACTAAGTTATAAGTTGGATTTTGATAATGAATCGAAGCCGAACGACCAGGTATTTGAAGATAATGGGGTAAAAGTGGTTACCGATATGAAAAGCTTCCTATATCTCTACAATACAACGCTTGATTTCAGTGATGGTTTGAATGGAAAGGGCTTTCACTTCAATAACCCTAATGCCAGCAGAACCTGTGGTTGCGGGGAAAGTTTCGCCGTTTAAATTCACCGAATTTTTTACTATAAAACAAAAGCCCCTCCAAAAGAGGGGCTTTCTCAGCAGTTGGTTTCGGGTCTTTATTGTTTAATAAAGCTTTTAATGGAAAGCCCGTTCTTTCCTGAGATCCGGAGATAATATATTCCCGCTTGCAAGTGAGATATATCGACTTCGTTAAAGAATTTTACGGTTTGGGTGCGTTTCAACACCTGGCCGGATATAGAGACAAGTTCAATTTGAGAAATGCTGCTTGGTTCGGCAAAGCTGACAATAATTTTTTCTGATGCCGGGTTGGGACTAACCCTCATCTCCGTTTCCTGCCCAAACCAAACCTTCACTACGTTAGAAATTCGTCCCCGACCGAGTTTGTCAGTGGTTCGCAAACGATAATAATTCCATCCATTAAAGGGATGATTGTCCAACTCGGCGTACGCTGCCGTAAAGAGAATCACCTTAGCCGGTACTATTTTCAACGTTTCAAAACGCATCCCGTCGCTACTACGTTCCAGAAGGAATTCATCTTGCTCGTTATTGTTACTTACCATCCAATCAATTGCAATATCCGTTTTACGTGCTTTTGCACTGAAACCCGACACATCAAGTGGAAGTAAATTTTCAAGAAAATCTGTACTTGCAATAGAAAAAGGGCTAAAAGTAGACACGTTATTCCATGTTACGGTTCCAGATGTTACTGTTCCTGTCCAACTATCAACACCAAAACTATCCCACTCCCCCATTCCTGAATTGAAATGTGCAATTGCCAAATCGGGCAAACTGGATATGTATGACACGTTGCAATTACTTCTTGCATTCCATGAAAGCTTAACGTCTACGGATGAGCTACCCGCCGTGCGATCAAGTTTCCAATATTCGCATCTGCTTACACGGGTAAGGCCGGCACCCTTCATCGACGCACTTATCGGGCCTAATGCAGTAGCACTGCCAACTATAAATTCTGCTGTAAAAGCGTCTGTAATTTGTGATGGAGCTGAGATACCCAGCAATCTATATCCTCCTCCGGCCGGTCCGGGTAGTTCAGCCTTTCCAACAGGAAAAATAAAGGAAGAGTTGCCGATTTTTTTCATTGGCCCATTAATAAAGGATAGAGCATTCCCAATACCCGGGCATGTGGCGGTTGCTGATAATGTAAGAAGATTTGTAGCTGTTGTTGTAACAAGTCCGTTAGTTAAGGTTAAAATACCAGACATTGTTGATGGACCATTCAATGTTTTTTCACCCCCTCCACTGATAGTAACATTTTTATAATCACTTCTTGCAGAAAACTTCTGCGAAGAAGCTTTAGAATATTCCACTGTACTTCCACCATTAAGGTTAATATTTTCAACATCACCACGAATAGAGGTTGAAGTAATACCCGTGCCACCGGTAAAGCCATCGGCATCGCCACAAATAAATTTGCCGTCATTTTCCACTGTTACAGTTTGCGTTCCTGTTTGACCAGTAATGGATTCATCATTAATGGTAAAGGCAGCACCATTCTTAATTGTGAAAGAACCACCTGGCGCAAGGTTAATGTTGGCATTCGAGTTAGCAACGTAAGGGCTGTTTATCTCAATACTGTAATAAAAGATAGTAGTCGAACCCCTGATAGTTTGATTTGTTGACGGAGTTCCACCGAAAAATTCGATAACTCCACCCGTTAAAGTGTACGTACCCCGAATATCAGGTTTTGTTCCGGTGCCTGACAAACGAAATCGGCCACCATCCATTATAAGATTGGTTGAAAGATCGCCAAAAGTAAAATTGAGCGTTTCAAGAATTGCATTTTCTGTTATATAGACTGTACCTGTTGGAATACAGCCGCTACTTAAAAATTTGCTGCCACTGCCTGAAAAAGTAATGTTCTTATAGTCGGACCGTGCATTAAAAATCTGGTTGCCCGTTAGAGCGTATTCAACAGTGCAGCCTGCATTCAATACAGGTGTAATTCCTGGTATTGCAGCATTGCTGCCCGTAAAACCATGTACATCTTTTGTAATAAATTTTCCATCAATAATTATACTTCCGCCAGTATTTTGCAATAGCTGGCTTTCGCCTCCATTATCAAAAGTTGCATTTGCGCTAATAGAAAATATTCCGCTTAAATAAAGATCATTTACTCCATTCATGATGAGTTTCCTGTTGCCACCGATGGTTACATTTTGCAATGAAATATTTCCAGACTGAGGGATAGTGAAAGTTCCACCTGTTGTACCAGTAACAACAAGGTCGCTGGTATTTTTTCCGTCTAAAAAGCCAGCTGTACGAGCTAATGATGCGCCATTTAATGTTAAGGTTCCGCCGGCTCCAATATCTAAAGTTCCCGCAGTTAATATAAGTGTTCCACTGATGGCTGCACTGGAGCCAGCCATTGAAACCGTTCCCGATGCTTTATTGATCTCCAAATTTTCAATGATTGTATTTTCTGTTAAACCAACCATTGCCTGGTTGCCTGTTCCTGAAAGAATTAATTTTCCGCCGGCTGCCCAAGGTGAAAAATAGTTCGAAGTTGAATTGTTGATCGTAACGTTTCCCTTCACGTTCAAAATGCCCGTTGCGTCAAAAGCCAATCTTCCAGTTGCACCACCGCTGGAAACATTCAGGTTGTTACAAACGGCAATCATATTGTCTACCGTAATCACATGCCCATTCTGGATAAACACACTACTTGTCGTTACAGGTATTTGGCCTGCCGTTGCAGCCAGCCATGTTGCCCCGTTATATACGTTCCAGGCGTTAAAATCGCTCCAGTTACCGGATGCATTTCTACTTTGAAAATCTCCTGCAACCTGTGCGTGCAGGTTGAGAAAAATAAAGCAGGATAGCAATGTGGATAGAGTGTTCTTCGTCATACTTGGTGATTTATAGCTAGCTTCTTGCAGGTAGGTAATGACGGCCTTTTCAAAGGAAACAATTAAGATAATTGTTCAGATTATAAAATCATAGTCCTTCGAAAATTGTTTTCCAACGAGTTTACAAGTGTGCAAATTGGGCTTACAACTGTTACAGACAGGTGGAAACAGGATTCGGCACAAGCAGTTTATTCCTTTATTTTTGCTACTCTATGTGGGCCATTTGCAAAAAAGAATTCCGTCAGTTTTTCAGCAACCTTACGGGATACATTACCATCATCCTTTTTCTTTTGTTGAACGGACTATTCCTGTTCGTGTTTTCCAGTTTTAATATTCTTGATTTTGGATATGCTACGTTGGAAAACTTTTTCAACCTTGCCCCGTACATATTGCTACTATTGATCCCGGCCGTAACCATGCGTTTGTTCCCCGATGAGCAAAGAGCAGGCACCCTGGAAATTTTATTTACCCGACCGCTAACGGTTCGACAAATAGTTTTAGGGAAATACATTGCATCACTGCTTGTTGTGTTAATTGCCCTGCTCCCAACGTTTACCTATCTCTTCACCATTAATGCCATGAGTGCCGACGGCTCGTCGCTTGACATGGGCGGAATTACTGGTTCGTACATTGGCCTCATTCTTTTATGCGCTGCTTTTACGGCAGTTGGTATTTGCTGCAGCAGTTTTACTGGCAATCCTGTTGTGGCTTTTTTGCTTAGTGCTTTTTTCTGTTTCGTTTTATATAGTGGCTTTACCGCATTAAGCAAATTGGCAGGCACAGGTGCCGATTATATTATTGAAATGCTGGGTATGGAATTTCATTACCGCAGTTTATCAAAAGGCGTTATCGATAGTCGTGATGTGATTTACTTTTTAAGCATAACTCTTTTTACGCTATTCATCACCATCCAACGAATAGGCCGCAAAAACTAAACTATGAAGAAACTATTTTCCACGAAGTATAGTTGGGTGGCATTACTTGTGCTGTTGGTAATCGTGAATGTATTATCAACGTCATTGCGTTTACGACTGGATCTAACAAGCGAAGAACGATATTCATTATCACCACAAACAAAAGCTTTACTAAAAAATATTGACACAACAATTACAGTTGATGTTTTTCTGAAAGGCGATTTTCGTTCTTCCTTCCGTAAACTGCGTAACAGCACCAGCGATTTACTGAATGAGATGAAAGAATACAGCGGAAGTAAACTGCAGATCAATTATAAATCGGTTGATGAAATGTTTACTGAGGAAGCGAAAAGTTTTATGCTTGCCGAAGTGGTGAACGAATTGCGGATGAATGGAGTAAATGTCGACAGTATTAAACACACAAACCCCAATTTTGAAAATGAAGTGATCCAGCAAATGATGAGCGACTCATTAAAGAGTCTTGGCATTTTGCCTTACACCTTGGAAGTGCAGGAAAAAGAAGAAGCAAAGACACAACGTGTGATCTATCCTTCAGCATTGGTGAAGAAAGGAAACAAGGTTGTTTCTGTTGACTTGCTGAGTGGAAAAACAGAGTATAGCCGTGACCCACTCACAGGTAGTTTGGTGACTGATGAAGCAAAAAGTATCGGCAATGCAGAAGCGTTACTTGAATTCAAATTTGCGGATGCCATTGAAAAAATTCAACGCAAACAAAAACCGCTCATTGGCTACTTAACCGGAAACGGGCAACCAATGGGACCTGAAACATTCGACCTGGTTCAAACACTTGATGCAGATTATGCTTTTAATATTGTCGACCCTAATAAAAGCAAAGTAATACCCAAAGAATTTGCTGCAATCATGATCGTGAAGCCTTCCATAGGTTTTACTGACTCAACGAAGATGAAGATCGATCAGTACATTATGCAGGGTGGAAAAGTGTTGTGGTTTTTAGATATGCTTCATGCAGAGAAAGACAGCCTGGCAATAGTGGCCCAAACACTTGCTTATGATCGTGGGTTGAATCTTGATGATCTCTTATTCAAATACGGTGTTCGTATCAACCGTGATCTCCTGCAGGATCAACAATGCGATCTAAGCAAATTGGTGGTAGGTAACGCAGGCGGCCAGCCGCAATTGGCCGATGTACCATTCAATTATTATCCGTTGCTGAACGCAACAGGCAATCATCCTGTTACAAAAAATCTTGAACCGGTATTAAGCCTTTTTACAAATACTCTTGACACCGTAAAAGCAGAAGGCATAACTAAAAACATTCTGCTTACTTCAAGTGAAAACGCAAAATTTGTAAGCACACCAGCTATCATAAGCCTGCAGGAATTACAAACCATTCAAGACATCAAGCTTTACAATAAAAAGAATTTGCCTGTTGCTGTTTTCCTTGAAGGTCAGTTCAACAGTTTTTACGGCAACCGTGCATCAGCAGAAATGCGCCAGTTCTTTACAAAAGAATATGGATCATTCAAAACAAAAACCGACGAAGCAACCCAACAATTAGTTATTGGCGATGGTGATGTGGTGCTGAATAGTTTTACCAAGCAGGAGCCTTTCCCTATGGGTTACAGCCGTGTGCAGGAACGAAGTTTCGCCAACAAAACATTTTTGCAAAATACACTGGAATATATGACGGGCAATGCAGGCATTGTGGCATTGCGTAATAAAGACGTTCCTTTGCGTTTGCTGAACCAACAAAAAGTTAGTGAGCAACGGGTGATGTGGCAACTGATCAATATTGTAATTCCGGTTTTATTAGTGTTGCTCATTGGTATTGCTTACATGCAATGGCGCAAACGTACTTATAGCAAGAAAGCTTAAAAGAATTTTCATTTTTGAATTTATAATGATGACTTCAACTCAAGTTACTTATCTCGTTTTTGGCATTGTGCTATTGATTGCAATTGTGTTCGACCTGGGATTGCTTAGTAAAAAATCGGCTACGCTAACAACAAAGCAAGCCTTAAAGCAAACCATTTTTTGGGTTTTTCTCGGGTTAGGCTTTGGTGCCTTTATGTGGTACGAAGATGGAAAGCAGGCCGCATTGGAATATGTAAGTGCTTATCTGATGGAATGGAGCTTAAGCATTGATAATATTTTTGTATTTGTGCTCATCTTCAGCTTCTTTAAAGTAAAAGAACCTTTCATACCCCGTGTATTACTGATTGGTGTGTTAATGGCAATTGTATTCCGTGTTATTTTTATTACGCTTGGTGTCGAACTTGTCAATCGTTTTCATTGGATACTTTACATCTTTGGTGCATTTCTCGTATACACCGGTTTTAAAATGTTCACTACAAACCAGGAAGAAGAATATGATCCAAGAGAAAGTAAGGTTTATCTCTTCCTTAAAAAATTCTTACCTATTACAATGGAAGATGGCGATGGCAAATATGTATTAAAGCAAGACGGCAAACCAATTTACACGGCTTTATTTGTAGTGGTAGTAATGCTTGCAACAACTGATATTGTATTTGCGCTGGATTCAATTCCTGCAGTAATGGGTATTGTTGATCGTAAAAGTGAACATGCCTCCCTGGTGATTTATACATCTAATGTATTTGCAGTATTAGGTTTACGTTCGTTGTTCTTTTTGTTAAGAGGTGCCGTAAGCAAATTTGATTTTCTGCAGCAGGGCATTGCCATTGTGCTTGTGTTTATTGGTTTGAAGATGCTTGGCGAGGAATTGATCGGCACCGTAGTTGATAAACCAATGCAGGTGATCATCTCATTAGTAGTAATTGTTGCGTGCATCGGGGGTTCTATCCTCTACTCCATCTATCATAAGAAAAAAAATGCGCCTGAGGATTATAAAGACTAGGTTGCAAAATTGTCTCTATGTCGCATTACAACATTAACCGTATTGCATCCATTTTACAAGCAACATACCTGCAACAAGCAGATGTGCAAGCTAATATTGAACATTTACTGATAGATAGCAGGCGCATCATTCACCCTGCAACTGCTTTATTCTTTGCTTTAAAAACTGCACGGAGAGATGGGCATGATTTTATAAGTGAAGCATTTAACAAAGGCGTTCGTCATTTTATTGTTCAGCAATCCGTTGATATAAAAACAATGCCTGCAGCAAATGTGTTGTTGGTAACAGACACATTAAAAGCACTACAGCAGCTAGCCGCTTATCATCGTCAGCAGTTTTCCATTCCGGTAATTGGCATAACGGGCAGTAATGGTAAAACAATTGTAAAAGAATGGTTGTACCAATTATTAAGCGACCGTTACAATATCACCCGTAGCCCTAAAAGCTATAACTCACAAGTTGGTGTTCCTTTAAGTGTGTGGCAATTACAACCGCAGCATACGCTGGCAATTATTGAAGCAGGCATTTCACAGCAAGGTGAAATGGATGCATTACAACAGATCATTCAACCAACAATTGGTATTCTTACTAATATCAGCGAAGTGCATGCTGACGGATTTGCTGATGCACAGGAAAAACTTATTGAAAAACAAAAACTGTTTGCCGGCGCCAATGCTGTGATTTGTTCACCGGAGAAATTAAAGCCTCTTTTATTTCAGCAACAACATATTTACAGTTGGGGTGATTCGAAACAAAACAGCGTCGTGATAAATGACGTAATAAAAATGTTAACCGAAACAGTTATCCATTTTGCTAACGGTGGATTAAACGACAGCATTAGTATTCCGTTTACAGATGATGCCTCGGTGGAAAATGCAATTACTTGTTTAACTACATGCTTATATCTGCAGGTTCCAATTGATACGATTAGAGAAAAATTTACTCAGTTACGACCTGTAAGCTTACGACTTGAATTGAAAAGTGGTTTACATAACACCACCATCATCAACGATAGTTATAGTGCCGATCTTAGTTCGCTCAGCATTGCATTAAATATGTTGCAGCAACAAAGTCAGCATATAACCCGAAGTATTATTCTTTCCGATTTTCAATTAACAGAAGATCAGGAAAACGAAACCTACACCTCGATTGCCTCCTTATTACAGCATCACAACATTAGTCGTGTCATTACAGTTGGTGAAAAAACAAAACACTTGCTTGCTCCGCTTATTGCAAATGCAATTGACGTGCACAGCTTTTCATCCACAACGGAACTCGCTGAGCAACTTCCTGCACTTGCGTTTCAAAATGAAACCATACTTATAAAAGGTGCCCGTGTGTTTGAGCTCGATCGCATTGCACAGATGCTTGAACAGAAAACACACCAAACCGTTTTAGAGATCAACTTAAGCGCCATCACAAGAAACATCAGGGCACATCAGCAATTGTTGAAACCGTCAACAAAGATCATGGCCATGGTAAAAGCGTTTTCATATGGCAGTGGCAGTTATGAAATTGCGAACCTTTTGCAATTCATGAAAGCCGATTACCTCGCTGTTGCTTTTACTGATGAGGGTGTGGCGCTACGTAAAGCTGGCATTACGTTATCTATTATGGTGATGAATCCTGAGCCTGTTACGTTTGATGCATTGATCGATCATAATCTTGAACCAGAATTATTTTCTTTCTCTATCCTGCATGAATTCGAATCCTATCTTGTAAAAGAAGGCATCAGCAGTTACCCTGTTCATTTGAAAATTGATACAGGGATGCACAGGCTTGGTTTTATGCAGCATGAGCTTGCAGCACTTGCTGTGCTATTGAAGAAAAACATTTTTACTGTCCAATCAGTTTTCAGTCATTTGGCAGCGAGTGAAGATCCGGCTGAAGATGAGTTTACATTAACGCAAGCCAAACGTTTTGAAGAAGCCTGTGAATTTTTGCAATCCATTCTCGATTATACATTCATACGGCATTTAGATAATTCCCATGGAACTACCCGTCATCCCCAATTGCAATACGACATGGTGAGGTTGGGTATCGGGATGTATGGTATAAGTTCTGCTGCCGGCAAATTGCATTTAGAAGAAGCCTTGCAGCTGAAAACAACGGTTGCACAGATAAAAAAGCTGCAGCCGGGTGATACGGTTGGCTATAACCGTCGGGGAATTATTACCCAACCTTCAGTCATTGCCACGGTTCGCATTGGTTATGCCGATGGCTATCCACGTAATCTTAGTAATGGTAGAGGTTATATGTTAGTCAATGGAAAACCTGCAAAGGTTATTGGCACAGTTTGTATGGACATGACTATGCTTGATATCACTGGCATTGCTGATGTTCGGGAAGGCGACGAAGTCATTGTTTTCGGACCTAAACTTTCAGTGGTGGAAGTTGCCAAACAAAGCCAAACTATCGCCTACGAACTGATGACAGGTATTAGCCAGCGGGTAAAACGAGTGTATTTTGAGGAATAAGTTAATGGCCCGAGTCCTTATCCCCAACTCCCTATCTTTGTCAACTAAAAAAACGAATTCGTGAAACTTCGCTACGTCATATTTATTATTCTTATCATTCTCTTTGCTGACCAGGGATTAAAGATCTGGATCAAAACAACTATGGAATACCAGGACGAGAAATTTGTTCTGGGTCGTTGGTTCCGGTTATACTTTATTGAAAATGCAGGCATGGCCTATGGTTGGAAATTAGGCAATAGTGAATGGGCGAAGATGGCGCTTACATTATTTCGCCTGGGTGCTGTTATTTTTGGAACCTGGTACCTGGTGAAGATCGTAAAAGAAAAATACCACAGAGGCTTTATCATTTGCGCAGCATTAATTTATGCCGGGGCCTTAGGCAATCTTATTGATAGTTTGTTTTACGGAATGATCTTCGATAAAGGCATGATCTATAATGCATCTACAGATACCTATTTTGGTTACGATGGATTAGCAAAAGCAACCGGGAAAGGTTACTCTTCTTTTCTTCATGGGCATGTAGTTGATATGTTGTACTTCCCCATCATTGAAAATAAGATGATGCCAAGTTGGGTTCCATTTTGGGGTGGCAAACCATTTACATTCTTCCAGGCCATTTTTAATATTGCTGATGCATCCATTTCAACGGGTGTAATTACAATTCTGGTTTTTCAAAAACGTTTTTTCAAGCATCACAAACCTGAAGAAACAAATACAACGGTTGAAACAAATACAGAAGTAAGCGACGATGCGCAAGTGATGTGATCTTAGATACATTTATCGAACAAACGATGTTTACAAAGCAAGCCCCGCAGTTGCGGGGCTTGCTTTATTATATCTTACTGTTTTTGAATGATCTTCTGGACAGAACCTGATGGAGAAACTACCCTTAAGAGATAAGATCCTCTTGCTATTGTTTGTGGCACATTGAACGAAACCGCATTTGCACCTTTGTTAACGTTTATCTTTTTGCTCACAACCGGGTGACCCAATGCATCTGTCAATTGAAGCTCAACAACTTCGTTACGGGTAGCATTCAACTGGAAGTTTACAGTGCTTACAAAAGGATTTACAAGATTTGCGATTTCAAAATGATGATTCGGGTTCAACGTAACCGAAAGTGTGTTGCTGTATTTATTATTTTCTGTTGCAAAGCTTACCATTTTCAAACGATAATAAACTTTGCCTGATACAGCAACAGGATCGTTAAACATATAAGAAGTTTCACTTCCATTCATTCCTTTTGCACTTACAAAACCAATATAACTGAAATGCACACCATCATTACTTCGTTCCACTTCATATCCTTTTAAGCTTTCATCTTTTGTTTTCCAGGTGAGCAAACTCTTATCTCCATTCAATTCAACATTGAACTTTAAAAGTTCAGCTGGCAACACAGCACATCCAGAGCTTGCCAGGTTCACCACAATCACATCATCCGTATTAAACACTGCGCATGAATTTGCAAGACCGCTTGCTGTTGTAGCAACACGAATACGGTAACGATAACCATTTGTTGTGGTGTTGGCAATGATCGATGGATAAGCAACTGTATCTCTGTACGAGCTTCCCATATTTGTATAACTAAATGTTTGCGTACCCGTCATTTCAGGTGCTGTTCCCCATGTGTTACCTCCGTCCGTACTTCTTTCCCACTGGTAGTATTGATACATGTTGTAGTATGATTCAATAAACACACGCATATCAACCTGGCTGTTCGAGCAAAATGTTTGTGATGCATTTGGTGTCATTTGCATGCTGGGCGAACATGTTTTGAATGAGATATCATCAATTGCCCAGTCGTTACCTCCGGCACCTGGTGCATTGTTTCTTAAACTAAGAGAAAAAGAAGTTGTTGTAGCATCTGTCTTATATACAAAGGCTCTCTTCACCCAATTATTTAGCGTATCAGATCCTGTTTGAGTACCACCCAAGCCTTGATATTGAATATCACCTGTCGAGTAATAATCAACATTATTTACCTTGATTGCGATGTTTGGTTTTACGCCTGATGAATCACCAGTACCCGTTGGCAAATAAATATTATCACCACCGCCGTAGAACGATCCTGTGCCATCATAATCAGCTCCGCATTTGTAGCATACGTTTTTAAACCATGCTGACACTTCGTAATATGTTTCCGGGCATGCATTGGCAACGTTAAATTCAAAAGCTGTGCTTGTACGATAAGATGAATTTACCACCATCATATAACCGCAAGGGTTTGTTGCGCTCACCGGCAATGAGCTGTTGCATGGCGGGTTGCCTTTGTTCACGTCAGTAGCGCCAGTATGATCGCCGCTGATATCCCAAACATTAAACACCCTTTGAGGAATAGAACTTTGCTTTTGGAGAGTCTGTGTGACGTTTGTTCCTGCTGAAGCCGAATTATTAGTTATTCCATAAAAATTATCTTGCGGTGAACCTGAAGTAAAATTGACAAATGTATAAGTAGTGTTTGCAGAGGCATTGCGATTCGTCTGGTTTGTACCCGTTGCCGTACCAAATGTTCCATTGAATTCATCACCAATTACATTTGTAGCTGAAATGGCATTAGGGCAAACCGTTGGACTTGCGTAAACAATTAAACTGTCCCTTGGAAAAACCGTTTCAACAAATAATCCAGTACTTTGATTTCGATAGCGGAAAGAACCTCCACCAAAATTGATACGTGTTCCTTCAACACCAGTTACTTGTACACGATATGTCGCCATTACAAGATGGTTACCGCTGCCTCTCGGCAAATTGGAGTTAGTTGCAGTACCTCCTCTGGCGGATGTAGGACTAGTACCCATAAAAATTCTGATGTTAGCATCGGTGCCAACGCCGGTACCAACTGCATGCCCCGCATCATCACCAGTTGCATCCGTATACGCAGAACTACCGATAGGATATATTTTCCCTTCGTTTGTTCGCAAAGCAACGGTACCGGTTTGATATGTAAATCCTGAGCCCGCTTTTAATGTGTCCTGGAACGATAAACTATCAATAGTTCCAGAACTTAAATACAATGTTGAACGTATTTCAAGAATGTCACCAACATCAATACTACCACCTCCGTTTGCTTTGGTAACATTGGTGTAACTTTTTGATGTTTCAAGTGTAAGAGGACCGCCTGTAGGATCCGTTACACAAATAGTAAATGCTGAGTTGGCAGGTGCCCCGGTTTGGTTTGAAAATACTCTTACAAAATATGTTTGGCCGACAGTTAAACCGGCACCGCCATTTAATCCAGTAGTTGTAATTGTTGCTGTACCATTACCAATTTGGCAACTTAAACTTGTTAAGCTACCACAACTGCCTGAAAATAATTCAACAGCTCCTCTTCTTGGGCCACCCGAAATATCAGACCCCATACTTCCCATCGTAATTGTTGGATATGATGTTAGAGCTACAAAACTATACCATACATCAGCGGACGTGTTACTACCGCAAGAAGCTGAGATGCCTGTAACAGTTGATCCAACCAAAGTTCCTGAAATAGCATTGCAGGAAGTACTGCTCGTAATAGATGTAGCACCAGAACAGTTGTCATTTAAAACTCCTATTGAACTTACTACGCAAATATTAAACCCTGTATTAGAACCGGAAGTTGCAGATGGATCGGTAGTGTTGTTCGATACTCTTACATAATAATTCGTACCAATTGTTAACGCTGCCTGTGTTAAAGAAGTACCAGTTGCACAACTTATAGAAGTTAAAGAACCACATGCTGCACTATATAACTGGATACGTGGTGCAGTAATTGCACTGCCTACATTGCTCAATGATATTGTATGGGTAACTGCAGTAGCTGTAAAACTATACCATACGTCGTAGTTGGTACCAGTTGCACAACCTGCAGTTGGAGTACTTACAGTTGACATATCAAGGGTACCTGCAGTATTTGTACATGTTGAAGTACTTGCTGCTGTTAAACTTACAGCTCCTGTACAATCATCGTTTGTTGGTGGATTCTGTACACAAACATTAAATGCCCAAGCAGTTGACGGGATTACGGTTGGTGTTGCTGTTGTATAGATGCGTACATAGTAAAAAGTTCCTACTGTGAGGCCCGTCACTTTTAATCGGTTAGCAGCCGTTCCGCAACCCAATGAAGTATATGAACCGCATGATCCACTAAGCATCTGTATGTATGTGTTTGCAGTTGTGAGATTGGCTCCAAGGTTACTCAGCGTTACCGCATGTGTTGTTGCTGTGGCCTGGAAACGGTACCATACATCATATAAAGTACCGGTGCCGCACGCAGTTGTAACACCTGAGCTGGCAGTTGAATAGAACAACGTTCCTGCGGTAGAAGAACACGAAACAGCTGATGTAAGCAAAGTTGAGCCTGCACATTCATCATTTGCCGGCGGAGCCTGTGGATGTGTAATACAAAGATCGATCTTATAGTTTCCGCTTGCTCCAAATGCTCCATACTGTGATATTCTTACATAATAAGTCGCACCAATGGTCAAACCTGTTTGCGTCAATGAAGTGTGGGGTGATGAAGAACAGGCTACTGATACCAATGCTCCACATGTGCCACTATACAGTTGAATTCTTGGGGCAGTAATTCTTGCGCCAACATTACTTAAAGTAATTGTGTGAGATGTTGAAACTGCAGTAAATGAATACCAATAATCATTGTACGTTCCTGCGGCTGCACAGCCTAACGGAATTCCGGCACTGGCAGTAGCTGTGCCTAAATTAATATTGGTGTTATTACAACCTGTTGAAGATGTAAGCGTAACTGCTGTAGTACATTCGTTTTGTGCAGATGTTCGAAAAATGCATAGTGCATTGATTAGACAAAATACTGTTACAAATCGAAGCAGTGTTGGGTACATGAACGGTTTCATAGTGATTGTGGATCTTAGGATAATAGTAAACCATTACAAAAATGAAGGATTTATATTATTCCACCTATAGCAAAACCTCCTAATAAAACCGTAAAAACACGTAAACTTTTATTCCATCAGCTGACTGATGGAATAAAAGTTTATCAAAAAAATTAAAATAAGAGAAACCAAAGCCGCACGACCGTGGCAAAAATTCTTGGCGTTATCAAAAAACCATTAGTTTTTTTGAATGACCTTATTAACTACTTCATTCTTGGACAGAACCCTGAGTAAATAGGATCCGTTCTGCAATTGCGAGGGAACTTCAACCATAACAGCATTACTGCCTTTGTTGATGGTGAGTTTTTTATTAAGTATCAAGCGGCCAGCCCCATCCATCAGTTGTACCTCTATTTGTTCGTATTGTTGCGTACTAACCTGGAACGATAATTTTGAACTGATTGGGTTCACAATATTTGTTACTTCAAATAATTTTGATTGACCGGGCTGCACAAAAAGGACATTGCTGAATTTTGATCCGCCTTCAGTTGAAGTCATCCGCAGACGATAATATACTTTTCCGTATACAGCAGTCATATCGGTAAACATATATTGTACTTCGTTGTTCATAGCGCCCTTTGCAGCAAGCTTCCCGATTGCAGTAAAAGTTTTACCATCGGTACTCCGTTCCACTGTATATCCAATGAGGTTTACTTCTTGTTTCGTTTTCCAGGTGAGCAGTGAAAGGTTGTCTTTCAATTGAACATTGAACTGTAAGACTTCAACAGGCAATACTGAACAGGAAGGTTGCACATTAATAGTAATGATATCAACATCATTATATAACGCACAACTGCCCGATGATAGATTTGTTGTTGATGTTCCCACACGAATGCGGTACTTATAACCATTATACACGCTTGATGCAATAAAAGAAGGTAATGCAGCAGTATCACGGTACTCACCACTGTAATTCGTAAATCCAAAATTTTGTACAGATGGACTTTCCGGTGCCGATATCCAGGTTGTTCCATTATCAGTGCTGCGCTCCCATTGATAATAGTTATAGTTATCAAAGAAGGTAGATACCGCAACTGAAATATCTACCTGGTTATTGTTGCAATAAGTTGGTGAATTGGTTGGACGCATGGTTAGTGTTGGTAAACAAGTAGCAAACGAAATATCATCCATTACCCAATCATTACCACCACCACCAGGCGCATTATTTTTAATTGAAATAGTTAAGGCCGTTTGCCCAACTGCTGTTTTAAACACAAAGCCTTTCTTTACCCATTGACCCCATGTACCTACATAATCCATTGTGCCGGTATTATAATAGTCAATACCGTTAATCTGGAAAGTAAGATTTGGTTTTACACCGGAAGAATCGCCAGCAGCAGTTGGAATATAGCCCACCGGAACCGTAGCATTCGACGCATAATTACCTAGGCTATCAGCGCCACATCGTTTACACACATTCCTGAACCATGCCGAAAATTCATAGTATGTATCTTCACATAATCCCGTTATACTTTGGTTGTTGGCAATACTTAATTGATAGGCTGCGTTCACCGCAAGCATATAGCCACCACTTACGCCTGCCGGAGAAGGTGGGTTACCGGCTAATGGATCGGCGGCTCCGGTATGATCACCAATAATATCCCATACACCAAAAATGCGATTGCCCGATGTTGAATTAGGACGTGCAACTGTTGGATCTGTCAACTGATTAGGACTTAAATTTTTTGTTACTCCGTAGTTGCCATCCTGTGGGTTGCTTGCTGCTAATGCAACATAATTATATCCTGGCACTGTTCCTGGGTTGGCTCCATTAAGGTTTGTGCCGGAACCGAAATCACCACTACCTGCATTTACGTTATTAGCACCAGTTGCATTAGAACATAAACCATAGTTAGGATAAATAATAAAAGAAAGATTATTTGGATTATTTACATAGTCAATTGCACCTACCGACGACAATTGGTTTCTGTATCGAACTGCACCTGAACCATAGTTAACTACGGTGTTGTATGCAAGCGATGCATCAACTGTTACACGATATGTAACAATAACCAACATACCATTACCCCGTGGCCGGTGTGTGCCTGAATTATAATAACCTCCGGTTGTACTATCAATGGCTGTTGACGTAACAGCACTGGTAGCCATGCCGGTTGTATCCCGGCCAAGATTAAATCTTATTGTTTTGTTCGAACTATTATACATGCCGAAGTCATCACCGGCAGCATCTGTGTAAGCTGCATATTGTTTGCCTTCGTTTGTCAATAACTTTAACGAGCCGGCAACGTATGTTAAGTTAGCAGGAATAGTGTCATTAAACCGTGATCTGAAAATCCGGTTAGTTCCGTTGTTCGCTACGTTTACTGAAACCCTTATCTCTAAAACATCACCGGGTACTACAGTACCACCATTGGGTCTTGTAATGTTGATGAAACTCTTACCTGTTGAAACGTTGGCAGGCACGGCTGCAGCAGGTGTTGTTACGCAAATATTAAATGTACCCGTACTTGTAATTGCAGTTGATCCTGCTGAATAAACTCTTACATAATATACAGCGCCTGCTGTTAAGCTCATGGATATACTACCGCTGCTGCTGCAGAACAATGAAGTCAAACTTCCGCAAGCACCAGAAAATAATTCCATGTAAGCTCCCGATGAGTTAAGATTACTTCCCAAGCTGCTTAATGTAATAGTGGTTGTGGGTGCAACTGTTGCTGTAAACATATACCAAACATCATCATCCGGAACACCGCCACAAGATGGAGCCGCAATACCGGAGTTGGTAGCACCAACAATTGCACCTGCTGTATTGGTACAAGAAACACCTGGAATAAGATTTACAGCGCCTGCACAATTATCATTCGCTGGCGGCGCAAGATGTGTAACACATATATTGAATCCTGCATTGCTTGTTAGTGCCGTGGCTCCTGCAGAATATACCCTGATGTAATAAGTTGCTCCGGGCGTGAGTGACGATTCGGTAAGTGTTGCACCCGAACTACAATCAATAGAAGTTAAACCGCCACATGCACCGGAAAACAGTTCCATTCTTGTTCCTGATGAACTTAAGCTTGTACCGACACTACTCAAGGTAACTGTTGTTACAGATTGCACGGCCGTAAAGCTATACCATACATCGTCATCGGCCGTACCACCACAGGATGGAGCAATAATACCAGAGTTTGTTCCTCCAATTACTGAACCTGCAGTATTAGAGCAAACTGTATTAGATGTAAGAGATGTTGCTGTTGCACAGTTATCATTTGCAGGTGGAGGTGCTGGATGAGTAACACAAATATCGAAGTTCCATTTGGCTGTAGGGTTACCACTGGTACTACCGGTTATGTACACACGCACATAATAAGTCACCCCCACAGTAAGTCCTGTTGCAACGAGATTTGATGCTACTGTTTGACATTGAATAGAAGTAAATGAACCACAAGTACCGCTGAAAAGTTCAACATAAGTTGTACCTGTGGAAAGGTTAGCACCTAGATTATTTACCGTAATTGTTGTGGTTGAAGCTTGTGCAGGAAAACGAAACCAAACGTCATTCGGTGATGCAGCACCGCAGCCACTCGTCGGGCCATCTCCCCCGGCATATGTTGCGTTTTGTAAATTACCGGTTGTTGTTGAACAGGCAATTGACGATGTTAATGAAACAGAACTGCCACAAGCATTATTAGCAGACTGCCCAAAAGATATAAGTGGAATCGCTGCGAAGGACAGCAATAAAATAATGGATAGGGCCTGCCTTAGATACAATTTTGGTTTCATAGCTATTCGGATAGTATACGGACGATTCCAAAATTCATTAATAAATTTTTTGGAAGCAATAGTAAAACTTCCCAATTATTACATTATAACCGGAACCCTTTATCAATTCTTATGAGTTTACACTTATGGATTTTCGCCTTTTCAATTACCCACCAATTTTTGCTGGATAGATTTTCCTTTGTATGATACCTGTAGTATATACAAGCCCGCCGCGCCTTTGTCTTTTACATTTAACTGAACGGTATTAATTCCTGTAGTTAGGAGCTGTTTCTGTTCAAGTTTTATACGGCCTGTTATGTCAATCAATTGAATTGTTACAGCACGTTCCTTATCGCTGGCGAAATCGATAAGTATGCGTTCATGAAATGGATTATTAAATACATGCATATCCAGTTCGTATCCCTCTTGAGCCACCACCACAACTTTGCTATATTTAACAGCATCGCCTGTGATCATCTTTACACGGTAGTATGTTCGTTGCTGTGCAGGCACAGGATCATTCCAATAATACCTTGGCATTATTGTTCCGCTGATTTTTCCTGCTTCTTTATATTGTATTCCATCTTCACTTCGCTCAATGCTATAATAAGTATTGGGTTGTTCATCTGCTATGTCCCAAACTACATTTGCGTGACGATTAGTGAGGGAACTGTTTATCCTTATAAACTTCGCAGGCAATATATCACAGGTTGGTTGCACCCCTACTGAAATTACATCAGTAGTATTATAAGAAGCGCAACTGTTGTTCCCCAAATTAGTGAGCGAAGTGCCTACACGAATTCTGAAACGATGTCCATTGTTTGAAGGATTGGCAATAAAGCTTGGATATGCAACCGTGTCAACATAGTAAGGTGCATTATAAGTATAACTGAATGATTGAGCACTAGGTGAAAGAGGTGCATTATTCCACGATGAGCCATTATCAATGCTTCTCTCCCATCGGTAATATTGATAGTTACTGTAAAACGATTGTACAATTACCGACATATCGACCTGGCCGTTGTTACAATAAACCGGGTTGTTCGATGGTTGCATACTCAGCCCTGGCAAACAGGTGGCAAAAGCAACATCATCCATTACCCAATCATTACCACCACCACCTGGTGCATTATTACGTATAACAATGTTTACGGAATTTTGACCTGGGGCTGTTTTAAATAAAAACCCTTTCTTCACCCATTGACCACTATAATCAAGATTACCTGTAGTATAATAATCCATACCATCAACCTGGAAAGTAAGATTAGGTAATACGCCTGCAGAATCATTAGTGTTAGGAACAACAGGAGCCATATAACTTTTAAATCCAGAAGTACCTGAACCTTTGCCTGATGTATCACAACTGCATCGGCGGCAGATATTTCTGAACCATGCAGAGAATTCATAATAAGTATCGCCGCATAAACCACCAACGTTTTGTTGCACTGCATTATTAATACCATAAGCAGCGTTTACCACCGCCATATATCCGCCAGCCTGTCCTGCTGTTGTTGCAGGGTTACCTGCTAATGGATTTGCTGCATTGGTATGATCGCCTATAATATCCCACACATTAAATAAACGATTGCTGTTAGGATAAGCGAGGTTTGCATTTGTACTTGCAGTGGGGCTGGTGTTATTTGCAACTGTAAACATGCTATCGTTCGGGCCTGTTGTGGGCGATGAAAATGAACGCCATTGATAACCTGGTACAACTGTTCCTGCAGCAGGAGCAGGATTAAGATTTTGTGTTGATCCGCTACCGAAATTTCCCCCGTTACCAACAATTGAATTATTACCTACTGCATTACAAACCGGTAAAGGATCTGTTACCATCACCGTCATTGTATTTAACGGGCGAACTGTACTGGCAAGTGTCGCTTCACTAAATGTATTTGCTGATTTGTAACGAAACGCACCTCCCGGAATCGTAAATGTATTGCCGGCTGTTGTGTTTACTGTAACACGATAGGTGACCATAATAATACATGTTCCGCCATAAAAGCTCGGCCTGCCTGTATTATAAATTCTGCATCCGGATGCGGAAGGTAGTACATCTATAGTCGTAGGTGCAGCAACAGCATTGTAAGCCGCTGTTTGTCCGCCGCCACTTCTTGTAAGGCTACCGAGGTTTACTCGTAACACACCTGCATTATATCTTGCTTCATCATCGGCGCCAGCATCGGTTAATAAACCATTTATGCGTAGCGGTGTTCCATAATTCATTCCTTCATTAGTTGTGAAGCGAATAGAATTTGCGACGTAGGTGGTGCCGGTGGGAATAGTATCGTTGTATCGGGCGAAATAAACTGAGTTGCCCGATACTGCAATAACAGCACGTATCTCTAATTGGTCTCCATTTTGAATAGTGCCGCCCGCAGGCTTGCTGATGTTAATATAACTTTTACCTGTTTGGACCGATTGTGCAATTACATTTTCCGGAAAAGAGGAAAAGGCGAATACAAAGAAAAGAGTATACGGAAGAAGTAGAAATTTATACATAGGATTGGATTAAAAACAAATTATACTTAATTCAAATATAAAATTAATGAAAAACTTATTTCGTTAACGATGAATAAATACGACAACACTGTAGTCGTATTTATTAGATGCTGCTCGTATTTCTTACGGAGTACAGTAGCCGTATTCCTACAAATAATTATTCGTGGGAACGGTTCAGTAGAACTGCTCTTATATGCGTCTCGTAATTTCCGCATTTAATAAAGGAAAACTTCTATAGGTGAGTAAGTAGAGTCATCCTACATTTGACAAATCCAAACAATCCTTGTAAAATCATGAAACGTATCCTGATTATCGCAGTACTATTTTTATCATTCAATTCCTTTGCACAAGTAGCACCAGATGCATGTAATACTCCGTTAAACCTAAATCCACAAACCACTTGTGGGGCTACAACTGGTCAAACTCTTCAAAACTCTACAGCTACAGGAAGCCCGACTAACACAGCGGGTACAACCAAAGATGTATGGTACACTTTTACCACACCTAGTGGCATCACTAGCGTAACGTTAACCCTATCAAGTCCTGGCAACAGCATCGATAATAATTCATACATCGAAGCATTTTCAGGAGGCTCATGTGGCTCTGGCACATTCAGCGGAACTTCTCTTGGAACTTCGTCAGTAACAACAGCGTCAGGAACAAGCCTCAGTTTAACTGGACTTACAGCTTCTACACTTTATCATTTCAGAGTATTTACCACTGCTGGTAATACCACTACAGGAGGTGCGGGTAACTGGCAGTTTAGCATCTGCGTTTCCTATGACCCACCTTTAACAAACGATCTATGTTCTACCGCCACCAATATTACTGCGGTAACAAGCTGTGGGGCCACTGCTAGTCAAACCTTATTAAACGCAACAGCAACCGGTAGCCCTACAAATTCAGCTGGCACTACTAAGGATGTATGGTATACTTTTACAACTCCTGCCAACATCCGCAATGTACAAATTGCCGCTTCGGGTTTTGGTAGCAACCTTACATCCTCCAACACATACATTGAAGCATTCACTGCTTCAAATTGTGCTGCAGGTGCATTCACAGGAACATCTATCGCTACAACAGCAAGTGGAACTTCCACGCTGTCATTAACAAATCTTGCACCATCAACTCAATATTATTTCAGAGTATTTACAACGGCTACTGCAACAGGCGGAACTACTGCGAACTGGGGTTTCAGCATTTGTGTGTCATATACAGCAGTACCATCACATGATGATTGTGCAGGCGCATTGACAATAACACCCGGTAGTACCAACTCATCGGGCAACTTAACAAATGCTACTGCAAGCGGAACAACTGTTGGTTGTGCAACCGGCACCCCTGATGACGATGTTTGGTATAAATTCACAACTACTTCCACGCAAACAAATGCTACCATAACTGTAACAGCAGGATCAACCTTAAGTGCGAATGGTGCAATGATACAAGTCTATTCGGGCACATGCGGCAGTTTAAGCAGCATTGCGTGTGGACAAAACGAAGTAACCATCAGCAGTGGGTTATCAGTATCAACACAATATTTTGTAAGAGTATATTCATCTTCTGCCTATTCAACCACCCCTGCTTCAGGATCTGTTGCAAACAACATCAGTATTTATGTATCTGCGCCTCTAGCTACAACAAATATTACCGCCGGTAAAATGAATGAAGTTTACAGGCAAACAATTTTATCTGCAGCAAGTGTGCTTGCCGATCCTTGGGAAATAACTTACGGTCCGGATAATTATTTATGGGTTACAGAAGCAAAAGGTTATAAATTAAACAGAATTCATCCTACAACAGGTGTAAAACAAGTAGTGTTGGATATTTCACAAAACAGTACTTTCTTTTCGTCACCAACAGACCAGGCGTTTAATTGCCAGTTTGCAAACGGTGCCGGCGCACAAGGTGGCTTCGCTGGTATGGCGTTGCATCCAAAGTTTTTAGATGCAAGTTCACCACAGAACTACGTATACATTTCTTATGTACACAGCAATCCATCAACTGCAGTTTTCGTAAACCGAATTGTTCGTTTCTTTTATAATACCTCAACCAACAAATTAGAATCACCGGTTTCAATATGCGATACTATTCCCGGAAGCGGAGATCACAATTCCCAACGAATGATCATTACACCGATGACACAGGGCGGAAGTGATTACTATTTATTTTATGCAGCGGGTGATATGGGTGCAGGCCAACAGTATCCCGAACTGAATATTGTAAGACCAATGAAAGCACAAGTGTTGAATGCTTACGAAGGAAAGATATTACGTTTTGCATTGTCCGATACCTGTTCAGGTACAGGCAATCAAAAATGGATACCCGATAGCAACCCATATAACGATGTTGCACCAATCGTTGGTAAAAGTGCAGTATGGAGTATTGGTATGCGTAACAATCAAGGGTTTGCCTATAATCCAGATTTAAATATTCTTTACGGCTCATCACATGGACCATTCAGTGATGATGAAATCAATATCATCGAAGGATTTAAAAACTACGGACACCCATTAGTAATAGGTTATGCTGCTGATGGAAATTATAATGGCACAACAACAAAAGGATTAAGTACAAGCACGACTGTGGGTGTTCCTTTTGGTTGGACCGGAGGGGCATACACAGTTGACGGACAAGCTGCTGCTGCTTCAAGTGCCCCGCCCATTGGTAACGAAGTAACCAACATGAATACTATTAATGCCAGTGCAACATTATATGGTGCCTATAAGGACCCCATTTTTTCTGCCTATCCAGGAACTGGTACAGGAACTGTTTCATCTATTTGGAGCAATCCTACAACACCCAACAATGCAGGATGGCATTCAGAAGGATGGTCTGGCTTAGGTCTTTATACAAGTACGTTTATTCCAGGTTGGAAAAATACTTTGCTTGCTGCGGGTTTAAAATGGGGACGCCTGATCCGTCTAAAATTAAATGATGCAGGAACGGCAGTTGTAAAAACCATTCCAACATTGTCATCCCCTCAATCAGACACTGTTACTTATTTTCAAAGCGGTAATCGTTACAGAGACATGGCATTTTCTCCTGATGGAAAAAATATTTACCTGGCAATGGATCGAAGCCCGGCAGGTTCAGCTGCAACTGTTGGTAACCCGCCTGATGTTGTTGCAGACTGTCTTGGTTGTATTGTTCGCTATGAATTTTTAGGCTACAGTCCATCTGGTACAGCCCCTTTCCCAAGTACTATCTCAACCTACATTCCTATCGATTCAAGCACGAGTGCAGGATGTGTTACCGCTACAGCTGTAACCATCAATGCTGCAAACGGAAATAATGATTTATGGGTGCCCATTACAGGACCGAACGGAAATATCATTGCAGAAATTGATGCTAATAGTAATAATCTTGGCGATATCACTACATCATTTTTTACTCGCACAGGAAATCCCGTAAGAACAGGATTTGGTAATAAATATTTAAACAGGAATGTTACCATTAGCGTACAAAACAATCCGCCAGCTACACCGGTTTCTGTACGACTTTATATTACAGCACAGGAACTGGCAGACATGATTGCAACATCAGGAAGTAATGTTGCCAGTATAACCGATCTATCTGTTTACAAAAACAATGATGCGTGCGGAACTACTATGGCGTCAACGGCATTGGGTCAAACTGTTACCGGTAAATATGTTCAATCCATTTACGGTCATGCCATACAGTTTGATGTGAGTTCGTTCTCCAGTTTTTACTTCATGTCATCTTCTGCCACATTACCATTTGATCTTTTCAGCTTTAGCGGAAAAGCGGTTGCTGATAATTCAAAACTTGAATGGGTAGTGAATAACGAGGTTGATGTTCTTTCTTATACAGTTGAACGCAGTCTTGATAATATCAATTTTGAAAAAATTGGAACGGTTGATGCTAAGAATATTCCTGCTACAAATCTTACATACAATTATATTGATTTTAACGCAGGAAAGCTGGCGAACAAAGTATACTACCGTGTTCACTCAAATGAAGTAAATGGGGCCAATAAATACACCAACATTATTGATGTAAGCTTTGGCACATTACAAAATATATATGTAAATGTGTTCCCTAATCCTGTGGTTGAGAAAACAACTGTAACCATCGATGCAATTGCTGATGAAACAGCGCAAATGAATGTGATCGATAACACAGGTCGCACCATTCAAAGCATTTCTGTAAACCTTGTAAAAGGCAAAAACAGTTTCCAGCTTGATCTGAGCAATTACAAAGCCGGTGTTTATTACCTCGATATTAATGGCAAATCGATCAATGAAAAAGTGAAGCTTGTAAAACAATAAACAACTGTTAAAACAAAATCCCTGCCCAACCATAGCAGGGATTTTGTCGTTTTTAATCTGAAAACCTATTGTATGCAAAACACATTTATCCCCGCTTCTTTTTTGGCCACAGCGTTAGCTACAGAAAGAAATGTTTTGAAAACCGACAACGAAGTTTTTATCATTCGTGAAGAAGATGCAACAGTTGCATCTAGGCTTTACAAGTTGTTTTTTTATGGAAAGCGTAGTATTATAAATTCTGCATTGCAGGATGAGAATATTCCAGATACAGATTACTACAGCAGTTACGAATAAAAAAAGGAGAAGCTAAGCTTCTCCTTTTTTTATTTATGGTTCAGTTATTTATATTTTACCCACCATGTTTGCAGGTATCACCCATTCATCAAACTGCTCAGGAGTAACATAACCAAGTTTCACCGCCATCTCTTTTAATGTTGTTCCTTGCTTATGTGCTTTCTGTGCAATTTCTGCTGCTTTGTAATAACCAATCTTTGTATTTAGTGAAGTAACCAGCATCAAAGAATTTTCTACGTGCTTCTTAATATTTGCTTCAATTGGCTCAATTCCTACTGCACATTTATCATTGAAGCTTACGCAACCATCGCCAATTAGTCTTGCGCTATGCAGGAAGTTGTAGATCATCACCGGTTTAAATACATTCAATTCAAAATGGCCCATTGCACCACCAACGTTAATCGCTACATCGTTACCCATCACCTGTGCGGCAATCATGGTTAAAGCTTCACATTGTGTCGGGTTTACTTTACCTGGCATAATAGAAGAACCTGGTTCATTATCCGGAATAAAAATTTCACCAATACCACTTCTAGGTCCGCTGCTCAACATGCGAATGTCGTTTGCGATCTTCATTAAACTTACCGCCACCGTTTTCAATGCGCCATGGGCTTCAACAATAGCATCATGAGCTGCCAATGCTTCAAATTTATTATCGGCAGTTTTGAAAGGTAGCTTTGTAAGTTTTGCAATATGTTTCGCCACATTCACATCATAGTTAGGAGGTGTGTTGATGCCGGTACCAACAGCTGTACCACCCAATGCCAGCTCACTTAAATGAGCCAATGTATTTTTGATGGCCTTCAATCCATGATCTAATTGCGAAACATAACCGCTGAACTCCTGTCCTACTGTAAGCGGTGTTGCATCCATAAAATGGGTACGACCAATTTTCACCACTTTCTTATAAGCCTTTGCTTTTTTGTCAAGTGTATTGCGGAGTTTTTCAATACCGGGAATAGTTGTTTCAATTAATATTTTGTAGGCTGCAACATGCATAGCAGTTGGGAAGGTATCATTACTGCTCTGGCTTTTGTTTACATCATCATTTGGGTGCAGGTATTTTTCTTTGTCATCCAATTTGCCACCGTTCAACACATGACCACGATAAGCAATCACCTCGTTTACATTCATATTACTTTGTGTTCCGCTACCTGTTTGCCACACCACAAGTGGGAAAAAATCATCCAGTTTTCCTTCCAGAATTTCTTTACACACTTTACCAATTAAAACAGCTTTCTTTTTTGGTAACACACCAGCTTCATTGTTGGTAATGGCTGCGGCATGTTTTAAATAGGCAAATGCACGAATAATTTCTTTAGGCATGCGATTAATATCCTGTGCGATCTTGAAATTATCGATGCTGCGTTGGGTTTGCGCACCATAGTAAGCGTTAACGGGAACCTTTACCTCTCCCATCGTATCTTTTTCAATTCTGAAGCTCATAGTAAAAATGATTTTTGTAAGTTCGGAAAGTGCCGCAAAGGTAGGTGTTAACAGAGTTGGTTTTCCTAATTTGAGCCCGCAATTCGCATGAGAAAGATCATTTTTTTACGCAGTCGTTTGCATCAAAAGGAAAGATTCAGTAATGAGTGAGCCGGAAGCGTATTTCATGAATGTAAAGCTGATTGAAAAATGATCTACAATTTATCCATGTAAGTAATAAGAGCAATAACATCTTCACGGGAAGAGACATTGACATCCCTACTTTGAAAATATTTCTTTAATTGTTCTTCCTTTTCCGGATAAAAGGAGAAAATGTTCTTTTTTGTAACGGGAATGAACTGATTGAATTTGTTACCAATAAAAAGTGCCTTTCGGTTTGTAACTGTTGTAACTACATTGGGAATTAAGTTGATTTTAGTATTGTTTGGAACGACAAAAGAGGCATAAGAATCAGATCCCCCTTCCATTGTTGTTCCGTAAGCGCCAATCTTTCTTTTGCTTAACGTTACAAAAAAACTCGAAACCCCCAATTTAACATTGCCAATCGCTGTATCTAATTTCACATAACGAACGTCAGCATAATAAAATTGATCCCTGCCAATAACAACAGAACTTATTTCAGATGGGTTAAGAATAGTAAGTGTATCTCCCTTTGCTGCAATAAAAAGCATTTCTTCATACACAAAATTATAATTCAGCTTGGCGGAAGAGCGTTTACCATCTCGAAAGTAAACGTACCCCTGTTGGAAATTCTCATATTCAACCGATTCTCTAGGTGGAATAATATCCAGAATGCTTTCACCAGGTTGAATAGTATATTTCTTTGAAACTTGTGTGAAAACGGGGATAGTAAGGGCTACAAACAAAAATAAAAAAACACAACGCTTCATAAAAATGAATATTGAATGATCGTACTTATTTAAAGATATTCAATTTCCTAAAACTTCGCTTTCCGCTTTTCCAAAAAGGCATTCACGCCTTCTTTCATTTCTTCTGTTCCAAAACATTCACCAAAAAGTTTTATTTCAGCATCAAATCCATTTGTGTCATTGTCGTAAAAAGCGTTCACTGCCTGAATTATTTTACCAATAGCATTTGGTCCTTTTGTCATAATTAAACTAAGCAGCTCTTTTGATTTAGGTAATAATTCCTCTGCCGTTGTAACATAATTTACCAGCCCCAGCTGCTTAGCTTCGTTTGCATCAATCATTGCCGCTGTCATCATCAACTCCATTGCTTTGCCCTTGCCAATGAGCTGCACCAAACGTTGCGTTCCACCATAACCTGGAATCAATCCAAGGTTCACTTCCGGCTGACCAAACTTTGCATTTTCACTTGCCAATCGAAAATGGCAACTCATTGCGAGTTCGCAACCGCCGCCCAATGCAAAACCATTTACGGCAGCAATAATTGGCTTGGGCGATTGTTCAATCCTGTTAAAAACTTTCTCTTGGGAGGTTCGGGCCAATGCCTCGCCGCCGTTTGCATCAAGTGAGAAAAATTCAGAAATATCTGCCCCTGCCACAAATGCTTTAGGGCCTGCACCTGTAATGATCGCTGTTTTTATTTCTTTGTTCGAATACACTTCATCAAGAACAGCTGCTAATTCTTCTATGACAGTTTTATTGAGTGCATTTAATTTATCAGGACGATTCACAGTGATAACAAGAATTCCATCTTCTAAAGAAGTGAGTAAACTATTGTAACTCATAAAAGCAGGTTTATAAATTGTAAGATCAGAAATTACGGTGTTTCGACACCCAGTCCTTTATATAAGTTGCAATGTCTTGTGTATTGGTGCCGGGCAGAAATAATTTACCAACACCAAGTTTGGTCAACGCATCAACATCTTCATCAGGAATAATACCACCCCCGGTAAGCAGCACATCGTTCATTTCTTTTTCTTTCATCAAATTTAACAGGCGAGGGAAAACGGTCATGTGTGCGCCACTTAAAATACTTACACCAATAGCATCAACATCTTCCTGCAAGGCAGCATTCACCACCATTTCAGGAGTTTGACGAAGACCAGTATAAATCACTTCCATTCCCGCATCACGAAGTGCCGTAGCTATTACCTTAGCCCCACGGTCGTGGCCATCCAATCCAACTTTTGCAACAAGTACTCTAACGGGTCTGTTCATACAGCAAGGTTATGTTGCGAAAATAGGCATTTCAGCTAACGATTGTAAACAAGGAAATTGATCACAATTTTTTTCGACTAAATTCCTGTTTCATTTGTTTCAACCCATCGGCAGCCAAGGTTGAACCCACTGAATCAACATTTTCAAAAAAGATCACTCGATCTCCTAACTGTCGTGAATGTTTGTAGGTAACAGAATCAATCAAAGTTACTTTTTCAAAATGCTGAAACACTTCATCATCCTTATCGGGCATTCGGCGGCCAACAAATAGCAAATGTTTAAAACCAAAATCGTTCGGTATCCAATGCAGGAATGATCCATTGTCGCTGATCACTTTCGATTTGAATTGTGAATCTTTGCCATAATATTTTAGTGCTCCTGCTAATCCATAATGCCGGCAATAAACAACGGTACTATCCTTTTCCTTTTGTGGTAATGATTGATAAAATCTTTCTGCCTTCAAAGTAATTTCTTTCCAGCCGAGGTAATCGGCAAAATCTTGCGGTAACGAATGATTCTGTTGATCTTCCCATTTCAACATACCTGTTGCTTCCATGTTACGCTCTTTATAATAAGCAGCTAGCTTATCAGGTTCCCACAACGGCATGGCCATTGGCAAAGTAAAACCTGCGAGAAAAAGTATAACAGTAACTGTTGCCCACCGCAACCATTTTATTTTTACCGAAGTCCATTGTTGCAATGCCACTGAACCAGCTGCAAACAACATGGGATACAAACCCATTGAATAATAATTCTTCCCGCTGCTTGCAATCAACAAAACAATTACAATAAGATAAGTCCACGCAAGCATGCGATAAGGTTTTCCTTTTGCAGTAAACAGCCAGATCAACCCCATCACCCATATAAAAAATGCGGTGAAATACATCATTACTTGTCCCATTAAAAAATCAACCGGACTCAGAAACTTTAATTGTGTTTCTCTAAGCTCTTCCATGTGATGTAATAGTGGCCAGTTATGATTGTATTGCCACAATAAATTTGGCATTGTAATCACTAATGCAAGCAACCCAGCACCATATAAATGTTTATTAATTAGTAGTGAGCGGTATTGTGTCAATAACAACGCAACAACGAACCCAATGATGAAGAAGGAAACTGAATTTTTGCTCAACCAGGCACAACCAAAAGTAAAACCAATACAGTACAAAAATTTTGTTTGCTTGGAGTTGATGTATCTAAGAATAAAATAAGCGCTCAACGTCCACCAGAATACTTCAAGAAAATTTGCCTGGAATAAAAAGTGTAACCGCAAATAAGCGGTGAATAGAATACACAAGCCTGCCACAAAGACGGCAAATAATTTACCCCCCATTTCAAGTACCATGGCACAGGTAACAACAAGTGTAAACGCACCAAAAAGAGAAGGCCAGAATTTCACCCAAAAAAAACTACCGCCAATTAAATGTGTGAGATACGAAAGCCACGATAGCATTGGAGGCACTTCCATATAACCCCATGCTAAATGATGACCTTGTTCTAAATACAAAAACTCATCCCTGTGTAATTCGTAAACCGGATGTTGGAGAAAAAAAGGAAGCGCAAATTTAATGAGTGCCAGTAATAAAATAAGTGGCCATGCAGATTTGGTAAGGTTCATACAGTTAAGATAATGGCTCAACGCCATATTTCAACACAGGAGCTTATTTTTTACCTGCATGAATACCACCTCAGCATTTATCAAAGCTGAGCCAGTGCATTATTTATGCGCTTTACCGTTTCTTCTTTACCAATTAATTCAGCAATCTGGAAAACCGCCGGACCAAACTTACCTCCCACCAACATAATCCGCATCGGCAACTGCAATTCTCCTGGTTTTATATTTTTTGCAACGGCTAATTCTTTAAACGCATTTTCAATTGCACCCACCTCCCAGTTACCAATTCCATTCAGCTGATTAATGTACTCTGTAAAGAATTGCTTCTTGTCGTCGTTCCACTTTGGTTTTACTGCATCAAGCTCAAGCACATCAGGTGTCTTGAAAAAGAAACCAGCCTGCAGAACAAAATCTGTTAACAGGGTACAGCGATCCTTTACCAATTCAATTACTTTTTCAAGGATGAGATCGTCGCCTGTATTTATTCCTGTCGCTGAAAAAACTTCTTTCACTTTCAACTTTAAGCTTTCAACGTTCAACCTTTTTATCCACTCATGATTGAACCATTTTGCTTTTTCAAAATCGAATTTTGCGCCGGCACTATGTACACGCTTAATATCAAAACTTGCAATCAGTTCATCCATGCTATACAGTTCCTGCTCGGTTCCATCGTTCCAGCCAAGCACTGCTAACAAATTGATGAATGCTTCAGGTAAAAATCCTTTTTCAAAAAAGCCTTCTGTTAATTCATTTGTTTTTGGATCGGTCCAGTTCATTGCAAAAACTGGAAAACCGTATTTGGCTCCATCACGTTTGCTCAACTTTCCATTAGGACCAAGGATCAATGGAAGATGCGCCCATTGTGGCATCGATGCTTCCCATCCTAAATATTTCCAAAGTAATAAATGCACTGGTGCACTGGGTAACCACTCTTCGCCACGAAAGGCATGCGTGATCTTCATTAAGTAATCATCCACTACTACTGCCAAATGATAAGTGGGCATGCCATCAGCTTTCAACAAAACTTTATCATCAACCAAGCCGGTCTGGAAGTTTACTTCACCACGAATCATATCTGTAAAACTCACCACATCATTCTCTGGCATTTTAATTCGGATAACATGCGGTGTATTCTTCTCTAGCAATTCTTTCACTTCATCATCGGTAAGATTTAAACTATTCCGCATTTTCCTGCGTACACGATGATCGTATTGTGGCGAAGGATTTTCTTCTGTTTTATTTTCTTCACGCATTTGCTCCAATTCCTGTTTGGTATCAAAAGCATAATATGCATGACCATGTGTAACTAATGTCTCCGCATATTTACGATACATTTCTTTGCGTTCGCTTTGGCGGTAAGGACCATAAGGACCACCATGCACAGGACTTTCATCGGGCTCAAGCCCACACCATTTTAAACAATTAAAAATGTACTCTTCAGCACCGGGCACAAAACGGGTTTGATCTGTATCTTCAATACGCAGCACAAACTCACCTCCGTGATGTTTGGCAAATAAATAATTATACAACACGGTGCGTACACCGCCCAAATGCAAACCTCCCGTTGGACTGGGAGCAAAACGAACTCTTACACTCATGCTGCAAATATAAACCCTAAACGGCAACAGCCTGTATTTAGCTATCTTCACTGCATCAATGAATAAAGTTTTTCTTTCGTTCTGTTTGTTTGCAATTTGTTTTAGTGCAAGCGCCCAGTCTCCATTTACATATCCTTCAATTGTGGTGGAGTATGACAGTGCTATCTTATTTCGCCATCTGAAACTAATTCCAATAAAAAGAATTGAACCGGCAAACGACAGCATTTATAATACGCCTGTGTCTATTAATCTAAAAACGGGAATGGCTCAAGGTTCGGTAAAGCTGAAAGAACGAGGAAACTATATGGTTGATAATATCAATGTGCTTGTTATTGAAAACAATAGTGGTAAAGATCTCGTGATAAAAAGTGGTGAAATAGTAATGGGTGGCCGGCAAGACCGTGTTTTTGCAAGAGACACTATTCTTGCTGCAGGTAAGCAACATCTTGTTCCCGTTTATTGTATCGAAGAAAACCGTTGGAGTGAAAAAGAAAAAAAGTTTATCTATCGTGGCACTACCGGTAGTGGTTTGCAGGCAATCATTGATACAGCACAAAACCAAACAAAGGTGTGGGATGAAATACGTCGCTTACTAAAACAAAACAATCAAACCCACTCTTCATCGTATGCATCTCTGCTGAGCAATAAAAAAGTAGCTGATACTTCACAGCAATACATCCGTTATTTTTTGCAGACTTTAAGAAGTAAAGACAGTAGTATTGTAGGCATAATTGCTTCAACAGGTCACAAAATATTAGGAGCTGATGTTTTTATCAGCACTTCTCTTTTCTATCAAACACTTCCTGGCTTATTGGAAAAATATTGTACTGAAGCTGTACTTACGGGTACAACTGCCAAGGTTGACAATAGTCATGAAGTTTCTTATGCCCATGAAATGTTTTCTCCGCAAACACAAGCAGCTTTTCTCTCGAAAAAAGGAAAGCGCTTTTTTTATAAAAACGTACTCATCCAGTTAACCGGATTCTCACATCTGTACTAACTTCAATTATGTTTTATATAGCAACAACACCCTGGTGGCTACGTATATTATTTCCTGCGAAACTTACCTGGAGTTTTCCTACAAAAGAAAAAATTTTATACTTAACGTTTGATGATGGGCCAACTCCTGGGGTAACTGAATTTGTATTAAATGAATTAAAAAAATACAATGCAAAGGCAACTTTCTTTTGCATTGGAGAAAATGTACAGAAGCATCCTGATTTGTATCAGCGTTTGTTTGCAGAAGGACATCGCATCGGAAATCATACACACAATCATTTAAATGGATTTCATACAAAAGATGAATTGTGGTTGAATAATGTAAAAGAAGCAGCTAAGTGGATCGATTCAGATTTGTTTCGTCCGCCGTACGGTAAACTCAAAAGTTTTCCTGCAAAAGTGTTGAAGGAATCGAACCCACCTTTTAAAATAATTATGTGGACTGTGTTAAGTGCGGACTTCGATACGAACATTAGTCCTCAAAAATGTTTTGATAATGTAAGGAAGAATACGAGGCCCGGAAGCATCATCGTATTTCACGATAGTGAAAAGGCGTTTCCTAATCTGAAATTTGCGTTACCTGAAGTGTTGAGATTGTTTTCGGGTGAGGGTTACCGTTTCGAGATAATACGCTAAAACTGAGCTGAAAAAAGGAGGGCCGGGGTGGAAACCCTGGCCCGTTTTTAATCCGTACCCTATGAAAACTTTTGCTAAGGTACAATTTCTTTTATCAGATGCAAGTGTTTTTTCTTAGGGCAGCGTAATGATTCTTACGTTACCATTTATGGTTAGTTCCGCCTTGTTATCGCAACCGCCAGCACCAAAGTTGAGCACCCCGCCGGTGTTATTAAATTTGATCCGCATAACACCTTTCGATATCCAACGGCAACTGAATTTTTTGATCAAAGGTTCGATTATTTCATGTCCCCATGTTTTGCCACGACTGTTCTCACCAAGGCCGCCGCCAGTGACTGAGAAGATATCATCCAAAGGCCAGAGTGGAGTTCCGTTTCCTTCAATTTGAGCCACTGTACGCACACTGCTCCATGTTACCCACCGACCGCTATCCCATGTGAGTTTACCTTCAATAACTTTTGTAGTAAACACTCTGTTATTGCTGGTGCTGTTATTCGTTACTTCATGCCTTCCCTGCACTTTTACGCTGTCGATCTTGTGATTTTCAAATGTGGTAGTGGCTTTGCTGCCTGGAATACCCATTGGCCCTGTAAATACTGTAATGATCTTTCCCTTGCGAACTTTACCATCACGGCCAAGGCAACCATCGCCGAAATTAATTGTTACGGTTTTAGGGAAAACGCCAGGTGTAACAGGTAAAACGGTGATTGAAAAGCAACGAACACTATCTACACGACCGGTTATATTGCCCGCATCCATGCGGCCGAAAATACCTACACCAGCTGTAATACCCAGCGATTCGCCATTTGCTTCCGCACCAATACCCATGGTATTATTGAATACATCATCGTAAGCTGTTTCGGCTTCGTTGTTGCTTTCAGTACTTTCAACAGTGTTTAATTCTTCTTCTTTTGATTGACTGGCCTCTTTTTTACAGGCTGTAAATGTGAGAGCACTGAAAAGCAGGAATGCTAATGTGCCTCTTGATAAGATTGAACTTGTTTTCATGATATACGCTTTTGGTGGTTTATTTAACAATTGAACAGTACAAAGACTTACTTGCGCCTACTTGGTTTAAAGGACCGTTAAAATAATTGATGGTTGAGAGTCAAAACGTAAAATAACCCTATTCAGTACCTGCTATAAGAGCTTATTTTTGCGGTTTATGGAGATCATTGATACACATACACACCTCTATTTAGAAGAGTTTCAGGCTGATATTGAAGACGTTATCACTCGTGCCAAAGCCGAAGGGGTTAACCGTTTCTATTTGCCTAATGTTGACAGCAGTTCTATTGCCGACCTGCTGAAACTGGAAGAAACGCATCCTGAATGCATTGCTATGATGGGTCTCCACCCATGTTACGTAAAAGAAAACGTGGCCGATGAGCTGAAGCTTGTGGAAGGATGGTTGCGGAAACGTCCCTTTGCCGCTGTGGGCGAAATAGGGTTAGATTATTATTGGGATAAAACATTTGTGGCCGAACAGAAAGTTGCGTTTCGGAAACAGATTAACTGGGCATTGGATTTGAACCTGCCAATCGTGATTCACAGCAGGGATTCAATGCAGGATTGCATTGATATTGTTCGGGAGCATCAGAATGGAAACCTTCGTGGCATTTTTCACTGTTTTGGAGGGTCGGTTGATGAAGCAAAACAAATTATGGACTTCGGTTTTTTAATGGGTATTGGCGGCGTTGTCACTTACAAAAAATCTGGGTTGGCGGAAGTTCTTTCTTCGATTCCTTTAGAATATCTGGTGCTTGAAACAGATGCGCCTTATTTAAGTCCCACGCCTTTTAGAGGTAAACGTAATGAACCTTCTTACCTGAAATATATCGTTGCTAAAATGGCTGAAGCAATGAATGTTTCCGCAGAGAAAATTGCTGAGCAAACAACATTGAATGCTCAAAAATTATTCGGCAGCTCAAAGTGATAACTGTATTTTTGCTGCCCCAAAAAGAAAGCGATTTCATATTCTTTTGAAGGAATAATTAATAGAGAGGTGTCCGAGTGGTTGAAGGAGCACGCCTGGAAAGTGTGTATGCGGGAAACTGCATCGAGGGTTCGAATCCCTTCCTCTCTGCAAACAAAAAAGCTCAGCAGTAATTGCTGAGCTTTTTTGTTATAGTCACTTTTCTACTTGTCAGTTTATCAGAATTAAATAATACCCAGCTTCTCTACCGCAGCTTGTGCAGCTATCTGGCTGGCGTCTTTCTTATTGAATGCTTTTCCTTCAGCAATTACTTCGCCATCAACTACAGCACCAATGGTAAACAACCTGCGGCCATTTTCTAAACGTTCATCCAGTGTTTCAAAATCCAGTGCTTTGCCATTTTTGTTGGCCCAGCCGTAAAGTTTGTTCTTATGATTGATCTCAAGTGCTTCAAGATCTTCCATAAACAAATACGGAACAATCACATTCTTTACGATCCAACGTTGCGTTTTTTTATAACCAAGATCGAGGTAGATAGCGCCAAGCAAAGCTTCGAGTGTATTACCAAATATCTGGGAAATCTTAAGTGAGTTATCTCCTTTATTGTAGAAGGTTACTTTCTTTAAACCCATGCGCACTGCAATATCATTGAGTGTAGCACGGTTCACCATTTTGCTACGCATCTCCGTTAAAAAACCTTCGCCTTTGTAAGGATATTTTTTGAAGAGATAGTCAGCAACAACTGCACTTAACACAGCATCACCTAAAAATTCCAGGCGTTCATTGTTCTGATCGCTGCCTTCTTTAATTGAACGATGGCTGAGTGCGGTTTTGTAAAGTTTAAGGTCGCCGGGGCTGTACCCAAGTATATTACGAAGGTTTACCTCAAACTTATTCTTAGCGGGTAATATTTGCCGGACGAAGTTCCGCACCATACAGATTTAATTACATCATTCAGCCAAACAAAATTGCATTTGGCAGATGTATGTTCTAACAAATCTAAAGTAAATCAGGAATATTTCTTTACAATCACTGATGCATTATGTCCACCAAAGCCAAACGTATTACTCAAAGCAGCACGCACTGTGCGTTTCTGTGCCTTGTTAAAAGTAAAGTTGAGTTTGGGATCAAGTTCAGGATCATCTGTAAAGTGGTTAATGGTAGGTGGTACAGTATCGTGCACCACACTCATTACACAAGCAATAGCTTCTAAAGCACCTGCCGCACCTAAACAGTGGCCGGTCATCGACTTGGTTGAACTGATGTTGAGGTTATATGCATGATCACCAAATACACTCATGATGGCTTTGGTTTCAGCAATATCACCCAGTGGAGTTGACGTACCGTGTACGTTGATGTAGTCGATATCAGACGCCTGCATACCTGCATCTCTCAATGCCGCACTCATTACATTTTTTGCACCAAGGCCTTCCGGATGTGGAGCTGTAATATGATGTGCATCAGCAGTAGCACCACCGCCTGCAATTTCGCAGTAAATTTTTGCGCCACGCTTTAAAGCATGTTCAAGACTTTCAAGCACGAGCATACCGGCGCCTTCACCCATCACAAAACCATCTCGATCCTTATCAAAAGGACGGCTGGCTGTTTTAGGATCATCGTTACGTTCGCTCAATGCCTTCATGGCATTAAATCCACCAACACCTGCTGCACTTACAACAGCTTCACTACCGCCGGTTAAAACAATATCTGCTTTACCCAAGCGAATGTTATCGTAAGCATCAATGATGGCGTTGGTTGAAGAAGCACAAGCTGATACAACGGCGAAGTTTGGACCACGGAAACCATGACGCATCGAAATTTGTCCGGCTGCAATGTCCAAAATCATTTTAGGAATAAAGAAGGGGTTGAAACGGGGAGTGCCATCGCCATTTGCAAAATTGACTACCTCTTCCTGGAAAGTAATGAGGCCGCCAATACCGCTGGCAAAGATGACACCTACACGATCAACATCAACATTGTCTTTATTGATGCCCGCATCCTGCACAGCCTGGTCGCTTACAACTAATGCAAATTGTGTAAAGCGGTCGATCTTCCGGGCTTCTTTTTTATCAAGATAAGTGGTGGGATCAAAATCTTTCACCTCGCAGGCAAAACGTGTTTTGAACTTCGAACAATCAAATTGCTTGATGAAATCAGCACCGGATACACCATTGGTTAAACCATCCCAATATTCATCGAGAGTTTTGCCCAATGGTGTAAGGGCACCAATTCCGGTAACTACTACTCGTTTTAAATCCATAAGTAAGTTGCCTGGGAAAGATTAGTTATACCGCTTGAGCGATACTGAATTACTTAGCGTGTTCTTCTAAATAAGTTACTGCCTGGCCAACAGTTGTGATGGTTTCAGCTTGTTCATCGGGGATAGAAATGTTGAACTCTTTTTCGAATTCCATGATCAGTTCAACTGTGTCTAACGAATCAGCTCCCAGATCATTGGTAAAAGAAGCTTCAGGATTTACTTCTGACTCTTCAACACCTAACTTGTCAACGATGATTTTTTTTACTCTTGCTGCGATGTCTGACATTGTCGTAATATTTGGTTACAGGTTGCAAAAATAGAGTTTTTAAGCAATTAGCAAGCGTTCCTGCAAAATTGTCTGAAGCGCTTCATTTTCAGGATATTTATGCCTGTTTTTACTACGTCATTAAAAACCTGCTTTACTAAGCTTTTATGAAGCTTGCTTACCGTTAAGTTACAACTGTTTGTTTTTACATAAAAAAATGTAACTTGTTCATCCTGCATAAACTTACATATGGCTCTGAAACAAATTGACTTTGGAACAGCTGAACACAGGCAAATGATCAACCTGCGGTACGAAATATTGCGTAAACCGCTTGGCTTGAATTTTACGCCTGAAGAATTGGAGAAAGAAAAAAACGACATTCTTATTGCTGCTTTTGAAGAAGAAAAAATGCTGGGCTGTTGTTTCCTTACACATATCGATAACAGTACTGTCCGGCTCCGGCAAATGGCCGTTGAAAACAACCTGCAGGGGAAAGGCATTGGCGCTTCGCTTATGAACTTTGCTGAAAACATTGCCCGTGACCGTGGTTATAAACTTATGATGATGCACTCACGCAAAGTAACCTGTCACTTTTTTGAAAAACAGGGTTATAAAATAGATGGAGATGAGTTTATACAATTAACGATTCCCCACTTTAAAATGATCAAGAAGCTGAGGTAATTACTTTAACTGAAGCCTTTCCATAACTGTTTGTTTATATAATCGACCGATCGGAATCTCTTTTTCCGCCAATTGAACCGACATGCCATTATAGCCATCGATTTTATTTAGCGACACCATATAGGAACGATGCACCCGCATAAACTTATGCTCCGATAAAAGATTTTCCATAGAAGAAATAGGTTGCTTCACCAGGAAATGTTTACCACCTGCCAGGAAAACTTTTACATAATCCTTCCAGCTTTCAATATATTCTATCTCTTTCACAAATATCTTTTTCATATCCTTATCCACTTTCAGATACACAAAGCCATCGGAATTATTTCCTTCATTTGATGCAGGTATTGATGGTTCATTTCCCATCAACCTGTTGAGTTTTGTAATGGCTTTAAAAAAACGTTCGAACGAAACCGGTTTTACAAGATAATCTACTGCATCAAGTTCAAAGCCGTCAACCGCATACTCTCGGTAAGCTGTAACAAAAATTACTTTTGGTGGATGTGAAAGATTTTTCAAAAACTCAGTACCAATGATGCGTGGCATTTTTATGTCGAGAAAAATTACATCGACTGCTTTTTGCTTTAATATATCAAGTGCTTCAATGGCATTGCGACACTGACCTACTATTTCAAGTCCGTTAATAGAACTGATATAAGACGACAATACCTTTAATGCAGGTGGCTCATCATCTATAAGCAGGCAGCGAAGCTTCATGTGCTGTTGGTTGTGAAATGTAAGTAGGTGCTATTTTCGGGCTGGTGGCAAGAAGTTCATCAACAAGTACAAGCATCATCGATACAACAAAGAAACTTCCTTCATCACTAATTTTTAACTCATGCTTTCCGGGATAAAGAAAAGCGAGTCGCTTGCGCACATTGTCTATTCCTATTCCATTGCTGCTTTGCGCTACATACTCATTTTTGCTGTTGGCAATTTTGCAACGAAGCGTTCCTTTTTGTACCGATATATCAACGCCAAGCCATGGTTTTTCTATTTGTTCCGACACACCATGCTTAAACGCATTCTCTAAAAACGGTAGTAATAAAAGCGGAGTGATTAATTTATCCTTTATTTCTCCTTCTACACTCCACGATATTTCAATTTTTTCACCATAACGTTCCCTTTCCAGATCAATATAATTTTTCATGATCCCGATTTCCTTTTCTAACCGTACTTCATCTGCTTTGCAATCGTATAACATGTAACTCAGCAAAGACGATAACTTTAAAATGAGCTCGGGTGTTTTGGGAGAATTTTCAAGGGAAAAAGAATAAATATTATTCAGGGTGTTGAATAAAAAATGCGGGTGTACCTGCGCTTTCAGCAATTGAAGCTCGGCAGTTACTTTTTCCTGTTGAGCACGCATCCATTCTCTTTGCTTGATTGTCCATAACTTAAAAAATTTAATAACCATTGGACTTGCTGCGGAGGTGGTCATACATAAATAACAAAAAGCTAATGGACCTCTTGGTAAAATATTATCAAGCCCCATTGCTTCCTGGGCCGGAATCAAAACATAACTTCTATAACCTGCATCGATGTAAAGACCAGTGAACGCCCACAGCAATACTACCACGCAAAACTGCCATACCCTTCCTTTTAACAGCAGATGCGGAATAGCACCATATACTAATGGGTAACCGAATAAAATAAACGCCGGTACCCACATAATCATGTTAATAAGATTGCGGCCATAAGAAAGGGGCACACCCATCATCATCCAAAATGCGGCCCATATTGCAACATGCAATGTCCAATAAAGTAAGTGCCGCAAAATTTTGTAGCGAGGTGAAAAAATAAAGTCGTTATATAAAAACGTATTCATTGTATTACACAAGTTAAACAATTGCTTTGGTTACTTATAACCAGCAGCCACGAAATAGACCAACAGCTGGTATTTACGACAAACAACATTTTTTGTTGCCGAATGCCGTTAGCCCCAACGCATTTGCTATCTGTCCCGAAAAAAAAACATTCAGCGATTCAATAGATTTTGCAGAATCATTGCACGCTAACTTGTCTTCCGTTAAATCACAACAACTGCGTCCACAATGGGCAATAACATTCATCAATAACACTATAATCATTTTCAAAACACTTCATTATGAAAAAGAACATTTCATTTGCATTGGCTTTTATATCGCTGATGCTTCTTCAATTTGGCTGCCAGAAAGAAGTTTCGGTTGCAACAAAGGAAACAACATCTTCACTTGCTGCCCGAAATAGAGACGAGGGGCATCTTAAACAAACCAAAACATTTTCATCGGATGTTGCCATACAATGGATGAACATGCAGGTAACTCAAATGAGAAACTATCCAGGAGTTATTGGGAATGTTGCCTATTCCCGTCACTATGCATACAGTGGAATTGCATTATATGAAGCAGTTGTACCAGGCATGCCCGCATACCAATCTATCGCTTCACAATTAAATGGCTTAAGTGGATTGCCTAAAACAAAACCGGGTGCCGCTTATCATTGGGCAGCAAGTGCAAATGCTGCATTAGCATACATTAACAAAAAACTTTTTCCGGCTGCAAATGCAGGCAACAAAACGGCAATGGATAACCTGGAAGCCGTGTTGCTTGCGCAATACAGTAACGAAGCCGATGCAGCGACCATAGAACGTTCTGTTGAATTCGGCAAGGCTGTTGCGAAAACAGTTTTCGATTGGTCTGAATCTGATGGCTATCAAAACGTCAACAATCCTTTCGTTTCACCTGCAGGTAAAAGCGGAGGTATTTATTGGACAGCACCCAACCCAATGCCGGTGCATAGTCTTCCATATATTGTTAATCTTCGTCGTATGGTGCCTGGCAGTGGCGATGGCGCTGCACTTCCACCTCCACCCTACGATGATTTGACCAATATGACGGTTGAAGTAATTAACGCAAAGCCCGCTCCCGGGACAAATGGATATCACATGGCTTTTTGGTGGAGAGATTTTCCGGGCACAAGTACACCGGGCCATTATGTAAATATTTTGAAACAGGTTTTGCAAAAGGAGCAATCCACTCTTGATATTGCTGCACTTGCTTATGCACTTGGTGGCATTATTGATGTTGATATTACGATTAGTACATGGCAGGATAAATACAAATACCTGTTGGCCCGTCCTTTTAATTATGACGATATAATTGGTCAGCCGTTTTCCGCATTGTTAGGAGCCCCTCATCCTGAATATCCTGCCGGTCATGCTACATTATCATCTGCTAATGCAGAAGCAATGACGGTAATATTCGGCGAGGACTATTCTTTTACTGACAGTACATTTTATGGAATGGCTTTACCAAATGGAACAACGCTTGAACCACGGCATTATAGTTCTTTCCGTGAAGCAGGTGAAGAAGCTGGTTGGTCAAGAATGTACGGTGGTATACATTATCGTGTTTCAATTGAAAGAGGTTTCTGGCAGGGAAGAAAAGTTGCACATAATATTATTTCCTCGGTGAAATTTCTGAAAGAATAACCGGCTGTTGCTGAAAAACACAATCATCAAATTAGCCAGCATCCACAAAACAAAGGGAGTCAAAAGACTCCCTTTTAATTTTATCTTGAAAAATTTCGCTGGCTACCAATACCAATTTTGTCGAGTTCTTTTTTAAACTCTCTATCAGATTTATTGATCATGATTCGATAAAGTACAACTAACAAAACAACAGAGAATAGATTGATCAAAAGATTTACAAGGTTTGATTCCGTGTCATACATCCAAACCGATATGTTGGCAATAACAATCAACAACAGTATGCTGAAAAAATAAAACAACATCACTTTTGTAATGATATCGCCACTATGCTGCGACTTGAGCATATTGATCCGCACTTTTGGTAACATTTCGGGGTATTTATATTCGAGATAAACTCCTTCTTTAAACGCCGCATGTAAAAGTTCATGATACACCTTTAAGTCGAGCATCCACAAAACAAAAATGCCAACTGAAGCCGCCACACAAATACCAATCACCAATAACCAATTGCTTATTGGTAACTCTTCCTGCTTGGTAAGCACAAAACCAATTGCACTTAGTGCAACCAGTAACCATTGCGATGCAAGCTTTCTGTATTCCAGTTCCAGTTCATTAAAATGGCGTTCTTCTTCGCCAATGTGATCATAGACTTTCATCAGTTTATCAAAGTCCATTTCTTCTTTGTACATATGGAAGGTGTTTAGGTGACTTGTTTAAGATTACCCAAAATAGAAAACATCAATAAGAATTACAATGGCATCATATCAAAACAAAAAGGGAGCCTTTCGACTCCCTTTTCTATTTCACTTCTTTCTTCAATTATGCTTTGTACTGAGCGATCAATCCGTTGGCTAATTCAACCATCTTCTTGATACCATCTTCAGGTAATGCACCTTTCTTAAACTCAGCTAATACATCAGGAAGTTTGTTTTCCATTTCAAGCATAAAATGATCTTCAAATTCTTTCACTTTACGCACAGGTACCGCATTCAACAAACCATTTGTACCGAGGTAGATCATAGCAACCTGCTTTTCTACAGTGTACGGAGTGTACTGAGGTTGTTTCAAAATTTCCACGTTACGTGCACCTTTATCAATTACCGCTTTTGTAGCAGCATCCATATCACCACCAAATTTAGAGAACGCTTCCAACTCACGGTAAAGTGCCTGGTCAAGCTTCAATGTACCGGCAACTTTCTTCATTGATTTAATCTGAGCGTTACCCCCCACACGACTTACAGAGATACCTACGTTGATCGCCGGGCGGATACCTGCGTTGAACAGGTTACCTTCCAAAAAGATCTGGCCATCAGTAATTGAGATCACGTTTGTAGGAATATAAGCAGATACGTCACCCGCTTGTGTTTCAATGATCGGTAATGCAGTTAATGAACCACCACCTTTCACCAAATGTTTAATGCTGTCAGGAACATCGTTCATGTTCTTTGCCACACCATCATCGTTGATCACTTTTGCAGCACGCTCAAGCAAACGACTATGGAGATAGAATACGTCACCAGGATATGCTTCACGACCAGGAGGACGTTTCAACAACAATGAAACTTCACGATAAGCTACCGCTTGCTTTGAAAGATCATCGTAAATGATCAATGCAGGACGGCCGGTATCACGGAAGAACTCACCCAATGCGGCACCAGCATAAGGAGCATAGAACTGCTGAGGTGCCGGATCACTTGCAGAAGCCGCAACGATAGTTGTGTACTTCATTGCACCATTGTCTTCCAATGTTTTCATAACACCGGCAATAGTTGATGCTTTCTGACCAATGGCAACATATATACAATATACAGGCTTGCCTGCATCGAAGAATTCTTTTTGGTTGATGATGGTATCAATTGCAATGGCGGTTTTACCAGTTTGACGATCACCAATAATCAACTCACGTTGACCACGACCGATCGGAATCATCGCATCAATGGCTTTGATACCTGTTTGAAGTGGTTCTTTTACCGGTTCACGGAAGATTACACCAGGTGCTTTACGCTCCAATGGCATTTCATACAATTCGCCAGTGATCGGGCCTTTACCATCGATTGGTTCACCCAATACGTTGATAACACGGCCACTCATGCCTTCACCTACTTTAATGGAGGCGATCTGACCTGTACGGCGTACAGTAGAACTTTCTTTAATACCTTTTCCTTCTCCCATCAATACCACACCCACGTTATCTTCTTCAAGGTTAAGGGCAATGGCACGAACACCATTATCAAATTCTACCAGTTCACCGTAGCGAACGTTATTCAATCCATATACACGGGCAATACCATCACCCACTTGCAATACGGTACCTACTTCTTCCAAATCAGCACCAACGTTAAAGTTGCTTAACTGCTGGCGAAGTATCGCTGAAATTTCATCCGGTTTAATATCTGCCATGACGCTTTATTTAGTCCTCGTTCTCGTTTGAGTTGATGAGGAAAGTTTACAATTGAATTTTTATCTGATGTTTCTGATGTATGTATTTTTCTGGAACTGCTTTTGTATATCTCTTAAATCACGGGCAATACTTGCATCAACCAAATTGCCTTTGTATTCAAGTTGAAAGCCTCCAATGATTCCATCGTTCACTACATTCTCAAGTTCAACCTGCGCCAATCCGGCATCAGTTTTCACTTTATTTATGATGGCAGCTTTCAATTCATCACTTGCAGGCGAAGCTGTGATCAGTTTCACTTTATGAATGCCTTTGATCTCGTTGTATTGATCGATAACAGCATGTGCAATTTCAGGCAATGTTTTTTCACGGCCTTTTTTTACAATCAGGTTTACGAATGCAGAAGAAAGTTTGCCGATGTTTTTGCTGATGATTTCATTTACAATTTTCTCTTTTGTATCGGCATTAATAACAGGGCTGCGAAGCACATTTGTAAACTCTTTGCTTTGCTTGCACACATCCTGCAAATATTTCATATCGGCATACACAGCTTCCAGTTGGTTTTGCTCCTGGGCTAACACAACCAGCGACTTGGCATAACGACCTGCGAGACGGGGATTTTGCATGTTTGAATTTGAAAATTTATCAATTTGAAAATTTGAAAATCAAAGTCATTTCAAATGTTCAAATCTTCAAATTAGTTTAATTTAACTTCTTCAGCCAGTTTGCTGATGTATAATTCCTGTTCAGGTTTATTAGCAAGTTCACGACGCAAAACCTTTTCGCTCACTTCAATTACCAGGTTACCCACTTGATTTTTTACATCAGTTAAAGCAGCCATTTTTTGCTGGTTGATGGCAGCTGTTGCTTCCACCATAATTTTATTGGCTTCTGCTTTTGCCTGCTCTTTCGCTTCGTTTACAATTTTATCTCTTGTTTCACGGGCTTCTTTCAGCAACTGCGCTCTTTCTTCACGTGCTTTTGCAAGCAATGCTTCGTTTTCATTTTTCATCTGCGCCATTTCAGCTTTTACTTTTTCAGCTGTCTCAAGTGCTTCTGCAATTCCTTGCTCTCTTTCATGCAAACCTTTAATGATGGCCGGCCATGCAAATTTTTTCAGAATGAAAAACACAACGAGGAAAGCAACCAGCGTCCAGAAGAGTAAACCTAAAGCGGGAGTAAGTAAACCCATGATTTATTTTATTTAAAACGTTCGATTTTAGTTTAAAATACTGCATCCGCCGCCCTGTGCTTTGGATGCAGTAAAATGTTTGTGCGGCAATGATTAAAGTACCATTGCAAGGAAGCCTACGATAATAGCAAACAGAGCAGCTCCTTCTACGAGGGCCGCAGTAAGGATCATGTTTGCACGGATGTCGTTAGAAGCTTCAGGCTGGCGTGCAATTGATTCCAATGCACCTTTACCAATCTGTCCGATACCGATACCGGCACCTACAGCTGCTAAACCTGCACCTATTGCACCACCTGCATTTGCTACCGCATCTAAAAGAATTAAATCCATTGTTTTGAATTTATGATTGTGAAAAATAAAACGATTAATGATGAGCTGCTTCTTCGCCATGACCATGATCACCTTCCATTGCCTGGCTGATGAATACAGCGGTAAGCATGGTAAAGATGAAGGCCTGCAGGAAAGCAACCAGTATTTCAATAAAATAAATGAAAATCGTGAACGGGATAGAGATCACTGTTGAACCGATACCGAAGCCTTGGCCTAATTTCTCTGTAAATACAAAGATCAAAGAGATCAAACAGATGATGATAATGTGACCCGCCACCATGTTGGCGAAAAGACGAATGATCAAGGCACCTGGCTTAATTAACACAGCACTCAATAATTCCACCGGTACCAGGATGAATTTTACACCTAATGGCACTCCCGGCGGATTGAAGATATGGCCCCAGTAATGCCTGTTTGAACTGAACAGGATAACGATGAAAGCTATAATACCCAACACCACTGTGAAGGCGATATTACCTGTTACGTTCGCTGAACCTGGAACTAATCCAAAAATGTTATTGATAAGAATAAAGAAGAATACTGTAAGAAGGAAAGGCAGGTACTTGGGTGATTTTGCACCAAGATTTGGAACTGAAACTTCATCACGTACAAAGGTGATGATGGGTTCGAAAAAGTTCTGTTTGCCTTTAGGGGCCGATGTTACACCAAGCCCTTTGCCATACGCTTTTGCAATGCTGATCAGGATCAATACAAGAACGATCAACGCCAGCAACATCTGCACTACGTTACGTGTAAGCGACAGATCGTAGAATTTTTCGTTTGGATCAGATGAAACGATCTTTTCACCAATCTCCTGCTTCACCAATTTATAACCATTGTGCTCGGCGTGGCCATGTTCAAATTTTGAAGACATGAACACCGACAAACCTTTCTGTTGAGAATAAATAATAACGGGAAGTGGAAAACCAACTGCATGACCGTTCCAATCGAAGAAATGGAAGTCGTGACCGTCCATAATATGGCCGAAGATCACTTCCTTGGCATCAAAGCCTTCCTTTTTTGGAGCATGCTCACCTTCCTTAGCTGCCGGTTCGTGCTCAGCAGGTTCATGCTGGGCCAAAACAGGAGCTGATAAAACCACAAAAAAAACGCTGAAAACCGCTACCAATAAGGATTTGAAGCTTATAACCGCCATACGTTTCCTAAATTTGGCGCAAAGATAAGGAGCGGCAGGTGAAAAACGGGGAAATGATAAATCGAAAAAGGAAAAAAGTTGTTCAGGTTAATCGAGGCCCATTTTGCGGCGCTCTTCTTTAATTTTTTCGAGTTCACGGATGTCATCCAGATCTTTTGAACGACCCACTGCACGTTTGTTTTTCAGTAAGTGATTGATGTGCAAAAAAGGCACCTTAACACCGTCGATTGCGGCAACTGAAGCTTCCTTGTAACAGTCATCGAAACTAAACTCTTCCAACCCCTTCATAGTTGTCATTATATCAATAACGATCCCGGGACCAACATAGAATTGCGACCAGCCTGGGATAAACTGTGTTGTTTCAAAAGAAAGAAAATCACCATAATCTAAATCGATAAAGGCTTTTCTGAAGCGCTTCCTGTTCTCAAGCGTATCCTTTATCCAAATATCAAGGTCATCAGTAACACGGTTATGGCCATTAAAATTTACAGATAACCCTCCTACCATTATATACAGGACTTCATTACTGTTCAGCACTTGCCAGAACTTCAGTAAATCTTCATCCATTATATCCATAAACAATTGCAGGATTACTTCTTGTGTGTAATTACAGCTCTTTTAAACATTATTCCTCTTTTCAGCATGCGGCAGAACGTTTTGAATTTCTCCTCATCAGACATGAGGATAGCTTGCCTCCGCCTTAAGGTTTCATGCTCTTCCTGCTTCTCATAAGGAACAAAAGTTTCCTTAACCTGTGAAGTAGTTTGATTTATATCGTACCCTTTCTTTTCCACTTCCTGCAAGTTAAAAAATATCCATCGCTTTACCTACTAAGCATCAATTAGACGATCGCCTTAGAAAACTGCATCTCATGCAATTTGGCATAATACCCCCCAAGATTCAGCAGCTCTTCATGCGTGCCCATTTCCTTGATCTCCCCCTTATCTAGTACTATGATCTTATCTGCCTTGCGGATTGTAGAAAGACGATGGGCAATAACAATAGATGTGCGCCCCTCGATCAGTTTATCGATAGCATTCTGAATCATGTGCTCTGTTTCTGTATCAACAGAAGATGTGGCTTCATCCAATATCAAAACAGAAGGATTAAACAACAATGCCCTAATAAAACTCAACAATTGTCGTTGTCCCTGGCTCATGGTAGCACCACGTTCCATTACATTAAAGTCGTAGTTATTGGGCAGTCGCATGATAAAATCATGCAGACCGATCAATTTAGCAGCCTCGATCACTTTTTCTTTACTAATATTTTCATTTCGCAGTGTTACATTATCTGTAATAGTTCCTGCAAATAAAAACACATCCTGCAACACCACACCCACTTTACTGCGGAGAGCATCCAGTTCATAATCTTCGAGTTCTACCCCGTCAAGTTTGATGGAACCTTTTTGTATATGATAAAGACGATTAAGTAAACTGATGATCGATGTTTTACCACTGCCTGTATGACCAACAATTGCAACGGTATCTCCCGGTTTGACTGTAAATGAAAGATCTTTCAACACCCAGTTCTCATCGTTGTAAGCAAACCACACATGTTCAAATTCAATTTTACCAGGCACTGCACCTTGTGGCTGAAACGCATCATGTGCGGATGGAGCGATCTCATCTGTATTGTCCATCACTTTAAATACACGTTCGCTTGCCACCATCCCCATTTGCAGTACATTAAATTTATCAGCGATAAAACGCAGGGGACGAAACAGCATATTCAATAGAATAATGAACGCCATAATTTCTCCCGCCATTTTTGCTGCTTCGCCATTTGTCGCCGAAACTGCCTGACCCGCTCCAAACCACACAAGCAAGCCAAGCGAAATAGCTAAAATGATTTCCACCACCGGGAAGAAAACAGAATAAGCGAAGATGGCCTGAATGTTTGCGTTACGATGATCTTTATTAATTCTGTTGAATTTGTTCAGCTCTTTTTGTTCTACTGCAAACGCTTGTACCACCTGCATACCTTGAATATGTTCCTGCACAAAAGCATTGAGTGCTGCGACTGCGTTACGCACACGATGAAAACTTTTGTTCACGCTTTCTTTAAAATAATAGGTGGCGAGAATAAGGAACGGAAAAGGAATCAGGCAAACCAGCGTTAATTGCCAGTTGATATAAAACATGGTGAACAGTACCGCAATGATGGTCAGAAAATCAGCAAGAATTGGAATAAATCCTTCTGCAAATACATCACTAATAGTTTCAATGTCATTCACCGTACGTGTAGTTAAAGTACCGATTGGAGTTTGATCGAATTGACGAAGATTCAACCCCAATATTTTTTTGAAGACATTTACACGCAGATCTCTTACTACTGTTTGCCCAAGCCATGCTGTGTAATAAGAAAAGAAAAAGCGAAGAACAGTTTCCAGAATGATAAGGGCGATCTGGAAGATGGTGATGCGGATTACCATTTCAGCAACATTATGCTGAATATAATCATTCACCGTTGTGTTGATGAGCCAAGGCCGAATAGGTGCCATCACTGCCAATACAATTGCCAGGATAATCGAACTGTTCAATCGTCTCCTGTATGGCGATGCATATCGGATGATCCTGCCGAGTAACCGGAAATCGAATACTTGTTTTTTCCCTTCTTTATTTGCCAAGCCTTGTAAAGATTTAGCGCCAAAGTTAAACGCTTTCATTTTGCATAACCCATACAGCCTATTAACCGGATGCTAAAAAGGATGAATGGCAAGCTATACTTTGTATTTACGATTGAAGTACAATAATGAGAACAAACTTGCCACCACTCCCACTACTGCAAACACAATAACCAATTGCGAATAAAATGAAACCCAGTTCAGTTGAAGTTTGAGCAATTCTTTTGTGAGCATTACTGAAATGCTGCCGAGATAACCCCATGCATCAGCAACATAAATGAGGAAACCAACATTGCCTGCAATACTGAACGATGCAAGCAGCCTTTCAAAAAACACACTATTAAATAACACATAGGAGATGTAAAGACCTAAACCTGTCAGTTGCATCCACAACGCACCATCCAGCATTGATTGTCTGAATAAAAATGATGCGACGCCCGTCAACAAAAACCCAACGATCAACAACAAATGAATAATGCGGAAAGCTTTCATGTTCCTGCGCACAAACACCAGCATACCAATTACTCCAAGCACAACTAATGACGTAATTGTTTCCGTTTTTGCAAATACTGACGCATTGCCTCCATAACCAAGTTCCGTCCACATATTGGCCATATAATTGTCCCGCAGATCCCGCATGATGGTGAGCAATAAATAAACGATCACAAATGCAACAACACCGGCACTGAACTGCCGCAAAAATTTTTTACGTTCAGTATGATTCATTGGTAAACGAACGGTTCGCTCGGCTTCATCATCATTATCGGGCAAAGGAGCTTTCTCAAGCAACACGTAAAAAATAACTAACGGAACAGCAAACAATGTAGCAGTTGCAAACGGCATCCAGTATTCAGTGATATTCCAATCGAGCAACAACCATTTGCCTATACTCCTGCTGAAGCCTCCTGCAAAGATGAAACTAACGGCCAGCACTACGCCAATAAAATCTGTTGCCCTTCTGCCTTCAACATAACTAAAAATTACTCCCCACATAAATCCAAGTGTAAATCCATTAACAAGAAAACAGATCATTCCGAATGGAGCAGGCACAACAGCAAATAAGAACAAACTCAACCACGCTACGCCCACCATTAGCAAACTTGTTTTCCAACGGCCATGACGTTTTAATTCAGAAATAAACTTAATACCGTAAAATTTACTGATCATATAACCAACAACCTGGCTGATGATAAGTAGTGTTTGATACGATACATTCCAAAACCTTAACCCATCAAAAGTTGCAACTGTAAATGGTTTGCGGAAAGCAAAGATGGAAGCGTAGGTAAAGAAAACAACAACAGCTAAGTAAATTGCTGCTGCAATTTGCTTAGCTGTAAAAGTTGATTGGGTATTTAGTTGTTGACTCAAAGCAACGGGAAGATAACTGTTTTTGCGGCCGATAGCCCCATCAAACATTACATTTCACCGGTTGCCTTGCGGTATGCTTTAATAAAGATGGCGCCGAGGTTTTTGTGTGGCGGCACATAATCTTTCATCAGTTCACTTGCTTTGGGATCGTTTTTCACTGATGCTGTAATCTGTTGCCAGATAGGGATCCATTCAATATTTTTTCCATTGCGGATATCTTCATTCAATGCACGAAGAATGGGTTCGTTTACCGAGTAACTACCCACCTGCTTTGTAGAAATGATATGCGCATCTTCATTTACATTCAGAATTTTCGCCAGGTTCTGGTAACCACCGCAAGAACCCAACATCACAATTCTTGATGAAGGCAACATTTGCTGAATGGTATATTTTAAATGATAACTATGTCCACGATGTACTACGATCGATGGGTTGATGTTATTCTTCGTTAAATAATTGAGCAGGGCTTCCTGTGCTTTTGCATCAAGATCTTGCTTGTAATCGAGCGGTAGATTTGCATAAATGGTGTAAGGCTTTCCTTTTGTAGAGTTGATGGTTACCCATTCTTTGCCAGTCACCACTTTCCATTCAGGTTTGCCATTGAACATACCCATGAAGTTTCTAAAGGAAGTTATACCATCTTCATCGCCATAAAAGAATACATGTTGCACCACACGGCCACTGTCATTTGCAATACTGTTATAATCAACTTTATAAACCGGTGGAATACCAAGTATCGCAGACAAGTCCATCGAAGGGTCTGATGCCGACTTAAACAATGTCTGCAGAATATTATAGATCACCTCTCCTTTTCTATCCTTGTCCTGCAAACTTTTTTCGTAGTTCTGCTTTACCTGCTGCTTTAAAAAGTTTTGCAGATCAACATTGGTGATGCTTCCATAACTATCTGCCACATCCACTGCATCTTCCAATGAGTTTGTTTTCTGTAATCCATTTACGAATGCATACATCAGCTTCGAACTTCTGTCTTCAGGCATCGATTTCAGGAAATCATCAAGGCGATTATAGTTCGCCGCCATTTTTATAAACTTCTTGAAACGATCAAAATGAACCGACATCATCAACGAATCACTTCTTCTGCCCGGGAAGCGAGTCATCATGCGATCGTACAACTTCGTGTATGTACTGGTGTAAATAATTTCTTCTGTTGTAACAATGAGGTAATAAATCTCCTCAGAATTAAGAGGATCGCTAACCCGCATACGAACCGCATCAGGTGAATCGTGCAGGTCATTCATCACATTCACAAACACATCGGCAGCTTTTCGTTCCAACATCTGAAATAATACCGGTGCCAACACAGGCGTATCGCCCATTGAAATACGGTTGTAATATTTAACCTGCGTTCTTACAAGTAGTTTGTAATAAGCCAATTCATTTTCAACAACAGCTCTTATATCATCAATTTCCAAACGCTTATTCAATAATTCATCGAGGAACGGCAAATACAATGTACCATTCATGATGCCACTCAATTTGGCAATTGTCTGCACCTTTGGATTTGTATTACGACGAATAATTCTTGCAGCAACCGTCTTTGTTGCTTGTGCATAAGTGTATACTTCCAGCGGAATTTTATCTGCAGCTAATACAATCAAACTATCGGCAAAAGGTTCGTTCTCAAAAGGTGCAATACCTGATAAAATATTTGAAGGATCGATGCGGGCTTTTTTCAAGAACACCATTTTTTTGATCTCGGGCAATTCTTTTGCCTGAACAAAAATGGTGGATAAAGCTTCTGCACCCTGGTATGGCAATTTATTGAAAACAGGCATCAGGCTTTCACCGGACTGTTGCCTGCGCATACATTCTTCGTAACTCGCAAATAACTGTGGAATGAGCGGAACAATCTCTTTGTCCTTTGCACGGGTTGCAATTGCCTGCAACAACTCACGGAGCGAACGAAGCTGACCGATCTTAAAATTGTTATCGCCATCCATGCGCTCAATATCCAGTTGCAATTCATCCACACGACGAAGTACCACATCTGTGATTTGGATATTAAGGTCATCGTTACCAGTAAGCTTCAGGAAATTATCGATCTTTCCGTCAACACGGTCGGTACGTTTTTGTTCTTTATCAATATTCTCATGCCATATCACACGGGTCATCGGAATATCAATTTTCGAAGTGTCAAACGTGATCCTGTTTTGTGCAAACGCCGCAAAACCGGAAAAAGCAAGTAAAGCTGTGAGGGTGTATTTTCTCATCGTGTACAAAATTAGCCGCAATTTTTCATTCAGCAGCGTATGGCCGCCCATGTACTCTTACAAAAACATGCCCAAACCCTTAAAACTCGTTAACAATTTTATAATATTACCTTGGAATTTACATAGGAGCATGCGTATAAATTTGCAGCACAGTCATGGAGCCCAAAGGAAAAAAAATTCTTATTGCCGACGATGAGCCGGATATCCTCGAGATATTAGAATACAATTTAACAGTTGAAGGTTACACCGTTGTAAAAGCAAAAGATGGCGACGATGCCCTGCATACCGCCAAACAACAACACCCCGATCTTATTATTCTTGATGTAATGATGCCACGCAAAACAGGTATGGAGGTTTGCCAGATACTAAGATCTCAACCTGACTTTACCGATACTCGCATTATTATGCTTACTGCATTGAATGATGAAACAAATCATATCAAAGGCCTTGAAATGGGTGCCGATGATTATGTAAGTAAACCTATCAGCCCCAAAGTTCTCATCAGCCGTGTGAATGCACTCTTCCGCCGCACAGGTAAAGGCGATGAAACAATTATTAAAGTTGGCGAATTGCAGATCGATAAAGAACAGTTTCTTGTGAAGTACAACGGACAGGATATTGTTCTTGCAAAAAAAGAATTTGAATTGCTGGCCTTGCTGGCTTCAAAACCAGGTCGTGTGTTTCTCCGTCATGAAATATTAAACCAGGTTTGGGGTGCCGATGTAATTGTTGGCGACCGCACCATTGATGTACACATCCGTAAGATCAGGCAGAAGCTGAACATCGATTGTATTACTACCGTGAAAGGTGTAGGTTATAAGTTTGAACTTGGTACAACTTAATTCGTGTTTACATTTGTTTGTTTTTAAACAACAAACAGCATGCTCAATTCCCGTCAGATAAACCCTGTGCAGGTTGCTGCAATCAATGCATTTACTATTTCACTGCTGGTTGGCTTAGCGAATTATTTTTTCATCCGCAGTTGGTGGATCGCTTTGCTGAGCTTTGTTGTGTTATTCATCATCAGCTACCTGCTCATTCGTTATTTTACCGAGCGCTTTATTTACAGGCATATCAAGCTTATCTACAAATTCATTTCGCAAACGAAAGCCACCAAAAGAGAAGAATTCTTCAACAAATCATTATTACCCGAAAAAAGCTTGCAGGAAGTAAGTGAAGAAGTGGAGCAATGGGCCGCACAAAAGCGTGAAGAAATTGAGACACTTCAGCAGAATGAACAATACCGGAAAGAATTTTTGCAGAATCTTAGTCATGAATTAAAGACACCCATTTTTGCTGTGCAGGGTTATGTTGATACGTTGCTCAGCGGCGCCATGCACAAAGAAGAAGTGGCGAAGAAATTTTTGCTGAATACATCAAAGAACATCGATCGTTTAGTAAACCTTGTTGATGATCTTGATGAAATTTCAAAACTGGAAAGTGGTGAACAGGAATTGTACAAAGAAAATTTTGTGATCCAGGAATTGATCGATGAGATCTTCGATAGCCTTTCTATTAAAGCGGCCGATAAGAATATTAAAACATCCATCAAAAAAGGATGCGAGTTACCCATTATTGTGTATGCTGATAAAGAAAAGATACGCATGGTACTCATTAACCTTGTTGACAATGCCATTAAGTATGGAAAACAAAACGGCGGCATTGCCTTCAGTGCTTATAAAACACATGGCAATCTTGTGTTGATTGAAATAAGCGATGATGGTTTTGGTATTGCTGAAGAACATCTCACCCGTATTTTCGAACGCTTCTACCGTACCGATCTTGCACGCAGCCGCAAAGAAGGTGGCAGCGGTTTAGGTCTTTCCATCTGCAAACATATTATTGAAGCACACGGACAAACCATGCATGTACGCAGCCGTCTTGATGTGGGCACTACATTTGGCTTTACACTGCAGGGGCGTGAAGAAGAAGATGAATAGAGCGTTATGGGTTAAATGTTATGAGTTAAGAGTACGTCAAACATTATTTCTGTTTTCATCTTTGGGCTTTTTTGTGCCTTTCTGTCTTCGTGGCAAAAAAAAGACCGTCCTGAAGAATCAGAACGGTGAAGTTCCCAGTCAAGTCATGAGAAAATGAACCCTCGATTTATAAACTGTGCTAAACGGTTAAGTTCTTTATTGATGTTGTAAAAATGCAATTGCAGTTTTACCTGGCTGTTACCAAAGCATGTAGGAATTGTTATTTCGAAAAACTGCCAGCTATGAGCCATTAGCTTTTAGCAATACAACTATGTAAGATGATTTTTGCATGCAGCTAATAGTTAAAGGCATACAGCTTAATCACAAAAAAGCCCCCTGAGAACAGGAGGCTGAATAGAGGATACTTGCTTAAGGAAATCACTCTTTACTCTCTTGAGTAAAATATGTTTAGTATACGTTTGTTTGTTGTGAAAAGCTCGTCCAACCTTGCATCCAGTTTGTTGCACCAAATGCACCACGGAAAGTACCGGTAGTAAAGAAAGCACTCATACCAGTATAGTTAGCGCCCGTAAGGGCAGGTGAACCAGCTGCCGGAAGAAAGTTAGGAGCAGTAAAGTTGAAAGGCGCAGTTAACATCGCTGCGTTTCTGTCGGCCAATACTGTATTGTTATTTGTAGCATTTGTCATCAAAGTGAGTAAAGCTGCATTGGTCAATAACGTCGGGTTGCTTGTTGCAAATGTTGCTGTAGCATCAGCAAATGGAGAAGAAAGGAATTTGTTGTAGGAATGAACAAGGTTATTTCTAAAAATGCTTTCGCCATTTACAAAACCGTTGATCGTTGCATCACCATCCAATGCAACACCGTTTCCATAACTGCCAAGAATTAGTGAGTTGCGGAATTCGAAACGGGCAGCACGACGCCATCTGTTACCAAAACGGTGTCTTGTTCCTGAAGGCAATCCTGTTGTATCGTATACACCAATTAAAGTAAAGTTGCTTAAAACCGGACGGGTATAAGGAAGAGCAGAAGTACCGCTTGCATCGTTATCGCACTCGATCTGGTTAGCATCATCATCATCATAAAATTTATCACGCAGTGAAACAGCATACTGTATCTGGCCATTATACCCGAAATCAAAATCGAAATCATCATCACCGCTTGCATAAGAGATCAGGTTCTTACAGTTTACGGTACCACCAAAAAATTCAAAACCATCATCGCCACAAAATGCAGCCTGAACGTTTTCAATAATTGTACCGGCACCTACACCATACAGCGAAAGACCGTTTAACTCACTATTGTTTTCTGCAGTAATACCTGCAAATTCAATACGTACATAACGGAGAATACCGCTGTTATCACCTGCATCGGTTCCGCCATAAGGACGGTTGCTACCTCCTTCAGTTATTGGTGCAGGCACCAGCGGACGATTTGTTGGCGCATAACCGCACATAGAAATACCACCCCAGTCAGCATTACCACGTGAACCGGCTGCTTTATTACTTGTAAATACAATTGGGCTATTAGCTGTACCATCAGCAACCAGTTTGCCACCCTGTTCAACAATAAGAGCAGTTTTTACAGACGCATCGGCAACAATAACCGAACCAGCTGCAAACTCCAATGTTGCGCCTTTGCCTACATACACAAAACCAGTTAATGTGTATTTACCTTTGGGCAAAGTGAGGTTGCGATCAATACGGCCACTAAGTGTTGTTGGTATTGCTGTCGTATCTGTGCCACCTGTTTCACCAACTGTTTCGTTAAAATCAACCTTAATACATGCTGTAAATGTTAAGGCTGTAATTGCTGCAAGTACTAACTTTTTCATACTATGTGTTCTTTGTGAATTTTTATTTTTATTTAGTCAGATCATATGTAAAACCAATGCTGAAAGTTGTACCGGGAGTATAGCTATTCCACAATCTGTCGGCACCACTCGTAAACTTGTTTTTTGCATCAACATTTTCGTAGAAGTAAAATGGCTGATTGAAAATATCAGAAGCAGTAAAACGAACCTCGCCTTTATTTTTTATCACTTTCATTGAAACCTGCAAATCAACAAGGTCTCTTGGGCGTTCGTAAATATCATAGATCAATTGATCCTTACCGCCTGCTAATGAAAGACGTTGTCCTATTCTGTTATACAACAGTGAAGCATTGACCTTTCCATTCTTATCGTTGTATTGTAATCCAACATTTACCAGGTAAGGTGACTGTCCTTGCAATGGCCTGTTGAATGACTGTTGTTGACCGCCAGCTGATACACCTCCAAGACTTACAGAAGATTTCAGAATAGTAACGTTTGTAAAGATGTTAAACACATCAAGCTTTGGAGCAATAAAGCCTAAGCCTTTACGCACCTCAATTTCAAATCCGTAAGTATTTGCTTCACCCGCATTCTGAAACTGGTAACGGCGAACGCTTCCTGCTGCCAATGCACGCAATTCAATCGGATCGTTAAACTTTTTATAGAATACTGCAACAGATACTCCTTCACTTGCTTTTGGATACCATTCGTAACGCACATCTGCATTCCAGATATCACTTCTGCGTAAGGTAGTATCACCACTTACAGCATAGTTTTGTTCATAATCATAAAACGAGAATGGGGCAATTTCCCTGAACTCAGGACGGGCAACTGTGCGATAACCTGCTAAACGTATCTGATGCTTATCTTTTAAGCTATAGCTCAGGTTCAATGAAGGCAGATAATCCCATTTGCTTGTATTGATAACCACACGTTGAAGATCAGAACGAACTGTAGTTAAAAACTGCTGGAAATTTTCTACACGTAAGCCCCATACCAAACGAAGTTTATCAGAGAATCTGTTGTCGAACATAGCGTAGCCGTTGTTCACAATGCTTACACCAAAATATTTGTCTTCGTTTTGAGTTTCTTCCGTATAAATGAATTTGCCACCGCCTATATATTGCTCGTTAAATACTTCGCCAAGAGGTAATGTAAGCAAGTTGCTATTTGAATTATCTTCTAAACGATAACGGAAGTTTCTTGATTTAAAATCACGAAGGCGGATCAACGTACCTCCCCCGGCTTTAAAAGTTTGCTTTTCGCCGGCCATAGTGAACGGAACTGTTAATCCGCCATTACCTCCATAAGCGAAATCTTTCAGATCACTAAAGAAACGACCGGTTTCATCGGTAATTAAAGTGAACGGATTATTTGTATTTGTGTTACGTTGATATGAAACGGTGCGGAGGTCGGGTTGTGATTTAGAATTGTAAGAGAAATTTCCGTTCAATTTAAGTTTAATGCCAGATTTTGATAATTGTTGTTCGGCTTCAAGTTGTGAAGAAAGCAATGAACGTTGGTTGAGATAACTGCTACGAAAACTAATATCCTGACCGTCTAATAAATTTCTTCCGCTACGTGCATAATAGTTGTCATCGTACAACTGGTTATAGAGGTTTTTGAAAGCAATTTTTAATTTACGTGTAGTAAACGCAATGTTTGCTACTGCACCGACGCTGGTAGAAAACCGATTCTGATGATCTGAGATAGAACGTTCAACTGATCCTGAAAAATCATTGATGTTACGGTTAACATCGTAAATATTTTGAGCATTACGGTAAGTAAGTCCACCAATAAACCCAAACGAATTACCATTCTTTAATTTATACCCCTTGCCATATGTAAGATTATAACTTTGAATAGGTGCTGCGGTGATCTTACGTTCGTTGAACACATCAGAGCGAAAGAGTTTTGATTGTGCGGCTTTTGATTCAGGGCTGCTTTTTAAATATTGTGTACGTGCTTGAAAGCCTTCTGGCATATCTCTGCGACCATTATCAAAACCAAACCAGTCGCTGGTTTCACGTTGATTGGTCACAAAATCTTTAAATGTCGATTGTGTATTATACCCAAGGTTAACGCCAATACTCAATATATTTTTTGTTGGAACGTCTTTCGTTTGAATTTGCACCAATCCACCTGCAAACTCACCCGTAAGATCAGGAGTAGCTGTTTTATTTATAACAATGTTATCGATCAGTTGAGAAGGGATCACATCAAACGAAAAAGCTTTTTTATCAGGTTCAGATGATGGTAACTGTGCACCGTTGATGAGTGCCTGGTTATAACGATCACTCAAACCACGAACGATCACAAACTTATTATCCTGGATTGAAGCGCCACTTACACGCTTCAACACTTCACCGGTATTTTTATCGGGTGTACGACGGATGAAATCGGCAGACAAGCCACTTGATAAAGATGTGTTGTTACGTTGGAAGCTTAATAAGCCTGAGGTATTTTCTCTGCGTGCTGTACTGCGGATGACAATCTCTGTTCCTTCTTTTGCAGCAACATTCAACAAAATGGAAATCGTATTATCAGCTTCTGCTGTATTTGCTTTTACTTCTACTTCATCTACAGCTTTGGTTTGATAACCAACAGCAGTAACAGTGATAGTATATTTTTTTCCAGCTTCTAAAGCAACAACAAATCGTCCTTCAATATCAGCTGCAAAAGAGCGACTGATCTCAGATACTGAAATCGACGCTCCCCCAATAGGTTCATTCTTTTGGTTAAGCACACGGCCGTTTAAACGAATGGTTTGGGCTGATAATGTAAAGCAGGTAATTAATAATGCGAACAGGGTAGTTAGTTTCCTCAAGTTATTCCTTTGCATAATCTCTATTTGATGCCGCAAAGGAACCTTTGTAATGTTATCGCAAAGTAAAGGACGTGTTAAGGAAACATTACCTGCACATTAAGTCAATGTTAACGGAATTAGAAACGAAACTGTAACCGACAGGTAAGCACGTTGTCTTTTAGATCCTGGGTGTAACCTGCTAATTGTGTTTTTTCATTCTTCACAATAGCATAGTAAAGCAACAGCTTTACATTTTCAGTGAGATAATTAACGTAGCCGATATTTAACGTAGAATATTTTATGTTGGCCGCAGATAAATTTGCACCTGTTGCACCAATTTGCATTCCTTTTACTTTCGTATTTGGATCGTACCAATCATATTTCAACACCAATTGATGCTGTGTAGAAAAAAGGTGTTGTAAGAAATAAAAATAAGCACCATTGAATTGACGAATGTGAAACCCATCGTTACCTGCAACCAGAGCAGTAGGTGTTTCACTGCTGTTGGCAGTACCTGTTTGTGTACCTGCAAGAAATTCGCCCCTGAATTCTGTAAAACCTTTGCGGTTACGGATTTTCAACTGTGCATCGGCTCCGTAATATTTGCGTGGTGACACGGCGCCGGCGTTTGTAAGAGAAGAATCAACAACAAGTTTTGTAATACCTGCATTTTCGGCTGTGCTGTATTTGTATTTCGTGTTCTGTAACAGGCCTCCGTGCAATGCCGAAACGCCGGCTGATAAAGTAAGTTTCTTGCCTGCGGTATATGGCTTCAAAGCAATTCGTCCGATCAGGTCTTTACTGTTATCAAAATCACCGGTGGCATTAATACCCTGGCCATTAAAATAACCGAGGTCCATTTTTAAATACCGGAGTTTAGCATCCTTTTTTCTTGGTTCAAACGTGATCATTCCTCCAAGATCACGTTCACTTTTCATGAGCGTTTGACTCATACGTCCACGTTCCGGCGTTTCACGGTCGCTGCTGCTCATGTTCACTTCATAACCGATAGGGCGGGCAAACATACCCGTGGTAAAAGCAAATAGCTGGTAATTATTTTCGAATACACGTCCCCACACATCACGTATGGTAAAGCCTCGTTCATTCACATCAAACTGGAAAACGATTTGAACGCCTGGTTTTGTGCCCTTTCCAAAATGAGCATAATCAATACGCACCCGGCTGCGGCGCAACATAAAACGGTTGTTTACATTAGGGGCGAAATCAGTTCCTTCAAAATTCTTTATTCCCTTACTTTCAGCAAGTTGAAACTGCGGTTGGATATAACCGGAGAGGCGTAAATGATCAAACTTCTTGTAAATACCGAGCATTCCCTTACCGGCTTCGGTGGTGGTATCGATCATATCCATCAAAAACTGTGATTTGCCGGCAACGGGCAATAGTATACAAAGGAGCAAAAGCCCCCTTACAAAGAGTTTGTTCATGTTTTTTCCTTAAGCGCTGCAAAGGTACCATACCCCTTTCCCACCTGTGTTAAGAAATCATTAGCCCTGTGTTAAGAAATTATTATCAAACCCTATTGAGATTGGTAAAAAGTTCAAAAAAGTACCTTTGCCGAAATTTAAAAACCGCTATGTCAGTTATTAATTCTTTCATGAAGTTCTTCTTACCCAAGGACCGCATTTTTTACCAGTTGTTTGAAGAAGTTTCTGTTACCTCGTTGGAAATGGCCACCTTACTGAAAAAGATGGTGAATGAGCGTGAGTTTGAAAAAAGAGCAGAGATCCTTCGCCAGATCGAAGACCTTGAACACAAGAACGATGATCTCACCCATAAAATATTTACTGAATTAAGCCGCAACTTTATCACTCCTTTCGACAGGGAAGATATCCACTACCTTGCATCTGCTATGGATGATGTGGCCGATTATATTTTTGCTTCTGCAAAAAAGATCAATTTCTATCGTGTAGATCCGCAGCATGAAAGTTTCACCAAAATGGCTGATCTTATTATGCAGGGTTGTGAAAATATCCGCACAGCAGTTACCGGTTTAAAAGATATGAAGAATATGCGCCAGATCACCGATGCACTTGTGCGTGTAAACAGCATCGAAAACCAGGCCGATGATATCTTTGATTACAGCATTGAACGCCTGTTTGCAACAGAGAACGATGCGAAAGAAGTGATCAAGAAAAGAGAAATTTACCAGGCGATGGAAATTGCAACCGATAAGTGCGAAGATGCAGCGAATGTTATTGAATCCATCATTGTTAAATACGCATAAATCAATTTGAAAATGTATCAATTTGAAAGTGGAGGTTTCATTTTCAAATTTTCAAATCAACTAATTATCAAATTGTATTTATGACTTTACTTGTAATCATTATAGCACTGGCACTCATCTTTGATTATATCAATGGGTTTCATGATGCCGCAAACTCCATTGCCACTATTGTTTCTACCAAAGTGCTAACGCCTTTCCAGGCAGTAATTTGGGCGGCGTTCTTCAACTTTATTGCCTTCTTTATCTTTACTGATCATGCAGTAGCAAATACTATTGCTAAAACAGTACATAAAGAATTCATCACCATGCCGCTTGTACTTTCAGGATTGGTGGCGGCCATTTTCTGGAACCTGCTCACCTGGTGGTATGGTATTCCCTCATCCTCTTCACACACATTGATCGGTGGTTTTGCAGGTGCTGCTATTGCGCACGCAGGTTTTGAAAGTATTGATCCAACGAGTATTTATAAAACGCTCATTTTTATTATCCTGGCACCCATCATTGGTATGGTGATCTCGATCTTTATCGCTTTGGTTACAGTACAGCGCAATTTCTGGCTTAAGATCGGGATCATTGTGGCTGTTGTTGGAGGAGCCGTTCTGTTTATTCCATTTAAAAAAGAATTTGAACGCTGGGCTTTGCTTGCACTTGGGGTAATTTTCGTAGGCACCTATATTTATAATCACCTCCGTGGCGAAACAGCTTACCGCACAGGTAATATGTACAAAAAATTGCAGCTTGTTTCATCGGCCATCTTCAGTATTGGACATGGTGGTAATGATGCACAAAAAGTAATGGGTATTATTATGGCAGCGTTGATTGCTTACGATCCCAATTCTTATACCTTAGGTGAAATGCCAAACTGGATTCCTATTGCCTGTTATTCAGCAATTGCCTTAGGTACGATGAGTGGCGGTTGGAAGATCATTAAAACAATGGGTACCAAAATCACCAAAGTAACACCGCTGGAAGGTGTGGTAGCAGAGACTGCTGGTGCCATTACGTTGTTTACTGCTGCTAACTTAGGTGCGCCTGTAAGTACTACTCATACCATTACTGGTTCGATTGTGGGTGTGGGCGCAACAAAACGTTTGAGCGCTGTACGTTGGGGTGTTACCATTAACCTCTTATGGGCATGGATCTTAACCATTCCTGTTAGTGCATTGGTGGCTGCATTAGTGTATGCCGCATTCCATTTCTTTATCCCGGGTTTTAATTAAGCTCCTTCAAAATAAATTTTGACAATCCAACCCCCTAAGGTTGGATTTTTTATTTATGGCTGGTAGTTGCATCTTTGCGGCTCAATAAAATAAGCGTATGAAAGGAATTATTCTTGCCGGCGGTTCCGGAACAAGATTACACCCCATCACCTTTGCTATCAGTAAACAGATCATGCCTATTTACGATAAGCCCATGATCTATTATCCGCTTTCGGTTCTAATGATGGCAGGCATTCGTGAAATCTTAATCATTTCCACTCCACAGGATCTGCCCAATTTCAAACGTTTGCTCGGCGATGGTAAAGGATTAGGCGTTAGTTTTACTTATGCAGAGCAAGCTGTACCTAACGGGTTAGCTCAGGCATTTGTCATTGGAGAAGAATTTATTGGCAACGATGATGTAGCGCTGGTATTGGGTGATAATATTTTTTATGGTGCTGGTCTTGGTAAATTACTTGCCAACAACACCAAACCCGATGGAGGTATTATTTACGCTTATCATGTAAGTGATCCGGAACGTTATGGTGTGGTTGATTTTGATGAGAACATGACGGCGCTCAGCATTGAAGAAAAACCATCGAACCCAAAAAGCAATTACGCTGTTCCAGGATTATATTTCTACGATAATGAAGTGGTGAAAATTGCAAAAGAATTACAGCCGAGCCCACGTGGTGAATACGAAATAACAGATGTAAATAAAGAATACCTGAAAAGAGGAAAGTTAAAAGTATCCATACTCGACCGTGGAACTGCATGGTTAGATACCGGTACCTTTGACTCATTAATGCAGGCATCGCAATTTGTGCAGGTGATAGAACAAAGGCAGGGCATTAAGATCGCCTGTATCGAGGAAATAGCGTGGCGCAAAGGGTTTATTTCCACAGAGCAATTACAGGAACTGGCTCAACCTTTATTGAAGAGTGGTTACGGACAGTACATCATGAATCTCATCAAACAATAAAACAACACAGCGATATATTATTATGAAAAAGATCTTAGTTACAGGCGGATGCGGCTACATAGGTGCCCATACCATTGTTGACCTTGTGGAAAATGGTTATGATGTTGTTTGTGTCGACAACAATTCACGCTCCAACACCAAGTTGCTGGAAGGTGCTGAAAAAATTCTGGGAAAGAAAATCAAGAATTATAAAGTTGACCTCTGTAACTACGATGAAACCTATGCTGTGTTGCAGGAGAACCCCAATATTGAAGGCGTCATCCACTTCGCTGCTTACAAAGCAGTTGGTGAAAGTGTAGAAAGGCCCTTGATGTATTTTGAGAACAATCTTGTTTCACTGATGAACCTGTTGAAATGCGTACAGGAATTCCAGATTCCAAATTTTGTATTCTCTTCTTCCTGCACGGTGTACGGTAACCCTGATACAGTTCCTGTAACAGAAGAAACGCCACCCAAGCCTGCTGAAAGTCCTTATGGCTATACAAAGCAAATGGGTGAACAGATCGTTAGTGAATCGGTTAAGAGTTTTTCAACCAATGCGATATTGTTACGCTACTTTAATCCCGTAGGTGCACATCCAAGTAATCTTATTGGCGAATTGCCTTTAGGCAAACCTCAGAACCTTGTGCCCGCCATTACTCAAACTGCTGTTGGCAAACTTCCACAAATGACGGTGTTTGGCAACGATTACCCAACAAGAGATGGTTCCTGCGTTCGTGATTTCATTCATGTAAGCGATTTAGCTCATGCACATACGCTTGCCATTGATTACCTCGTTGAAAAAAGAAATCTTTCACGTTGCGAAGTTTTTAACCTCGGAACAGGCAATGGTGTAACGGTACTGGAAGCCATCAATACGTTTGAAAAAGTAAGCGGTCAAAAATTAAATTATAAGATAGGGCCACGCCGTGTGGGCGATGTGATTGCCACTTATGCCAACAAAGAAAAAGCAACAAAATTGCTTGGCTGGGAGCCACAATATGATCTTGATCAAATGATGAAAACAGCGTGGGACTGGGAATTGAAAGTAAAACAGGATGAAAGCCTCTACGGCAGCCAAAACAGCATCCTGAATTAATGCAATAAATACAGTTTGTTGCTGCAACAAAAATCGCAGACCGACACACGTTCGTTCTGCGATTTTTTGTTTCTGTTCAACTCAAAACTTTCCCTTTTCTTTGCAGCGAAATTGAAGCCGGGGTCCTGCTCCGACTGCTCATATAAAACATAACAAACGTCTTTTTAAACTTCTGCAAATGGCATTACAGGATATCCAGGTAAGCGGCAATAAAGATACCCGTAGCGGTTTTGGCGATGGTATTTTAGAAGCAGCACGCAAGAACGAAAACGTAGTAGCATTAACCGCCGACCTGGCCGGCTCAATGAAACTCCAGGCATTTATCAAAGAATTTCCTGAACGTTTTGTGCAGGTGGGTATTGCAGAAGCAAACATGATCGGTATTGCTGCCGGTTTAACTATCGGCGGAAAAATTCCGTTCACCACAACGTTTGCAAATTTCAGCACGGGTCGTGTGTATGATCAGATCCGTCAGTCAGTTGCTTACAGTAATAAGAATGTAAAGATCTGTGCCTCACATGCCGGTTTAACACTGGGTGAAGACGGTGCAACTCACCAGATCCTGGAAGATATTGGTATGATGAAAATGTTGCCGGGTATGACGGTAATTGTTCCCTGCGATTATAACCAAACCAAGCAGGCAACCATGGCTGCTGCCGAATATGAAGGACCATTGTACCTGCGTTTCGGTCGCCCGGTATGGCCCATCTTTACCAAACCTGAAGATGAATTTGTAATTGGTAAAGCACAAAAGTTCAGCGATGGTACTGATGTTACCATTTTTGCATGTGGCCACATGGTATGGTATGCAATACAAGCGGGTTTACAGTTACAGGAAAAAGGCATTTCGGTTGAAGTGATCAACATTCACACCATTAAACCTTTGGATGAAGAAGCTGTATTGGCTTCTATCAAAAAAACAAAATGTGCGGTTACTGCCGAAGAGCATAATGTACTTGGCGGTTTAGGTGATAGCATTGCACAAGTTGCTGCAAAGAACTTCCCTATTCCTATTGAAATGGTGGGTACACAAGACACATTCGGTGAAAGCGGAAAGCCGGTTGATCTGTTGAAGAAGTATGGATTAGATGTTGCAGACATTGCAGCTGCAGCAGAAAAAGTGATCAGCAGAAAATAAAGCGAACTACTTGCTTATTATAATAAACCCCGACCGTAAGGCGGGGTTTTGTATTTACTTATAAAGAGTGAAATAAGTGAACCTATTTTACCACGGGCTGGGTTGGTTCTCTCCAGTTGTTACCAGGTTTTTTAAATTGCCGTTAATGAGTAAACTCCATGCATTAGAGCAGTCGTTATAACATTCAAGTTTTGGCGCAAGGCCTACATGTGTGAAGAGCAGTTCAGTTTTGTCATCTTTTATTGCAATGTCAAAACATATATTGGTGCCTGTCCATTCCTGTTTATTGTTCACAAAACTTAATGAGGCATTCTCCACATACCACACTACTTTTTTGCCGGGAATAAATTCAGTTATTCTTTGTTTTGAAAAATGGATGCCGGGAACAGTGTAAGTAAATTCAGCACCGGCCTTACCGGTATCACCTTCAATTTCTCCTGACCACCATCCCCGAACATTGTTAATGGAATTGAATACTTCTTCTGGCGATTGATCAACCAAAAAACAAGTAGTGAAACTTTGTGTTTGCATTGAACATTTATTGAAAATGAGAAACAGCCCTTTAATTCCAGTTATCGATTTTTAAATCATGAGGTGAAGGTTTTCCCTTTCCTGTTTCAATATATTCACGCAGACTTAAGAGAAACACGGCCCACTTCATGCTGCAATGAGCTGTAAACTCGACTGCTTCACGCCAGTTACGATGTCCGAACAAGAGTATGGTTTGGTCATCCTGCTGCGACAGATCGAATGTAATTTCTGTTCCAATCCATTCACCTGGCCCTTCAATACATTGCCAACTCACCCGCTGTGATGGTTTCATCTCTTTCACCTCCATCTGCATTTCCCCTTTAATGTCGCAGGTTACTGTTCGGAAGGTGAATTTGATTTTTCCGCCAATTTTTTCATCGCCTGTTGTTTCATCCGTCCACCAATTAGAAAGACCTTCAATTGTTGCAAATGCTTTATATACTTTTTCTGCTGATGCACGAATGCCGATGCGATGAATAATGTTTACCATTGGTTCATTTTTTTACTAAGAGACAAACAAGTTAATAGGATTTCCTCCTGTAAACATACTATCCTGCTTCCGGTTTCAAAGGGTGTAAAATAGACTTTTCGATGGGTTGATTTGGACATCGCTAATTTCTACCTTTAAAAAAAGTTTGGCATGAAACATCTTACAATCGTAGTGCCCGATGGTGAAGGCAATAATATCAGCAGCATAGTGGGCAGCTATAAAATATTTACACGAGCCAATGCTTATCGTAAAGCATCAGGCAAAAAAGAATTATTTAAAATAGAACTGGCAGGTCTTTCGAAAAAAGTGGATTATTATGATGGGCTATTTTCTGTGCGGCCTCATACTTATATATCAGCAATCAGGAAAACTGATCTCATCATCATTCCATCACTCAATCATAATTACCAACAGGCGGTGAAAGAAAATGAATTGCTGATCGACTGGATTGCAAAACAATATAAACAGGGTGCTGAAGTGGCCAGCATCTGCACCGGAGCTTTCCTGCTTGCAGCTTCGGGCTTGCTGAATGAACGAACCTGCTCTACCAATTGGGCAGTTGCTGATAAATTCAGGGGGCTTTTTCCCGAAGTGAATTTGAAAATTGACAAACTGATCACTGATGAGGATGGTATTTACACAAGCGGTGGTGCTTATTCTTTTCTTCATCTTATCATTTATCTAATCGAAAAATATTACGACAGGGAAACAGCGATCTATTGCGCAAAAGTTTTTCAGATTGAAATGGACAGGCAGAGCCAATCTCCGTTTACCATTTTCACCGCACAAAAATCGCATGACGATGATGTTATAAAAAAAGCGCAACTGTATATTGAAAGCAAACTCGATGAAAAAATTTCTATTGAATCGCTCTCTTCAAAATTTGCCGTTGGCAGAAGAAACTTCGACAGGCGATTTATAAAAGCCACCGGCAACACACCAATTGAATATGCACAAAGAGTAAAAACCGAAGCTGCTAAAAAAGCTTTTGAAACTACCGGCAAAACTATCAGTGAAGTGATGTATGCAGTGGGTTATTCCGATGTAAAAGCTTTTCGTGAAGTGTTTAGGAAAATTACAGGTTTGTCGCCTTTGGAATATAAAAACAGGTACAATAAAACCAGTGTAACGTTGCATGTGTGAACAGATGCTTTGCAAATAATTATTTGCAGGATTTATTTAATAATCACTTCCAGCTTTCCGAATTTGCTATAAATAAAAATGGCTCGTGAAACACGAGCCATTTTTATTTACAAGGTTTCTTTTAACCATCTAAAAAATTCACGCTGCCACACCTGCGCATTTTGTGCACTTAACACCCAATGGTTTTCATCGGGCAAATAAACCAACCGGCTTTTAATTCCTTTTAACTGCAATGCCTGGAAAGCCTGCAATGCCTGATCGGTTGGTACACGATAATCTTTACCACCCTGGAAAATAAGCATGGGTGTATTCCATTTGCTTACAAAGTTTGAAGGCGAGAATTGCTGATACGATTTTTGTGCAGCTGCATTTTTTGTATCCCAATAAGCACCGCCATAATCCCAATCAACAAACCACAATTCTTCAGTTGTACCATACATGCTGCGGAAATCAAAGATGCCATCATGAGAAATAAATGATTTGAACCGGTTGTTGTGCATGCCTGCTAACATGAATACTGAATAACCACCATAGCTGGCGCCGACACAACCTAACCGTGATTTATCAACGAATTTTTCTTTGCTTACGTTATCAATCGCTGATAGATAATCACGCATCGCTTGTCCACCATGATCTTTGCTGATATCTTCATTCCATTTTGTACCATGCCCAGGCATACCTCTGCGATTGGGTGCAACAACTATATATCCATTCGCCGCCATCAGTTGAAAATTCCAGCGGTAAGAATAGAATTGTGTGAGAGGTGATTGGGGTCCACCCTGGCAATAAAGTAATGTTGGATACTTTTTATTTGGATCAAAATCTGGCGGATAGATCACCCAAACCAACATATCTTTTCCATCAGTTGTTTTTACAAAACGTCGTTCTGTTTTACTCATTCCAAGGCTTGCATAAACAGCATCATTCACGTGCGTAAGTTGTTTCATTTCGCCATTGGCTATGTTTACACTATACAATTCTGCAGCATGATTCATATCGTTACGTGAAACAATCAACGTATTACCTACTTGTGCTACAATACTTGTAACATCAAAATCGCCTTTGGTGATTTGTTTTACTACAGGTGCAATTTTTGTCAGGCCCGGGTAGTTCACTTCAAACAATTGCAATGTGCCGTTTACAGGAGCCCAAAAGAAAATGGTTTTATTGTCTTCGCTCCATTTAAACCCTTCTACATGTATAATATCTCTTGATGCCGTTAGATTTACTTTACTTGTACCATTGCTGACAATGATATCCTGTTTGTCCGATTCAAAACCATCACGTTTCATACTTAACCATGCCAGTTCACCTTTTTGATTGAATGCAGGGTTAATATCATAACCCATCATTCCTTCAGTAAGATTTTTTGTTTGGCCGGTTTCAACATTGTATTCATAAAGATCGGTGTTGGTGCTTACAGCGTAAGCAGTACCGAATTTCTTTTTTGCCACATAAATAATGCGTTTACTATCGGGGCTCCAGATAAAATCTTCATCGCCACCATAAGGTTTTTGCGGAGCATCAAACAATTCGCCTGGCATAATATCTTTTGCTTCGCCTGCTTTTCCATCTTTTAACGGCGCTACAAATACATGCGAAAAAGCACCATCTTCCCATGTATCCCAATGGCGGTAATTAAGTTGATCATATACCTGCACATTAGATTTCGAGAATTCCGGATACAGGTCTTTTCCATCAATCTTTTTCAGTTTTACGTCATTGGCGCTGATAATGTATTTACCATCGGGTGATATGCGATCGCTAATGAGTAAACTATCGGGGTTGCCAATGACAGTTGGTTCGCCTCCATTTTTTGGAATAGCAAATATTTTTCGTTTGCTTTTATTTTCATTGATGTCGGGCGTACTTACACTGTAAACGATCCATTGCTTATCTTTTGAAAGTCCAAGACCCGACACCCGTCCAAGACTCCAAAGCAGTTCAGGTGTCATCTTGTTTTGTGAAAAACTAGTAAGAGCAAAAGCCAGAAAGACGACGAATGCGATTGATTTTTTCATATGCATATTTTTATACGATTACACTAAGTTAGTTTCTTTCGCATTTGAAGGCATTTACTTGTCACAAATAAATATGACTTTAATCATGTTGTCTCACATGTTCCCCATCGATATTTGCTGCATTAAATGTTTCGCCAGATTTTATCCATATTATTCCTTCTTGCATTTGCCGTGCAAACATTTCAACAAAATCTTATTGTTGGAAGTTATTACCTGAACACGGCTATGTATGCAAGAAACTGTGAGAATAAAACCAAACCAGCATCAGGTTGCAAAGGCAAATGCCAGATGATGAAAAAATTACAACAGGAAGAACAAAAACAAGCTCCTGCTCCGGGCATGAAAGCCGAACAGAAAGGCGAAACCTTTACTTCATCTTCCTCCATAAGTCTTCTTAGTATACCCCATATTAATGACGATAGTTACAGAGGATTTGCCTTTAGTAGCGGCAAGCCTTTATCTATCGCCTTAAGCATTTTCCATCCCCCTTCTTTGGTTTAGTTCAATCCATTCTGTTTTTTAAGCAACCCATCCCTGTTCTTCTTTCGTGTATTCATACGGATGAGTTATTTGCATCAAGTTTAAATGAACTACCTATTATGTATTGGCTATACCGGGTAAGTGTAGTGCTGCTATTTGCACTCACTGCTCACCAACTATCTGCGCAAAGCACCATCAAGGGCAAACTGATCGACAGCCTGAGTAAAGAACCTGTTCAGGGAGCAACTATTCATTGCACGACTATTAATTGTAATTGTAGTTGCATCAGCAATGCTGCAGGTGAATTCACCATGCACTGCAAGAGCAATTGCAATGAACTGGCAGTAACATCTATCGGCTACAGCAATCGTTCGTTCAAAACAGGAATTAGTAATTTATTGGTGTCGCTCACTCCTTCTGCTTCGTTTCTGCAGGATGTGGTTGTATCGGCCAACAGAGGCGAAGCAGTAAAACGTTCATTGGCACCTGTTGCTATCAGCACACTCAGCAATCGTGTACTGCAAGATGCAAAACCGGTGACACTCGACCAGGTGTTGAACAAAGTCAGTGGTGTAAACATGGTGAACCTTGGTAACGAACAACACCAAATGAGCATTCGCCAACCAATGACAACAAAAAGTTTGTTCCTCTATTTAGAAGATGGTATTCCTGTTCGTACAACAGGTTTGTTCAATCATAATGCCCTGCTTGAAATAAATATGACTTCGGTAAAAAGTATGGAAGTGATCAAAGGCCCGTCCTCATCGTTATACGGCAGCGAAGCAATTGGTGGCGTGGTAAATTTTATCAGCATTGCACCAACTGCTGTTCCTGTGTTGAAATTATCGTTGCAGGGAAATAACATTGGTTACAAACGAAGCGATCTCATTACTTCCTTTCAAAAAGGGAAATGGGGTTTTGCTCTCAGTGGTTACTATGCCGATAAACAAAACAGCTATCTCGAATACAGCGATTTTCATAAAGGCACTGTAACTGCAAGAATTGATTATCGCTTTTCTGATAAAACCTTTTTGAGTAACAGTGTAACATGGGTCAATTATTTCAGCGATATGTCGGGTGGTATTGACAGTGCAATGTTTGCCAGCAAAACATTTAAGAACCTGCAAACATTTACTTATCGTAAAGTAAATGCGTTTCGTTATCACTCAACCTTAACGCATAAGTGGAACGAACAAAGCAAAACAACTGCTACGATTTTATTTAGAGCGAACAGCATTGGCCAAAATCCGGCTTATCGTGTGAAAGATGATTACCGGAAAGTTGGCGCTATATATGTTGGCAAAAAAGATCTTGCACATGGCGAAATAAATGAAAGCAGATTTAACAGCTATTCATTTATTGCACAGCACAAACAAAACTTCAATTGGAAGAAAGCAGTAATCATTGCCGGAGTCAATGCCGATCTCAGTCCATCAACTTACAATGCAAATTATATCCGCATAAAAAAAGATACGGTTTCAAAAAAATATGTGACCTATCAAAACAGCGACAGTATTTTAACTAACTATGCAACAAAGCTCAACAACTATGCAGCCTTCGCCAGTTTCGAATTCAGTCCGCTGGAGAAGTTGCGCATTGTTGCTTCGCTGCGTTACGATCTGTTTCAATACAAATTCAATAATAATTTAACACCATCTGCGTTCAGTGGATCGGCTGACACGGTTAATGCATTCAGTCGCATGAGCCCTAAAATTGGTTTCACTTATAACTTTAATAGCAACATCGGCATTTATGCCAACTACAGCGAAGGATTTGTGCCGCCGCAGGTAACAGAAATGTACACCGGTGTGAAAGTACCCCGTCTTGATGCGTCCATTTTTTATAATTACGAAGCAGGTGGCTGGGTCTCTTTACTGAAAAATAAACTCAGCGCTGATGTGAGTGTTTACCATCTCGCTGGCACCAACGAAATTATTTCGGTAAAACTCGATGATGGTTCTTTCGCTAATCAGAATGCCGGTAAAACACAGCATCGTGGCGTTGAGTTCGGCATCAATGCAAACCCGGTAAAAGATGTTACCCTTCGTTTCAGTGGTGCGTATAGCAAACACACATTTATCAACTACACCGAAAAAGGCCTCAGCTACAACAACAACCAAATGAACAATGCACCTAACTGGATCTGGAATACTGAGCTGTGGTACAAACCTTCTTTTGTAAAAGGTTTGCGTGTGGGAGTGGAATGGCAACATGTAGGTGAATATTTTGCTGATCCTAAAAACACAGCAACATACGAAGGCTATGATGTACTGCATCTAAGAGCCGGTTACCGTATTAAAAATTTTGAACTTTGGGCAAACCTGATGAATGTAACCAACCGCTATTATTCTTACATCACCAGTAAAAGTTCTTTCGGCTACACTTACCAGTTAGCAGAACCACGGCATATTAACATGGGCATATCATTTGATTTTGCGCAAACAAAAAAGACCAGGTAAACATGAAATACATTTTCTTTCTATTAGCAAGCATCATCGTATTGGCATCCTGTTCTACCAATAATGGTGAATTAAACATTACAACAACCGAACCTGTTCTCATCGATACCATTCCCGGCTCATGTCCATATCTCACAAAAGACAGCAAGGGCAATGTATTGTTGAGTTGGGTACGCAGCATCAACGATTCGTCTTCGATCTTTTGTTATGCAGTATCAACCGATGGTAAAACTTTTTCTTCGCCTGTAAGCATTCCTACAAGCACCAACATTCATCCTCATGCAGAAAACTTACCGAAGATCATTGCAAAACCATCGGGTGAATTAATTGCCCTGTGGGGAGCTGCCAATCCAAACCCGAAGAATAAATATTCCGGCTTGGTTTTTTATAGTCAGTCCTTTGATGAAGGCAAAACCTGGAGCGACGCTAAACAATTAACAAGCGATACAGCAAGTTTTGATCAACGATATTACGATGTGGCCTTACTGCCCGATGGAGAAGCAGGTATTATCTGGCTTGATAACCGGAAGTCGACAACCAAAGAAGGTTCAGGCTTGTACTTTGCACGAACAGCAGGCGCTGATGGTTTTCAAAAAGAGCAACGCATCAGCCAACTTTGTTGCCAATGCTGCCGCACACAATTGTTCATTGATGCCAAGGGTGGCATTCATGCTATCTATCGTGGTATTGTGAACGACAGCATCAGGGATATGATGCATATTGTTTCAACCGACAATGGTAAAAACTTTACGCAACCAATTCGCATCAGCAATGATAATTGGGTGTTGAAGGGTTGTCCGCACACCGGACCATCGATGACGGAAAACAAAACGGGTTTACACTTTGCCTGGTTTACCGGTGCAGGCAAGAAAGGTTGTTATTACACTACCTCATCAAACAATGGTGAAAATTTTTCAGCAGGTGACAGTGTAAGCAGCAATGGTTCGCATCCGCAAATGACTACTCTTGCCAATGGCGAATTAATGCTGGTATGGGATGAATCGGCTGAGATGAACAACAAACCAGTAAAACGCATCGCCACTCAAATTAGAAATGAAAACGGAACAAGTGTTGGCAAAACATTTCTCACAAAAGATACTTTAGCCGCCAGCTATCCGGTGATCACTTCGCTCCCTTTAAACAAAGCAATGATCGCTTTTATTGAAAAGAGGGAAGATAAAAGCTTTGTAAAGTATGTGTCCGTTCAATAAACTTGAATTTCTTCAGCCATTAAACTTTTTACTTCAAAAGCCATCTAACCGATGGCTTTTTCTATTTTTATGTTCTCATAGAAAGATCCAAACCAGAAAACCTCTATTCAAACATGACGCAACCAGACGACAAGGAATTACTGCTGCAGTTCCATGACCCTGCCACAAAGGAGCGGGCCTATACCCGTCTCATCAAAAAATACCAGGAAAAGCTTTACTGGCATATCCGCCGCATGGTGGTTGAGCATGAAGATGCAAACGATGTATTGCAGAACATGTTCATCAAAGTATGGAACGGGTTGGAAAACTTCCGGGAAGATGCCCAGCTTTATACCTGGCTTTACCGCATTGCCACCAATGAAAGTTTAACCTTTTTGGAGCAGCGGAAAAAACGCACCGCCGTTTCGATGGATCAGGTGGAGGCCGGACTCAGCAATACCATTAAAGCCGATAAGCATTTTGATGCCAACAGGCTGGAGTGGAAATTACAACTGGCCATCCAGCAACTTCCTGAAAAACAGAGAGCTGTGTTCAATCTCAGGTACTACGACGAAATGCCTTACGAAGAAATGAGCCGTGTGCTGGAAACCAGTGAAGGCGCCTTGAAGGCCAGCTATCACCATGCAGTAAAAAAAATAGAAGATTTTATCCTCAACCGTTAAACGAAGAGCCTCAATAAACATCTATAGTAACAGAAAATGACAAGGAATAAAGACATAGTGAATGAGTTGGAGCAAATCAGTGCTGTGGTGGCGCAAATCAACCCCATGGTGCCTTACCAGGTGCCCGAGGTTTATTTCGAAACTCTCAGCTCGGTGATTATGGCAAGGATTGCTGCGGGTGGGCACGAAGAAAACTCTTTATTGCAGATAGCGGGTAAGCAAATGCCGCAGGATATTCCTGCCGGTTATTTTGATACGCTGTCTGACAGCATTCTCAATAAAATTAGAGCTCAGCCACAGCAAACAGCAACTGAAGAATTGGCTTCGTTGTCGCCTTTGCTTGCTGGCATCAGCAAACAGAATGTATATGAAGTGCCAGCCGGTTATTTTGATTCAATTGCTGCAACTGTAAACACGCAGGTGAAGGAAGAAACAAAAGTTGTTTCTATGTTCAGCCGCAAATTGTTGATGCGTTATGCAGCGGCTGCTGTTGTGTTTACGATGATTGCCTTTGGAATTAATTTGCTCATGAAGCAATCGTGGGACACTACAGCATTTGATCTTGCACATGTTGAACCTATTAAAAACCAAAAGCAATTTAATAATGAATTAGCTGGCTTAAGTGAAGATGCTATTGTGAGTTATTTGCAAATGAACAGTGATACAAAAGATGTTGAGAAGATCAATGAATCTGTTGATCATAACAAATTGCCCGAAGAAACAGATTATATGGATGAAGAGTTTCTTGAATCGTTTATGAAGGAACTCGAAAAAACAACAACCACTACTAACACACAAACAAATTAAAAACACCCGAGGAGGATAGTATGATGAAAAAGATAATGACCATGATGTTGATCCTTGCATTCAGCCTTTCAGGTTATGTATATGCACAGGAACAACCCGACCCAAAAGAACATGAAAAGATCAAAGCACTTGAAATCGCTTTTATCAGCCGTAAACTTAATTTAACTGAGAATGAAGCGCAACGGTTCTGGCCCATTTACAACGAATATAAACGGGATGTAAACCAGGTAATGATTGCACAACGTAACAACCCTAATAAAGATGTTGTAGATGATGAACAGAAGGTAATTGATGTAAGAAAAAAATATCGTGACCGCTTCGTTGGTGTGATAGGACAGCCTAGAATGAATAAATTTTTCCAGGCAGAACGCGAGTTTCGTGGTGTTCTTTTAAATCAGTTAAAGAACCGCCCAAACAAGCCAATGTTGCAACGTCAAAAAAGAAATTAATTTGGATTTTTAATTTCTTATGTTATAAATTTGCGAATAGGTGTTTTTCATAGGTTAGCAACGGCCGACTCTTTTCAGGGTTGGCCTATTTTTTTGCCTGAAACCCGCTACAGCACTGCATTTCAGCGATTCACTAAATTTTGAAGAAGATTGGTTCGGGACTTAATGGCGAATGATATTTCAACCCAAACAAGTCAACTTTATATGACTTTACAGAAATAAATATATGTTGCTTGTTGCGCAAAAATTTGCGCAACAAGCTTCTTAAAAACTATAGACAGGTGTCTTAAGATCATGATAGAATAAAAATTTCCAGTTTTCTTTTTGTCCCTGCGCCCACCATTTTACACGCAGATCTGCTGCAAGCTTGCCATCAAAATCATACTTCGTTACAAACTTTGTTTTCATCTGGAACAACTGCGGAGCAACATCGCCACCAAAGAAAACTGTTTCATTATTTTCTTTTATCCAGAATGCCTGGTGCCATGGGCTGTGGCCGCCCGTCCATTCGTAATGAATGTAATCATCAATCACTCCTGAACTTTCAACAAGCTGCAAACGATCAAGATCGGGCAAGAGACTTACATCATCAATTGTATATGACTTCGATAATTTGCTTACAGCAATTTCAAGTTCCTGTTTATTTACAACATATGTAGCATTAGGGAAACTGATAAAACGTTGTTGAAGCACAGCATCTTCCTTGCTGATGCCACCTGCATGATCTTTATGCAAATGACTCATCAACACTTTCGTTACTTCCATTGGATTGATACCGGCCTGCATTAAATTATGATGGATCTGCAATGTACCATCGGGCATAGAAAAACCAAGACCAGTATCGAGCAACAAAATATCTTTTTCGGTAACAACAACAAATGGCTGCACTTCAACCAATAAACTACCTGCGGGGCGATCTTTTAAATTGTCTTTTTCAGGATCGAAAGGAATGAATTTTTTTGTACCATCAACTGTAAAACTGCCTTCTGAAAGTGGAATTATTCTCATGTATCTTATTTTAATTGCAACTGCTGTTGCGGGAATTTGACCAACAGGGTGCAAAGATACAGGCGGGACGTGTAATCAATTCATCACCAATTTTGGTGCGCCGATCATCGTATCGAAAATGAACAGCTCATCTAATTCATAATGTATAAACTTGCTGATGGGAAATTTATCGACCAGTTCAACAGCTTCCGTTTCAGATTCAGCATTCAATACAACCCAGCCTTTGCTACGTAAACCATTCACTGAATAAGTGATGATCACTTCTTCACGCATCAATTCATTAATATGTTGGCGGTGACTGGGGATGATGGCCCAAAAATCATCGTCTAAAGAATCGGGCAGGTAGAATGTGCAGAGATACTTTTTCATGCGAATAATTTAACGTGATCAATCAAAAACGAAAGACACCCTTTTGATCTCAACGAAGAACCATGCTGCGATCTGCATCCAAACGCAGCATAATAAAGATCAGGATGGTGAATGTAACAAGGGAAGATCCACCATAGCTTAGTAAAGGTAGTGTAATCCCGATTACCGGCATTAATCCGATCGTCATACTAATATTGATCATCACATGAAAAAGAAGAATGGCAGCCACGCTGTAACAATACACTCTTGAGAATGTACTTCGTTGTCGTTCAGCAAGTGCAATGATGCGGTAAAGGAGGAAGAAATATAAACCGAGCAGTAACGCACTACCCCAGAAACCAAAGCTCTCGCCAATGGCTGTAAAAATAAAATCCGTATGCTGCTCAGGAACAAAATCACCTTGTGTTGTAACGCCTTTCAAAAATCCTTTGCCGGCAAAACCACCTGAGCCGATAGCGATCTTCGATTGTTTTACATTATAGGTATAGTCACGTTTTTTTCCACTGGCCAATTCTTTTTCATATTGCGCAATACGCTCTGGCGTTTTCGGCACATAACTTTTGCCAAAATTGCTGAGTACACGCTCGGCCTGGTAAGGTTTCATAATTCTGTCGAACACAATATTATCAACGAACCATTTGAATCCTATGATGGCGACATATAGTATGATAATTCCCCCGAGTAAGAAATAATTACGTTTGATCGGTCGCCACAGGTTGTAAACAACAATGAGCCCCACTACTGCCAGTGCAATGGCGTAAGGAATAAAATCAAGCACTATTGAAGAGATAAACAACACTACGAATGAAAAACCGGCAATAAGATAGGCAGCTGGCAATCCTTCTCTGTACATCACAAGGAAGAAAGAGAAGTAAACCAATGCAAGCCCTGTTTCCTTTTGCGCTATTGAAAGTAAAGCTGGTCCGAGTGTAAGTGCAAAAGCAATGAGATGTGAGCGAAGTGTATTGAACTCGGTTTCCTGTCGGCTTAAATATTTTGCAAGTGCCAAAGCGGTAAATACTTTACACAATTCTGCAGGCTGCAGGTTAAACCCACCTCCTAAAGCAATCCATGATTTTGATCCACTGATATCTTTACCAATTACAAACGTGAGCAGCATGAGCACGATACCTCCCATGTACAACAGGTTGGCAATGGTGGTAAAAAATTTACTATCGGTGAGTAAAATAAAAACGCCTACTAATGAACTAATGCCTATGAACAAAACCTGGCGTGAATAGTTTTTCTTTAACTCCAGTAATGATTGAAAAAATGAATCACCCATCCGAAACTCAACAGAAAAAATGGCAATGAAACCTACCAGCACTAAGGTGTAATACAACAAAACGGTTGTAGCATCAACTCCTTTTCCTATGCTTGCCTGTTTCTCCATTAGCTGTTACGTTGTTTGGCTTCTTTAAATGATAATAAACGTTCTGTTGGAACAACTGCTACCAATTTTATTTGCTTTTCTTTTTGCGCCGGTTGCTTTGCAGGTTGTACTGGTGACTGTTGAAACTGACCAATTGCTGTTGAGTCAACACGCAGGCGTCTTTCTTTTACACGCTGTGCCGAATCTTTTATTTGCCTGATGGAATCTCTCCTGTAAAGTTCGTATTTGATCTTAGCAGGTGTGATAACAACGTTGCTGATACGATCGATCTCTGCTTTTCGTTTATCACCGGCAATAGAATCGGTGAGGAATTTTTCCATGAGCAAAGAAGCAATTGGTGCCGCCCATGTTGAACCAAAACCTGCATTTTCCACCACCACACAAATAGCGATCTTTGGATCATCCTTTGGTGCAAAAGCCACAAAGAAGGAATGGTTCTGTTGTTTTTTATTCCGGAAATAATTTTCTACTGTTCCAGTTTTTGCACACACTGCAAATCCATCGATATGCGCATTACGTGCTGTACCATTTGTTACCACCATTTCCATTCCATCAATTACCGCCTGGTAATAATCGTTTGGAATATGTAGGGGTGATATCTTCTGACGATATTTGTTCAGCAATGTATCTTCTGCAGTTTCACCATCTATATTTTTCACAAAATGCGGAGTGTAATACCAACCACGGTTTGCAATTAAACACATTGCATTTGCCATTTGCATTGGAGTTGCCTGTATCTCACCTTGTCCAATACCCAATGATGCAATAGTGCATGAACTCCAGCCACCTTTGCGAAATACTTTATTGTAACGTGCAGTGTCGGGAATATAACCTGCGTATTCACCGGGCAGATCAATACCTAAGCGATGGCCTAATCCAAAACCCGACATATACTCTTTCCACTTCATTAAACCTGCTTCAATACTTCCCAACTTTTTATTATCAAGTGCCATTCGCAATACATGCGCATAATAAGAGTTGCATGAGTTAGCAATGGACAGACTTAGGTTAGCAGCATGGCCGGCATTTGTATGCGTACAAGCTGGTCTGCCGCAAGGCCCGTAACGGCCAAAACAAGAATAACCAAATTCAGGAGTGATCAATCCTTCATCTAACGCCACCAGCGCACCTAATGGTTTAAATGTTGAACCCGGAGGGTATACACCCTGCATACCACGATTTAATAATGGTGATGCAGGATCTAAGAACAAGCGGCTGAAATTTTTTCTCGATTCGGATCCTGTCAATTCATTTGGATCATACGTTGGGCCCGATGTCATGGCGATGATGCCGCCTGTTTTCGGTTCAATGGCTACCACGCTTCCAACTTTGCCATGCATTAATTTTTCAGCCAGCTGCTGCACTTCCACATCAATAAACGTATTGAGATGCCGGCCCGCTACAGAAGCTGTATCAAATTCACCATTTTCATATTTACCAATTGGACGATTGAAATTATCACGCAGGATGTATTGTATACCCCTTTGCCCCATCAGCACTTTTTCGTAATAACTTTCTAAGCCACTTCGGCCAGCAAAATCGCCCATCTGGTAAAAGAAGTTAGAGCGTTTTAACATTGCCGAATCAACTTCACCAACATAACCAAGTATATGTGCCGCTGCTCTGTATGGATAACTTCTGATCGGGCGCTCCTGTAAAAAGAATGCTGGTTGAAAGCGAAACAAATTTTCGTTGACTCTTGCATACTTTTCAGGCGAGAGCAACGGCTCGAATACTGACGGCCGATTACGTGAATTTTTAATGATAGCAGTGAGCACTCTTCCTTTAAATTCTGCTGTATCAATTCCGAGTATGCGGCAAAGTGTGAATGTGTCAACACCTTTTAATTGTGATGGCGTTACCATCAAATCATACATGGTGGTATTATCAAGAATTGCCTTGCCTTTACGATCGAAAATAATTCCACGGCTGGGATAAACAATTTTGCGAAGAATAGCCTGGTCGCTTGCAAGCTTTGAATACTTTGACGTAAACAACTGCAATGTCATCAAACGTACAAGAATGATGGCAAACACAATTGCAATAATAATACGGATGGTTGTTTGTCGTGATTGATTAAATTCGGCCATGGCCTTTTCTAAGGTTTTTCAAAAATTTGCGGATCAGGTATTGGTTAAAAACTTCTGTTTACGTATAAAGATAATTTCAATTACTGTTATCAACAACAAACTTACTACGGTTGAGCCTAAAGTTTTTAATAAAAGATATAAGAGATTGCCAAATTGAAACGCTTCGATGGTAAACAACCATCCATGGTGAAAAAGTGTAAGTGCAGAAACGTATGTTACGTATTGTGTAAAACCAAGACTTGCAACTGAAGGTTCACGGTAGTTAAACTCAACGCCTTGTTGCGGCACCAATAAATTAATAAGGAAAGGACGCAGGTAACCAATCAATACACAGGCAGCAGCATGCAAGCCAGGCGTTTTTGTAAAGAAATCGAGACAAATACCGCATATAAAGGACACCAATAACAAACTGCTTCGACTGATATTAAAAGGCAACCAGAGAATAAACAAAAAATAGATATAGGGCGTAATGTATTGATGCAATGGCGGAACCTGGTTAAGCACAAACACCTGCAGCAATATGAATAAGATCAAACGGATGATATTTCGTAAGAGGTTGCTCATTTCTTTTGTTTCATGCGTTTTTCCAGTTCAAGTTGTTCATCACGCTGCAGGTTAGCCACCACAAATACGTTTTGTAAATTGCTGAAATCATTTGCAGGCGTTATTTCCAGAAAATAATTGTTGGTGCTTTTTTCGAGTAGTACTCTCTTGATAGTACCAATCATAACCCCCGGTGGAAAATCTGAATACTGGCTTGTTAATACAGTATCTCCTTTTGCCAATTTTACACTCTTCGGTATATCACGCAACTGCACTACTCTTGGATTTTTTCCATCCCATTCTATCCGACCACTTTCACCCGTCTTCTTTAATCTCGCACTAATACGGCTTTGCTTATTGAGCATGCTCATTACTGTTGCAAAATTATCGGTTACATCCAGTACCACGCCGGCAACACCACTGGCCGAGATCACCACCATTCCGGGTTGCACACCTTGTTTACCACCACGATGAATAGTGAAATAGTTATTAGGCTGAATAATAGAATTATTTACAACAGCCGCTTCCATGTATAAATATTTCCGCAACAAACCAGTTGTGTCAACAGGAATGGAATCAGTAACGATGCGTGTTGTTGTGTCGGGGTTTTGGAAATTTTCTGCAAGTTTGTTTTGCACTTCGGCCAGGCGGCTGCGTAACGCTTCATTTTCTTTTTTGAGACTGAAGTAGCCGCTCACCTTGCTGTATTGCTTTTCGATACTGCCGGTAATTTCACCTGCAGTATCCATATATGCTGCCTGGTGAAATTTATTATACCTGAAGAGCAGCATCATACTCACCACCTGTAAGAGCAGGAAAAACAATAAAACCGAAAAACGCCTGATAAAAGCAAAAAGATTCCGCACGAAAGGGTGGGTTTAGTTGGTTTTTCCGTTAGTTGCCTTCATCAGTTGCGCATCACAAACGGATAGCGATTGTAATTTTTAAGAGCAATACCAGTTCCTCTCACCACACTTTTCAGTGGATCATCGGCAATATGAACAGGTAATTTGATCTTTTGATTAAGACGTTTATCTAAACCACGAAGCAAGGCACCACCACCGGTAATATAAATACCACGACGGTAAATATCGGCAGCCAACTCAGGAGGAGTCATTTCAAGTGCTTTGAGTATTGCTTCTTCTATTTTGAAAATGCTTTTGTCTAAGGCTTCAGCAATTTCCTGGTAACTCACCATGATCTGTTTAGGAATACCTGTTACAAGATCACGACCATTTACAGGAATATCATCCGGTGGACTGTCAAGCTCTTTCATTGCAGCACCGATCTGAATTTTGATCTGCTCGGCAGTGCGTTCACCAATAAGCAAACTATGGTAGCGACGGAGTGCTTCCATAATATCGGCCGTAAATTCATCACCGGCAATACGAATACTTTGGTCGCAAACAATACCGGCAAGAGCAATTACCGTAATGCCGGTAGTACCACCACCAATATCAACAATCATGTTACCAACCGGTTCTTCCACATCAATACCAATACCAAGGGCTGCTGCCATTGGCTCATGCAGAAGATATACTTCCTGTGCGCCTGCCTGTTCAGCACTGTCACGAACAGCTCTTTTTTCTACTTCCGTAATGCTGGAAGGTATGCAGATCATCATTCGCCATTTTGGAGCGAACAATGGTTTCTTGGTCAATACTAATTTAATGAGCTCACGGATCATTAACTCCGCTGCATTGAAATCGGCAATTACGCCATCCTTCAACGGACGAACAGTGCGGATGCTTTCATGCGTCTTTTCATGCATCATCAATGCCTTCTTTCCCACAGCCAACACATTCTTTGGGTTGTTGCGGTCAAGTGCTACAATAGATGGTTCATTAACCACTATTTCGTCGTTATGTATAATGAGGGTATTAGCAGTACCCAGGTCCATTGCTATTTCCTGAATAAAAAAGTTGAAGAGTCCCATATTGGTTACTGGAAATTATAATTCCGATGGTTGCAAATTTGAGAGAAAAATTTGGATTTACAACGCTAAAACCGTGCCCATAAGTGTTTTTCCCGCCAAATTTTTCAAAACAAGTTTAACCCTTGCCTGCAAAGCGTTTTCATCAATGAACAGAAAATGAAAAAAGAATTTCCTAAACTTCGTTTACACTTCTCAGTTAGTGAATGAATTCATAACCGATATCGTTGCGGTAATACATTTTCATAAAACGGATGCCTGCCAAAACCGCTTTTGATTTTGCAACTGAATCTGCCACTGTATCACCAAACGATGTAACGGTCAATACCCGGCCTCCATTAGTCACCACTTTACCTTCTTCCGTTTTTGTTCCGGAATGAAAGATAACTGTTTCTTCTGATGATTGATTGAGTCCTGTGATCTCGTATCCTTTAATGTAATCACCTGGATATCCACCGCTTACAGCCACCATTGTAACTGCAAACCGAGGATCCTGGAAAATGTTGATCTTATCTACCTCGCCTTTGGCAGTAGCGGTCAGCACTTCTACCAAGTCGTTCTGGAGACGGGGTATCACAACTTCCGTTTCAGGATCACCCATGCGGCAGTTGTATTCAATTACGTATGGCTCATCATTTACCTTAATAAGACCGATGAACACGAAACCTTTATAAACAAATCCTTCTTCGTTAAATCCATTGATGGTAGGGATAATGACCCTTTCTTTTACTTTTTGCATAAACACCTCATCAGCAAAAGGCACGGGACTTACAGCACCCATACCGCCGGTGTTTAACCCGGTATCGCCTTCGCCGATGCGTTTATAATCCTTCGCTTCGGGTAAAATGCAATAATTCTTGCCATCAGTAAGCACAAAAACGCTTACTTCAATGCCATTCAGAAATTCTTCAATCACCACCTTTTTACCGGCATCACCAAATTTGTGCTGATGGATCATCATATCAAATTCGGCTACTGCTTCAAGATGATTATTGCAAATGATGACTCCTTTACCTGCCGCCAGACCATCGGCTTTCAGTACCACTGGCAATGCATGATTCATGAGGTATTCACGACCTTCATCAAAATTGACATTAGTAAATTCCTTGTAAGATGCGGTGGGAATTTTGTGGCGTTCCATAAACGCTTTTGCAAAAGCTTTACTTCCTTCAAGCTGAGCGGCATGCTTCGATGGCCCGATAACACCCAGCCAACCTTCCGCAAATGGATTGGTTTTGTGTGCGTCTTCAAAATAATCATACACACCTTTTACCAACGGATCTTCGGGTCCAACAATCACCATATGTATCGAATGATCCCGACAGAACTGCTCCATTGCCTCAAAGTCGCCATCGATACGCATAGGAATATTTACTCCACATTCACTTGTACCGGCGTTGCCCGGCGCAATATAAAGGTTACCGCATAAGTGACTTTGTTTCAACTTCCAGGCCAACGCATGTTCACGGCCTCCTGAACCTAGCAATAGTATATTCATATCGGATTTAGCTTCAGGCCCGAAATTAGGCCTTCGCTGTTCAACTTCCTAAACCTTTCAGCAAAACAATCACAATGCGAACGGTAATTAGCCGTTTCCATTTATTCCTTACTTTCGGCACTCCACGATTTAAAAACTTAAACCAATTGTATGAGCGAAACAACCGCACAAAAAGGACATCCGAAAGGCCTTTGGGTTTTATTTGGCACAGAAATGTGGGAACGATTCAACTATTACGGTATGCGTGCCGTGCTCGTTCTTTTTATGACCAAGGCTTTACTGTTCGACAAAGTCTTTGCTTCTAACTTATATGGTAGTTACACAAGCCTTGTTTACCTCACACCTTTAATTGGTGGTTATATTGCAGATCGTTATTGGGGCAATCAACGTTCTATTATTGCCGGCGGTATCGTAATGGCATTGGGTGAATTCCTGCTTTTCTTTTGCGGATCAACATATGCTTCATCTCCTGATCTTTCTTCTTTATTATTCTTTTCAGGTCTTGGTTTAATGATCGCCGGTAACGGATTCTTTAAACCAAATATCTCTTCGCTGGTTGGTCAGCTATACCCCAAAAACGACAGAAGAATCGATCCTGCTTATACCATTTTTTATATGGGTATCAATGTTGGTGGAGCTGTGGGTCCTTTTATTTGCGGACTGGTTGGTGATACTGGTGATCCTGCTGATTTTAAATGGGCTTTTTTAGCGGGTGGAATTGGTATGTTGATCAGTGTTGTGGTGCAGTTACTGTTTCATAAAAAATATGTTGTTGGTCCCGATAACAAAACACTCGGCTTAACACCAGCCGGCACGCCAGCTATTTGGATTAAACCTATTGCGATCATTTTAGGCCTTGCGGCATTTTCAGCTTTAGCAATTGGCATGTTATATATCGATGCGAAAGTAGTTAGCTACCTTACTTACCTGCTTGCAGGCGCAGCTATCCTCATTTTCTTTATGGTAATGAGTGATAAAACACTAAACAAATTTGAAAAGCAGAGAGTGATCGTTTTATTCACTGTTGTATTTTTTGTCATCTTTTTCTGGAGCGCTTTTGAACAAGCGGGCGCTTCGCTTACATTCTTTGCAGAAGAACAAACACAACGTGACCTTGGATTTTATACTGTTCCTGCCAGTTGGTTTCAATCGCTGAACTCCTTATTTGTTGTTGCATTTGCACCTGTGTTCGCCTGGTTATGGATGAAGTTGGGAAAAAGAGACCCTTCGGCACCCACAAAAATGGCTATTGGCTTAATGCTTCTTGCTATTGGTTATTTATGGATAGCCTTTGGTGTGAAAGATGTTGGAGCTGGTATTAAAGTAAGCATGATCTGGTTAACAGGTATGTATGCGTTACATACATGGGGCGAACTTTGTTTATCACCAATAGGTTTGTCACTTGCAAACAAGTTGGCACCGTTTAAATACGCTTCTTTGCTGATGGCTGTTTGGTTTCTAGGCAATGCCTTTGCAAATAAGTTGGCGGGTGTATTAAGTGCATTGTATCCTGAAAATGGAAAGACAACAAGTTTCATTGGTTATGAAATGAACAGCCTTTATGACTTCTTTATGCTATTTGTTGTAATGGCTGGTGTTGCATCGCTCATTCTTTTCCTGCTTACGAAGAAGTTGCAGACAATGATGCATACGGACCAGGAATAATCAACTTCTTTTATAAATAAAGAGGGCGGTCGCTTTGCGACCGCCCTCTTTATTTATAAAAACTCTTTCTTAGTATTTAAACGAGTTGAAAATTTTATTTGCTGTTGTTTCAAACGCATCACGCTCCCCTTCTTTGCTTACATAAGTAAGCACATACCCTTTGCCGTTATTTACGCAGAATAGTTGTTTGATCTGGATATCGTAGGCCATTTCACCATACTTTCCTTTGTAAATGATTTGATATGCACGTGAACCATTACGATTGAAGAACATGGATGAAACTTCACGATAACCTTTCACCATATCTTTCACGGCATCCATATTTGTCTTTACATAATCATCAACCGTTGTGCTTGAACTGATTTCTTCAATCTGCAGGTTCAGATTCTGAAAAAACTTATCATCAGAATTTTCTGCGGGTGATGTCAGTTTAAAAATCGCATTATCCGATTTATCATCAAACTTCCAATCGGCAGGATAACCAATGGTGTAACGATTTTGTGGATCGCTGTATTTTTTTAAATCACCGCTGCTGGTTGTGGTATTATTATTCTCAGTTTTTGGTGTTGTGTTGTTGGGTTTGTTATTGGTGCCCGTATTCAGATCATTAACAGGAATACGTGCCGGTTGCGCCCAGGCAACTGCAGAGGAAACAACAAGGGTAAGGGCTACGACTAACTTTTTCATTTTTTGATGGTTGTAAACATAAAAATACAAACTAGTTTCACAACGTGCAATGAAAAACCCCGCCAACCGCTTAAAATACCGTCTTCCACGGATAGTTTCCATTGGTCAACAACCATGTTTTTGTTACAAAAAGAAAAAGATTAGCTTTGCTCCTCTTATTTCTACGCATATGATTGCCGCATTCGTTATCTAAATGGCATTTCTGCCAAAACACCGTTTGTCTGGAGCATGCTCCAGACCTTTCCATTTATTTATTATTAAACCTTTTTCATGACAACGATCAACAACCGTAACAGGTTATCATATATCTATCAAATATTTAAACAGTCACTTAACGGCGAAGAACAGGATTATACGCAAGGCAGCATTCGCAAGGCAGTATTTCTTTTGGCCATTCCCATGATTCTCGAGTTGGGATTTGAATCTGTATTTGCAGTGGTTGACATGTATTTTGTGAGCCATTTGCCCAACAGTAAAAATGCCATTGCAACTGTTGGTCTTACAGAATCGGTTATCTCTCTTGTTTATACTATTGCCATTGGTCTTAGTACTGCTGCCACTGCGGTAGTAGCAAGGCGTATTGGAGAAAAAAATGCGGACGCAGCCACTCATGCAGGCGCACAAGCCATCATTCTTTCAATGATTGTAGCTATTGTGCTAAGTGTGTTAGGAGTTGTTTTTGCAGCCGACATTTTAAGACTTATGGGTGCTGCGCCGGCAGTGGTGGAAGAAGGAACTTCTTTTACCCGCATCATGATGGCAAGTTCAACCGTAATTATTTTATTGTTTCTTATCAATGGAATTTTTCGTGGTGCAGGTGATGCGGCCATGGCCATGCGTAGCTTATGGATCGCCAGCATTTTCAATATTATTCTTTGTCCGCTGTTGATCTATGGCTACGGACCTTTCCCTGAGTTAGGATTAAAAGGTGCGGCTATTGCAACTACTATTGGACGTGGTGCAGGTGTTCTTTATCAATGTTACCATTTGTTCAATGGCAGCAGATCTATAAAAATGAAATGGCCGCATTTCAAATGGGATGCACCGGTGGTTAAAACATTGTTTGAAGTAGCATGGCCAGCCACTTTGCAATTCTTTATTCAAAGCGGAAGCTGGATCGTATTGGCATGGTTGGTATCTGTAACAGGTGGCACTGATGCAAGCGCCGGTTACCAGGTGGCTATTCGTAATGTGGTATTTTTTATTCTTCCGGCGTGGGGTTTAAGTAATGCAGCAGCCACATTGGTTGGACAAAATCTTGGAGCTAAAGAACCCCTTCGTGCTGAACAAAGTGTGCTACTTGCAACAAAGTATAATACCATTTTTATGGCAGCAGTGATGTTGTTGTTCGTCTTTTTTGCATCACCTATCATAAGCATCTTCACGAAGGAACCTGAAGTCCATCGCTTTGGCGTGTTGTCGTTAAGAATAATTGGTAGCGGCTACATTTTTTATGGTATTGGCATGGTGATGATACAGGCATTGAATGGAGCCGGTGATACGAAGACACCTACATGGATCAATTTTATTTGTTTCTGGTTATTTCAAATACCGCTGGGTTATTTGCTGGCGAAAACATTTGAGCTTGGACCATTAGGTGCATTCCTTGCTATTCCAATTGCTGAAACATTAATTGCTTTAGTGGCCTGGTATTATTTTAAGCGTGGCAACTGGAAAACTGTACAGTTATAAAAAAACAAAGCCCCCGTTTGCAACGGGGGCTTTAACCACGAAAACCAACTATTCAAATTATTTTATTTCGCTCATCCATCTTTCAGCAAACGTTCTTGCCGTTGTAATAACATCTTTCCCTGCACGAAAGGCCATTTTCCAACGATTACCTTTGCTTTCATAAGCACGGTTGACAAAATATTTTTTACCATTCTTCGTCACAAGTTCTGCGTCAAAATCAATATCTGCCGTTTCAGTTAAAAATTCCTGCAGTCTTTTCTTTACATATTGCAAATGATTTGATGGATATTTTGCTTCCCAGTCAACGATCTGCCTGTCGTAATTCTCTTGATTCTGTTTTACGCCTTGCTCATAGTTTTTTGCATAAGCTGCGTTGTGTTTGCTATTGGGATCTTCCACCTTCTTTAAATCTTCCTTTGCACTAATCAATACCTTTTCAAAAATGGGTTTGTTAGCGGCATCTGATTTCTTAATGGTCTCTTCAATTTGGGCAATTCCTTTTTTATGGTTAGCAACGGCCTCGGCACGCATTTCTTCAGGTGTTTGCAACTTTTGAAATTTTGGTTTGTAATAGTCCCGCATTTCATTATAGTTCTTCAGAAAATCGGCCGTGCTTACGTATTTTTTTGTGTAAGTAAGAATGTCGTTTGCGACTGCAACACGATTACCTGTAGCAATATTCTTCAAACCTTTTATGCCGTATACATCAATCGATCCACCGAGAATACCTTGCCTGATTCTTTCTTCCGCACCTGGTTTTGTTAAACCGAGTTGCTTTAGAAAATCATCGCTCAAAGATCGAACGGTGAACGAAATAAGTGACGCACTTGCTATGGTGATGATAGCAGCGAAGCTTAAAACTTTTAATCCTTTGGTGAAATAGTTTACTTTTTTCATTGTTGTGGTGTTTATTGTGTTTGATGATCAGGCGAGCATTGCTCCTTCTGTTAATTGTTCCTGTACTATTTGCCAGCGGTGTTCGGGCAGTTCGGTTAATGCGAGGTCGACATAAGAATTGAAGACAAATTCAGGTGCGTTGTTTTTTACCTGTTTTAACCATTGAATGATCTCTGTGTTAGAAAGACCACGCATCATCCATTTATTGTATAAGGGCATTTTATCGGCAGGCACACTTGCAATAATTTTCATGGTAAAGCCATGCAATACATCATCGGTATAATAGCGCCATAATAATTTATTCAGAACGTCTTCTTCTTTCTTCATATGCTCAAGGTTAAAGAGCATGAACTCGAACAAAGCATTACTGACGGCAGCGCCTATTTCACGCTTTGCATCTGCAGAAATGGTAAGCGAAAAAGCCTGCAACAGCCCATTGAGTTTATTGCTGAGCGCAAGATCTTTCACATGCTCCTGTGCAAACGCATCTACAACAGATGGCTCATATTCTACAATAGCAGGTAAGATGAATGTATCTTCTGTATGCGCATGCTCATCAAAGAGATCAAGAATGATCTTTACCTGCTGAACAGCTTCATCAGCATCTTCGGCATTGGCGAAATCTGTTTGCTGTAGTTTAATGATGGTTTCATAAAGTAATGCACGAAGTCCTTTATGTACCTGGTTGAAAATATTGTAACGTTTCATAAATAAGGTTTAATAGTTAAATGATGAATGTAAAATTCGTTGAAGGCAAACGCAATTAAAACCTCTTATGTTATGAGTTGACTTTTTTGTTGAATGAAATGCTGATGCATATAAAAATTAAAATTGATTATAGCTTTATACGTTCAAAAGCCGGAAGTGTTACGGCACTTCCGGCTTTTATTTTTCTGCTTTTCTCAACAGCAATTACTCTTGTAGCAATGCTATTACGATGCCTGTCTCAATACAAATCCTTCCAAAATAATGTTAGTGATCCCAGCAATTTTTTCAATACGCATTTTTGTTGGGTAGTATCCTGTTACCTGAACTTTAGCCGGCTGGGGAATATCACGCACAAAACCATTATTCGCTAAAATGAATGCTTCAGTGATCATTGGTTCGTAGAAAGTTACTTTACCATCGTAAGAACCATAGATAAATGTTTGTGTAAACTGTGCACCACTTAATTCAGGAGAAGTAAAGTCGAGCCAATGCACACCCATTTTAGGAACACCACCGCCACCTGGATTGAAATAAGTTGCAGGGAAATACTCAGGAGCAGGCCAAAGCTTGTGCTTGCTGCTGTCAACTTCGTAAGGAGGAATGGCATCCACTGCTTCGGGAGTCATGGTGTAATAATGAAAATCGAAGTGCGGTAATCCGTAAATGAATTCAGGTTCATGTCCATGAGGATTCCATCCAAGACCAACATGATTAAATACCGACTTTACCTTTGGATGAAACTTCAACACGACATTGTTGCTGTGGTTGTGGCCACCGTTGTTGTCGCCACCACGATCGAGACTGCTCATGGCAGCTTCATCAATAGCAACTGCCAAACGAAGTGGTTTATCACTTTCATCTACTTCATACCATGTCCATGCCTTTCCCATCTGGAATGGAGTAACCTGGCCTTTAAATACTTTTTCTTTGTCTTCTTTTTTACAGGAAGTTAAGATGGTGCCTGCCAACAGAGTTAAAATAAAAATCCGTTTCATTTTGTTTTTTTAGGTTTAATGATTGAATGATTAACGGCACAAAGATGTTATTGAAGTTGGCGGAAAGAAATAATGATGTGCATGAATTGTTGTATTGAAGACGTGAATTGTGATTATCGGTTAACTGGAAAAAATAGCGAACATTCATGCTTTACAATTCATACACGCAATCGCACAATTCAATTACGATTACCACAGTTCATACGCTCAATTCGCCAATTTATGCTGGCAATCATTAAATTTGATCTGCCTGAACACTATGCTCCACAAACTATCTAGTCTTTTATTATTTTTCTGTTTCCTGAACAGCCTTGCTGCGCAGGAAAGACTTCAATTTACGTTTACACATTACTCAACAGGCTCGGGGGCAATTTCAAACCAGATAAATACTGTTGTACAAGATGATGATGGTTATATATGGACGGGTTCCACCGATGGGCTTCAGCGTTTCGATGGCAGCCGTTATAAAACATTTCGTCACAACAAGTATGACAGCACCAGTTTACCATCAAACCCGGTATGGGAATTATTGATCGATAAGAATAAAAATTTATGGGTGCTGTTGGCCGATGGAAAAATTGGCATATTCAATACAAAAACGTTCAGATTTCGTGAAGCACCGTTAAAAGCACTTTATCCTGAAGGAATTCAATCAGCTTTTAAAAAAATAGTGCAAGATGACAGGGGCGAAGTGTATATGGTTTTAGCTGGTAATGAGGTGTTGCGATACGACAGAACTTCAAACCTCTTTCTTTCTGCAAATCATATTTTTAAATTAAAGGAAGGATGGCGTGTAGGTGATTTTGCTTACCAGGCATCAACTGAGAAATACTGGATCACCACTAAGAATGGCACTATTGCTATTTATAATCGTAAAACCGGTAATCTTAGTGACGTAGAAAATAATGTTGAACATGAAAAGGTCATTGACCAACTGGCCGGCAAGGTTGCCCCATACCAATTATTTTTTGATAAGCAAGATCGCCTATGGTTTTTAAGTTGGGGCGGTGGCTTTCCGCTTATTCATTGTTACGATTTAAAGAAACAGGATTATGCTTTCCCTACTATTGAGCTCCTTAGCTACTTAAAAAGCTATTACGAAATTCATGGCTTTCTTGAACAAAAAGACGGCAGCATCTGGATCAGGGGATTGCAAACACTTGCACGCTTCGATGAGAAAACAAAAAAATTTGTGTTTGTAAATAACGGTTACACTTCCGAAAGAAGCATTTCATATGATCATGTGCGTGGGCTGGTGGAAGATCGTGAAAAAAACATTTGGGTGGCAACAAGTAACAACGGCTTGTATCGCTTTAACCCGGCGCAACATGTGTTTCAAAATATTACACATGAAGACCGTATACATAAGCAGCGTGGTAAAGGAGGATTGCTTTCGTTTATTGATACAAAATGGGGAACAGTGCTTGCGTCGGCTTGGGGCGATGGTATTTTTCATTACGATAAGAACATGAAAGACATACCCCTTCGTATAAAAGGTTTGGATGTAAATACAAATTATTCCATCTGGAGTATGTTCGCTTCACCCGATAGTACTACACTTTGGCTATCGGCCCAGCCGGGTTTTCTAAAAGTGAACCAGGATAAATTAACTTCCACCTATTATAATCCATCGATCTTAGAAAACAGAACCATTCGCCAAATTGCGGAAGATAAGTTCGGTAATGTGTGGTTTGGTATGCAATGGAAAGGTTTATACAAATGGAATGCAGCAACAGGAAAAAAAGATTTTTCAACAGGCATAAAACTGGTTGACAAATTGCCTGTCACGCATGTAAACAAAATGATTGTTGATTCAAAAGGTTTGTTGTGGGTAGCGTTCGCATTGGGTGGAGTGTATGCAATAGATCCTTCGACTGATAAAATACTGTATCATTTTAATATCGATAAGAAAGAGCCGTTTAAATTACCACAGGAAGGCGTTTCGTCTGTTATGGAATATAACGACAGCAGTATGCTGATCACTACAGGATCGCAACTCATGTTGTTCAATCGTATAACCAATACGTCAAGATTGGTAGGAAATGCCGATAAGATCTCGGGTTATATTGCTGCAGTTGAAAAGGACCGTCACGGCTATTTATGGCTATCAAGTACAAGTGGTTTGTATCGCATCAACATTCAAAAAAATATTTTTATCAAGTTCAATAAAACAGACGGGATTGATAATGATAATTTTAATCTTGCTGCTTCTACCAGGTTGAAAGATGGACGTTTAATTTTTGGCAGCAGCGATCAGTTTGTTGCTTTTGATCCCATATCAATTATTGTCAATAACCAGAAACCAACCGTAGTACTCACCGATTTTAAAGTGCGCAACAAATCGCTGCCTGTTGATTCGTTACAAAATCTTGAAGTCATTAACCTGAGGCCGGGGAACAATTCAATAACAATTGAGTTTTCCAGTTTGCAATACAGCTCGGCCTATGTTATCCAATACAAAATGGATAAGATTGATAAAGAATGGCAATCGGCCGATAATAACAACCAGGCTGTTTACCCCTTTTTACCGAATGGTACCCACACTTTTCGTTTGCGATTAATGGATGAAGAAGGACGTTTTATTGAGCAGGCCAACAAATTGGTTATAAAAATGAATCCACCTTTCTGGAAATCGTGGTGGTTTTATAGTTTGCTTATACTCGCTGGTGGCGCTTTCATTTTCTGGCTCGATCGTGAACGTATGAAGCGTAAAGAAGCAATGCAGGAAATGCGGACGGGTATTGCCGACAATCTGCATAAAGATGTGAACACCGCACTCAACAATATTAATATACTGAGTGAAATGGCGAAACTGAAAGCCGATAAGGACCCTGAAAAATCAAAAGAATATATAGAGCAGATCCATGTTAAGAGTCATAACATGATGATCGCTATGGATGATATGCTTTGGAGTATTGATCCCGACAATGATAACATGCCGAAAACTGTTGAACGCATGAAGGAGTATCTTGATGCACTCAACAACCGCAACGGTGCCGAGATCGATATATTGGTTGATAAAAATGTAGAGGCTTTATCGCTTAACATGAAGCTTCGGCATGAATCATTCCTGTTGTTTAAAGAAGCAGTTAAAAGCCTGATTTATGCAGGCGCACAAAAGTGCAGCATTCATATCAGCTACGAAAAACCCAAGCTGCAGTTTACCATGCAGTTTAAGAATGATTGTTGCGATATGCAACAACTTAACAACCTGCTGCAACGACAGGACATGGAAAACCGACTCAAAACCATTAAAGCCCGGCTTGATGTGCAGGTGCACAAAAGCACTTCCATTTTCGTACTGCAGGTGCCGGTAACACAATAATCAACTTACATTTCATACGGTTGCAGCAACGGTTCATACAGTTGCGTGTTTTTGCCATGCCTGTTACTATCCATCTTTGTAAGGTTAAGAACCTTATCATCATTAAACCTTTCATCATGAATGTAAAACACTTGCTTACTGCAGCTCTTTTGCTGGTTACTACTGCAGCATCGGCACAAACAATCGAAAAAAAGAAATCAGCTATTTTCAAACAAAGTATTCAGCCCTTTCACAAACTCGTGATCGATGCTGCAATTGATGTGTTGCTCATTGAAGACAATGAACCGGGCACGCTTTACATTGAAGGCGACAAAACTTTTTTCAACGACATTACTGTAAAACAAGAGAACGGCGTATTAACAATCGCCGCCGGTAAAGACAGAACTTACAAGAATAAAATCTACGTCGGTTTGCCGGTGAATAATTTACAGGCAATAGATATTTATGCCAATTCTTTTGTAACAGGGATGAACACATTACAATCGAAAGATATTTTAATCACCATGTATGAAGATTGTATGGTGAATTTAAAATCGTCCGGCACCATTGAAATAAGAAACAGTATTGAAATGGGGTACGGCATTCTTAAAAAATTACCGAGATAATCCAGTGGCAGTTTAGCATAAAAAAAGAACAGCAATTGCTGTTCTTTTTTTATGCTAATGGATTGTTTTTACTTGCCCATCCACTTTTTAAATTCAGTTACCTTTTCCCTGCTTACCAATGCTTCTTTATCTACTGCTGGTTTCAATTGCAGGATGAGCCTGTTGCCAAAATAATCATCGATTTTATCAATACTACTCACAGAAACATAGAAAGACCTACTGATGCGGAAATATTTTTCCGGATCAAGCATATCCTCCAGTTCATCCATAGTATAATCAACAACATATTTCTTATTGTCGCTTGTTTTGAAAAAGTTCAAACGACCATCGCTGTAGAAATAAGCGATCTCGTCTATTTCAACTGATACCAGTTTTTGTGCATGTTTCACCAGGAATCGCTTCCTGAATTCTTTGGGCTGCAGTTTTTGTTGCAGCTCACGTACAAGGCTCTCCAGGTTTACATCCGATTTGTTATCGGCCGCCTTTGCAGTTGCATGCAGCTGACGATACTTCTGCAATGCCGCCTGCAACTCTTCTTTCTGTATGGGTTTCAGCAAATAATCAACGCTGTTTACTTTAAATGCTTTTAGTGCATACTCGTCGTACGAGGTGGTGAAGATCACCGGGCTTTTAACCTCAGTAAGATTAAACACTTCAAAGCTTTGCCCATCGGCCAATTCAATATCCATTAAAATAAGATCGGGCTGCGGATTTGATTGCAACCAATCTACTGTTGCTTTAATACTGTCTGTTACACCAATTACTGATGCACTGGTATCAACTGTTGCCAATGTCTTTTGCAGTTTTTTTACTGCCAGTTCTTCGTCTTCTACAATAAGTATTCTCATGTGCCTGGTTTATAATTTTTATGCTCTAAGTTTCTATTTACGTTCAGCTATGCTGTTTTTGTTTCTGTTAAGATGGTTCTTCTAATTTCACCATTATTGTTCCATATCAAAGGCAGCACAACGGTATAATTCTTCTCATCTTCCATTACCTGGAAACCCGGCTGCTTCAGCAAATCATATTTTGCACGAATATTATCTAATCCAACTTTATTACTTGGCGCTTTCACGGTGCGGCGTTGGAGATTGTTATTCACCACCAGTTTATTGCCGGCCGTTGTAAAAATATCGATCACCAATGGTTTGTTTTTCGAAAGCACATTATGCTTTACCACATTTTCCACCAGCAATTGTAACGTAAGCGAAGGCAACATGTAGGCATCATAACGTTTGTCAATTTCAATATTCAATTGCACGGCTTCGCCATGTCGTGTTTGCAATAACTGGTAATATGATTTAATAAACCTTATTTCATTATCTAGCGAGCTCAACCCGTCTTCATTGTTGCGCAACAGGTAACGATATACTTTACTCAACTCGTTCAAAAATTTCTCAGCCTTCTTTTTGTCTTCGCTAATAAGCGACGAAAGTGTATTAAAACAGTTGAACAAAAAATGCGGGTTCACCTGGTTTTTTAAGCTATCAAACTCGTGAAAGGTAGAAAGCTGTTGCATATGCTGTTTCTCTTCCACACTTTCTTTATAACGTTCCAGTACATAATCTGCTTCGTACAATGTTTCAAAAATGAGATTGACACAAAAGCCCACAATAAGACCCTGTTTAAAATCTTCCGTAGAAAAATTATAACCGAGAATATGAAATGCATCATAAAAGAAAAAAATCAACGTAACTGAGAACGACATAAAAGGGATAAGGCAAAAAGCCTGCAGTACTATCCGCTTTCTTGTTTGCTGTAACCCCTGGAAACGATGCTTAATATAATTTCCAATATATATATGTCCTCTCCATGAGCCGATGCCAATAAAAAAAATTAACGGAAAGGAAACAAGCCAAATAGTAATGTCATGAAAGAATTTATCATCGTACAAAATAAAATTCAGCATGATGTCAATGATAGGCATTGACGCTACAAAAGAATAAAGCTGGAGCTTTGTTGGTTTGGTCCACTTACTCATAACGTCACCTCCGCTTTTTTGCAGATCAATGGCAGACGAATAATACGTTCGCCCGGCTGATCAGTAATAACTACTTCGGAATGGTTGATCAACTGGTAACGGTTGATCAGGTTATCAAGTCCGGCTTCCACATCAACTGTTTCTGTAACCACTTTTGGTTGCAGGTTGTTTCTTACAACAATCCATTTATCATCTTCTGATTTGATGCATATTTTCAATGGAGCGGTTTTACTCATGCTGTTTTGTGTAAACGCATTTTCAATCAACACTTGTAACGATAAAGGTGGCAGCATGGTTTGTTTTGCTGCTTCAGATACTTCCACTGACAATTGCAATCCGTCGCCATATCTTGCTTTCAACAAATAGAGGTAGGAATCAATAAACTGTAATTCCGTTTCCACAGTTACCATTTGCTCTTCATCATTGCGCAGCATATAACGGTACACTTTACTCATATCATTCAGGAAACGTTCGGCTTGTTCTTCATCCTCACTAATAAGACTTGACAATGAGTTTAAACTGTTAAACAGAAAATGCGGGTTTAACTGACTTTTTAAACCCTGCAGCTGACTTTGCCTGAATACTTTTTGTAATTCTTCTGTTTCCTTTAAACTCTGTTTCCATTTTTCATAGCGATCAACGCCTTCCATCATAAGTGTAATAAACACATTTACGATTCCCATTCCTATGTAGGCCAGCACAAACATGTTTTCATTAAACGTGTAATTAAACAAATCAACCTGTTCGTATCCTTTGAAAAGCAGGTACAAAAACAACCCGGTAATAACAATGAAAGTGAGAATCATGAATGTAAGCCGGGTGGCAACCTGGCTTTCGTATGGAAAGCGTTTTTTCATAAGCACAGCCCATCCGCCACAAAGCGTAAAATTGACAGCAAAGGCTGCACTACCAATGAATGTTCCCAGCAAAAAAATGCGCCAATCAGAATAGAAAGTGCTGCCCAACAATATTGAATTAATTACAATACTAATGGGTAGCAGGATGATGGCAAGAACCGCATAATCTCTTGTGGTATAAGATGGTAACTTGATCTGCATATCTATTTTACAAATTACCATCTTTTGCCGGTTTTGTTGATACGATGGAAAGGAAAAACGGATCATTCCTGTATGAATTGAGTAAAAACGGGGATGAATTGTAGCCCGGCTGGACGATTAAAAATCATCCCGCCGGGCCGTTCAATTCTTAATAAACTTTTTCGTTGTACTTATTTGGCAGAACATGGTCACTTTCCTGTTGCAATACTTCTTCCACAAGTTCAGTAAACAACTTATTCGCATCGTATTGCTGAAACTCATCAGCCAGGTTTTGAACATTAATTTTATATTCATTGCCAGCTGTTATTTCTTCCACCGCTTTCCTGATCTGATCAGCTTTTGGCAACTCTGTTTTTAAATCGATGCCTATTTTGAAATACCCTACTCTTGCACAAATTTCATTTTTGCCTTCATGCACGCCGGCAGTTACCATTGGTACACGGTTCTCAATCGCCAGCATTACGCCACCATAACCACCATTCGTAACGTACACATCGGTGTAAGGCATAATATCATCAAAAGGAATAAAATCTTCAATGATGATATTGTTCTGCGGATATCTTTCACGCAACTCTTTTGTTTGTGAATTTCCTGTTGTTACCACAACTAATGAGTCAGAATTTTTAAATGCTTCTAAGGTTGGTATTAATAATTTGTTGATGTCTTTTTCTACAGTTCCTTGCGTTACCAACACTACTCGTTTGTACTGGTTCAAGCGTTCATCGAACCATTGTTCTTTGTTTTGGTTGCTGCTGTAGGGCAACATTGATCCAATGAAACGAATATTATCACCGATATCGCTTCGCTTATATTCAAAACCAGGCGTACCGCTTTGCAGGTAATAAGTTGCCTTGCTGATGCCCAGATCAAAAAGGAATTTATTTTCATCATCGATGTTATAGATTTTAAATACCCGCTTCAACAATTTATCAGACTTCTTAAACAAAACATTTTTTGCCATAAAGCGAAGAATACTGTCTCTCACTTTGCTTAACCAGCTATTCCCCGGCGTTAATCCCAAACCCGGGGCGGGCAGATCTTTTGATGTTTGCATCAACGGCACAATGCCCATTGAGAACACAGGTATTTTCATGAGATCATTTACAAAAGGAATACCCGTGAATAGCACATCAGCCACAAAAAGGTCGAATTTATATTCTTTGTAAATCGCCTGAATATCTTCATAATACTCCGGGCCCCGAAGAATAAAATAATTCATCAGATCATAGTTCAGCTTTTTTACTTTGTTTTTGATTTTTGCACGGTCGGGAAACATTTCATCTACATTATCGGCCGTAATATCCAGTGCTTTTACAAACGGATAATGAGGGATGTCAAGTTTCTTCAACTTAGCTGCATAATGTTTTGATGTGTACCAACGTACTTCGTAACCGATCGATTGGAGATGTTTGGCTAAACCTGTAAGTGGATTGAAATGACCATCGGCGGGAACAGCGGCAAAGAGAATTTTTTTTCCATTGCCTGTGGCAAGTTGTTTGTTCATGGTAGAATAATTTGATAAGGTTTATTAATGATGGACAAACTTAACTTACAGCAATGCTTACTACTAATGACACATGCATGAATTGAATAAAACAATACATGATCTGTAGCCAACCTATTTCAACAATAGTAACAATAAAAAGCCCGATGGGAGAACCCACCGGGCAGGTAATTGATACCTAAACACTAAACAATTTTGATGTATAATTTTTTTATTGAAATACTGCAGCAATAATGAGTGCAATAAATCCGCTGATGTTTGCAACCTGCCGCCACGAAAACCAGTAAAGCCATTGTCTACGATAATCGCTCCAGTTTCGGGGAAATGTTTCCAATGTCCAGCTGTTGATAATGCGGTTGATGGGCATATCGCCTTTTAAGATCAAGACAACATCAATCAGTAATCCTGCAAAAGCAATTATGCTGCCTGCTGTTAATACTACCGAAGATTGAAATAAAGACATTGTAACCAAAGCAAGTCCCAGCAATAAAGCTGAGTAAACAACGGGTTTAAATTTTTTCAGAAAATTCCTGTCTAATAACTTTCTTAATTCGATGTATGAAGCAGCACCCATGCTTTCCTGCACATTTCTCAAGGCAATAATATACATGAAAGATTGCGCAACGATCACACTATAAAAAAACAAGTTTAAGACGATAAATATCTTCAATACCATAACTACTTTTTTTAAAGTTTAGTAAACTCAACCCTGCGGTTGGCTGCTTTTCCCTCCTTGGTTTTATTATCAGCAACAGGTTTGGCTTCACCTTTACCATCACTTTCTAATCTTGCAGCATCAATAGAGAATTCATTTATCAACACTTCTTTTACAGTGGCAGCTCTTTTTTGTGATAACGTAAGATTAGCTGCATCGGCACCATCACTATCTGTATGTCCTGTTATGCTGATGCGTACAGATGGATTTGCTTTTAACGCTGCGGCAATTTCACGGATCACACCATAAGATGCAGGCAGTAATGTGGCTTCATTCACATTGAACAGTATGCCTGTGGTTGAAAACTTTCCTTCTTCAATAAGTTTATGACGGGTGTCAGGAATACCTGTGGCCACTTTAATATTGCCGAGATAAAAACCAATTTCATTTTCTTTATAACCTGAATTGTGGATCTTAAAAAATAATTGATTAAAGACATATTGAAGCGGCAACGCCTTGGGTATATCAAATACTTTCTCACTATTGATCCAGATGCGCAAACGGCTTTCCTGCACCTGCATAGCGATATGAATGACTTTGTTGTAATTACCATCGAAAGCATCAAGTTCCTGGTCAGCACTTTTATAAAAATCTCTCCGTTCAATAAAACTTTTTACTGTTGCATAACTGGGCGTGCTTTTGTAACCGGGTCGTAACATTACTTCTGTTGATTGGTATTTGCTGTAATTGCCCATCAGTTCATTATCTGTTGTTTGCAGATCGCTGCTTGCCAGCATACCAAACGTCACCAATGGAAGGGTATAACTTTTGTAGTTGAATGCCAGCATCAGATCAAACTCAACAGTAAAGTTTTTCTGGAATTCAGTCTTATTACCTGTGAGATAAAATGAATTCTGATGCATCTTCGTCCAATTGCCGTTCAGCCCTTCTACGGTTACCACTTCACCCTTACCTGTTGTGTTCCAGTTGAGCGGCAACTCTCCAATTGCATCCTGGGAAAAATCTTCGGTGTATAATATTTTTTCACCGGGAACAAAATCAAATGAGCTTGCATAGCCAACCTTCTTTTTTGTGGGTTCTGTTGCATCGGATGTGTTTTCGGCTGCAGGTTTTGTTTTGCCCTTGCCTTCCATTTCGTCCAATGCTTCATCAATTCCTTTGTCTATTTTATTATTTACACGCTGGTTTACTTTTGCTTTTGCACGGTTCAATACATTGCCGATTTGTGCTTCAGCAAATAACGGAGCTGTAATTATTAATGCGATTAAAAGATGTTTCATGGTTTACTGTTTTATTTTGCTTCAACTGAAGTTTTAGCTGGTTTTACCGTTTGCAGGTAATTATAGATGGCTGTTAATTCATTATCCGTCATCTTCTTATAAGAGTTCCATGGCATGTGACTATGCTTAATAAGTTTGCCCATGCGTACACGATCAATAAAATTCTGTTTGCTCCAACCGTATATGCGACTTTCAGGATGCGGTGTTAGATTGGGAGGTGTTAATGTATCTAAACCCGGTTCTGTAAATGCATTACCACCTGCAAAGGGTTCACCAATATAATCACCAGTTGGACCACGAAGTGTATGACAACCGGCGCAATTGGCAACATTATTTACAATGTAAGCGCCATAAACGGCAGTTGTATCAGGTGTTACTTTTTTTGGAATATTGCCTTTAGGTCCAACAGGTTTCACCAGGAAAGCTTTCAACACTTTTCCCAAGGCACTGTATTCATTTTCAGGCACTGTGTTTTTAACTGGCTTTAATGTGCGCAGGTAAGAAATGATAGCCGTCATATCTTCTTCGCTCACGTTATGAAAAGGCATAAAGTCGATCATTGCCTGGCCTTTGGAATTAACACCGTAGTATAATGTGCGTGCAATTTCCCCATCTGTTAATTTACCAATGCCGGTTTCTTCATCGGAAGTAATGTTCCTGCTGTAAAAATTTCCAAGTTCAAAAGCAAACTTGCGGCCACCACTCAATGTAGGTTCGATGCCCAGTTGAGCTAATGAATCGGTATTTTGATTGCTGTGGCAATCGGCACAATGCGCCATGCTGTAAACAATATGTTTACCTTTTGCAATAACTGTACTGTCTGTTGATGCTTTAATGGTTGGATAAGGTGCTTCGAAACGGAGATCCTGGCGTGTGGCGGTTAAAGCTGTGAGTGCAACGATAATGAACAGCAGAATAAAGCCGGTCCATTTCGCAATTTTTTTAAATCGCTTCATGATAATAAGGTTTTGAGGCACAAAGATGTTCTGTGGCAATTGCAAGGGGAAGTACAGTTTGCATGAATTGTATTTTTTTGTTGATGAATTGAAAAGTGGACTGCAGTGACAAAAAATACGCAAGCTCACAACGAAGGAAAACAATTCATCCACTCGTTTTTTCAGTTCATACCTCCGGTGGTTTGTATAAAACTGAAGTGATAATATGTTTGTAGTGTTATTTAAACCTTATCATCTAACCTTATTTATCATGACCGAAAAACAACCTTTAAAAAACGAGGTGCCCGTTGCGGAAGATCAGTGCAGCACCAATGCCTGCAGTAATTGTTACACCTATAGTGGCTGTATGCATCAGCCCTATTCGTTCTGGCAGGCGTTGTGCGATGCAGCTGCGTTTCAATTGCATCCAGGCGAAGAATTGAAAGCGAGGATTTTCAACAGCAATCAATCCTTTGCCGCCTGATCTTAAAATCTTGGCAAACACCAAGAACTAAGTTGTGTGCTGTTTCGATTTTTGTGTTCTAAAAAATGAACAAATGAAACAGCACAAACTTTTACGCATCTCCTCAGCAACGCTTATCGGGTTCTCCGCCATTGCTATTTTAATGGTAAGCCTGATGGCTTTTCAAAACCCACAAGCCGTGATGGATCTTGTGCAGGTGAAACTTCCCAACAACGATGCTTTCAGTTCTATTCGTGGAGTGTATGGTGGCGTTGGCCTTACCATCTTTATCAGCCTGGTATATCTTGCATTTAAAGATCACACAAGAGGTTTGGCATTCGCAGCTATTCTTTGGGGAAGCTATGCATTGTCGAGATTGATGACCATTTCACTTGAAGGACCATTGGGTGCATTTGGTCAGCAATGGCTTATGATTGAAAGCATACTTTGCATTATTGCAGTAACTCTGTTGATCGTTCGTGTGAAACTGCAGGAGGCGAAACGATAGTTATAAAAAAATCCCCGTGCATTGCGGGGATCTTTTTTATTCATTGGTCAAAAGTATCCGGTTGATCAAAGGAACTAATTCGTTTTCTTTTGCCATAAGTTTCTCCAGCAATACCAATTGGTTTGATGCACGGATGAAATTATGTTTTTCGTAACGGGCGCCATAATACACATCATCGTTGAGATAATCAGTTAAAAAACGGATAGCCTGCATATAAATCATAAACTTACCTGCGTATAGGAACAGTTGCTTTTCAGTAGCAGTAAGTTCAGTTTTCATTTCACTGTAATACCCTTTTACGATGGCTTCAAAAATAGAAGATCGAATTTCAATTTTACTGAGGTCACTTTCCTCTTCGCTCACTGGCGATAAGTAGGTGCGCATCATATCGCCCACATCACTAATAAAATGACCAGGCATTACGGTGTCCAGATCAATTACGCATAAGCCTTTACCATCTTTATTGAATAATACGTTGCTGATTTTTGTATCGTGGTGCGTAACACGCAGCTTGCACTCAGGATTGGTTCTGATCTGCTGGTATTGCTCTGCAATGGATTTATTATCCATGAGTTTTTTTATCAAAACATCAGCTTCTATAATTCGTTCTGCATTCCCGTTTTCCAATGCAAGCATAAACTGGCGGTAACGCAACGACAGATCATGAAAGGATGGAATCGTGATCTTGAGCTGAGAAATATCGAGCCCACTTAACAAATGCGTAAACCGTCCAAACTGGACTGCAGCTTCATACGCTTCCGTTGCAGTTTCAACCACTTCTTTTGCATACGATCCTTTTACAAAAGGGAACAACCTGAAAAAACCTTCATTTTCCAAATAAATGAGTGTTGATCCATCTTCTGCTTTCACCGGTGCGGCAAATGAATAATGAGGGTAGCGTTGTTTAAGATAGTTGGCAATTAAACTGATATTATGTGCAATATCTTCCGGTTCACTAAATACCAAATGGTTTAAGCGTTGCAGAATATATTCATCTGATGCGGTGGTTACTTTCCAGGTGCTATTGATAAGACCGCTTCCAAAAGCTTCGAGTTTCACCTTCTTTTCTGTAAGACCAAAAACCGGCAGTACCGATTGCGACATTATTTGCTGATATTCCAAAATATTGTATGTCATGTTAGCGCTTGGCAGTTCTATTCCTTTTATTTAATCTCATTGCTCGTTCTTTCAGCAATTGTCGTTCTTTTAATAGTCATCATTTAATGCAAAAACAGGTTTGCGATACATCCATTTACCGCCTGTAAAATCAGGAAACTCTATTGTTTCATTTCCTTTTTCAATTGATAGTTCGCTTAAAGGTGTAATGGCGCTCCATGCTGCGGCATCATACACATCCATTGGAGTAGCTGTTTTACGTTTTATGCTTTCAACAAATGAATGGATCACAAAGAAATCCATACCGCCATGGCCTGCTCCTTCTGTTTCTTTACTCCATCGTGCCCAAAGCGGATGATCATATTTATCGAACCAATCTTTTGCTGCATCCCATTGGTGAGCTTTCGATTTACCTTCAATATGCACGCCCTTATTTACATCCATCCAGATCCCGTTTGTGCCTTGCACACGAAAACCCAATGAATATGGTCGTGGTAAATTAGTATCGTGCTGTAGTAAAATTGTTTCACCATTTACACAACCAATAGATGTTGTAACCACATCTCCTAATTTAAAATTAATTTTTGCATTGGGATGTTCGGGTCCGCATTTCTTTACAATATGTTCATGCAAACCTTTTGCCTTTGATGAGAAAGACGAAATATTTACAAACCTGTTACCACGGTTGATGTTTATGTAATGAGCTACAGGACCAATACCATGCGTTGGATATAAATCGCCGTTACGATGTACTGAGTGATGTGTACGCCATCTTGCTTCGCTCCATCCTTTATCACCAAATTCACAGCCGTTACCATAAGCGTCAACACCATTGTTGAATTTTACTTCACGCAAATCGTGTTGATAGCCCCCTTGCAAATGCACTAATTCACCAAACAATCCCTGGCGCACCATATTTAATGCAGCCATCACATCTCTACGATAGCAAACATTCTCCAGCATCATCACATGAGCATTGTATTGTTCTGCAGCTTTCACTACATCCCAATGATCCTGTAACGTAATGCCGATCATTACTTCACTGCCAACATATTTAATACCTGCCTGCAATGAACCAATGATCATTTCTTTGTGCCATTCCCATGGTGTGGCTATGATAATACCATCGATGCCTTTAAGCTCAAGCATTTTTTTCCATGCGTAAGGATCGCCTGTAAAGATTTGCGGCATCTTTTTTCCGCTCTTGCGAATCATTTCTTTTGAACTGGCGAGCATCCTGTCATCAATATCACAAATAGCGATCAGTTCCACATCATTGCGACGAAGTACAAGATCAAGATGATTTTGTCCACGAAGTCCCACACCAATCATGACCATTTTTACTTTTACGTCGGCAGCTTTTGCAAATAACGATCCTGTTGGCAATACTGTAAGTGAAGCGGCAGTGAGACCAGTATTTTTTATGAAATCTTTCCTGTTCATACAATTGATTAAGGATTATAAGACGCCTCTTACAAGCAAGTATCAAACAGCAATAGTTTTGGTCGGTTTTAGTGAAACCGGGGCATCCTGAAGTTTTTACTCTTACTTGAAACAATGAAAATAATACATAAATATTCAGCCGCAGCATGCAAACGGATGCGCAAAAATTGAAACAATCCATGTGTGATAATGTTTAAAAAAACCGGCTGAAAAGCCGGTTCGATTTAACTACCACTATTGATTATGAGAAAACGTTTGTTGTCGGTTGAAACTTTAGTTCCGTTAATGAATAAGTAACAAAGTCAGCAAAACTGACCAAGGTTTAAAGTTTGAACACATCAGCAAATTAAAGGTTTTGTAAAGGGAAGGCATATGCAAACGAATGCGCAACTTTTAAGGGTGATGCATTGCTTAAAAGATCCATGCAAAACATTCATCAACTGTTGCCAGGTTATTGAAACAAAAAGCGGAACAATAAATTGTTCCGCTTATATTCCTCATGCTTTTACTTGTTATACGCCCGATTGCTGGAAAGCTACCAATGTAGTGGGCATTTCTTCTACATAAAAAGAAGTGCTGGTGATTTTATTATCTGTTTTTTCGTTGAGAATTTTAATCATCAACTCCATTGCCTTTTCGCCCTGCCCGTAAGGATATTGTTCGATAGAAGCTAATGGAGGAAACGCTGTATAGCTTGTAATGGGCAAGTTGGCATAGCTTACAAACACAATGTCTTTATTCACTTTTATATTGTGCTTCTGCGCATATTGCACCGCATCCATGTGCACATAATCGTTGAAGGTAATGATGGCTGTTGGTGGATTTTTTAATGCAAGTAATTTTTTCATTGCATTGTGCGTACTTTCTTTTGACAAATCAGTTTTCTCCACCATCTGCATATCCACTTTCAGTTTTTGTTTGGAAATACCTTCAATATATCCATTCATACGTTCCTTGCTTGCATTGATCTTATCGGGACCATTAATAAATGCAATACGCCTGTAGCCCTTATTAAACAACCATCCCACCATATCAACGGTTCCCTTGTATAAATCGCAATAAACTTTATGTGCGTCCTGCATATTAGGTACACGATCGAAATACACAACCGGTATTTCATATTTGCGCAATGCTTCAAGATGATCGTACCTGTTTGTTCCTTTTGAAAGAGAAATCAATAACCCATCTACACGTTGTTTTTTCATTGCTTCAACAACAGCTTTCTCTCTTTCCGTATCATCATAACTCTGACCAAATAAAATAGTATATTGATGTTCCATGGCAGCAGTTTCAATGCCGCTGATTGCCTGTGAAAAAAACTCTTCACGTATAAAAGGAATCACCACGCCAATAACATACGTTTTCTTCTGTTTGAAAAAAATGGCCTGTGCATTGGGTTCGTAGCCCATGTCTTTTGCCAACTGCTGTACTTTCAGTTTTGTACCGAGACCAATGCGGGGATGATCGCTCAATGCTCTTGATACCGTTGACACCGAAACTTTTAATTGTTTCGCAATTTCTTTTATCGTCGGCAATTTTTCCATACTACTCTAAGTTTATAAAACTTTCGTTTCAAATTCAATATCACCAAAAAAAGCCGGTTGATGAAAATCAGGCTCGGCTGTTTCAATATTATTCCAGGCAAGAAAATGTGGTTGGGCCAATTTATCGCCACATTTATAGAAATTTGCTTTGCATTTTTTTCCTTCAAGATTAAATACCGCATGGTACATAAACACACTTAGTGGGATAATGGCCTGCATTTGCCATACAAATCCAGCAGCTTTCTTTTCCATGGTTGTAAAGCACCTGATGCGTTGTACCAATGTTACCGGCAATAATTTTCTGTTTGTTTTATCCTTACCAAAACCAACGAGTGCTGTACCAATACAATTAAATTCAAAATTATAATAACCTCTGTCATCGAAACTGATAAAAAATTCTACGCAACTATCTTCCCATACGGATGAGTTAATTGCTGTGTTCACATAGCGAACCTCTTCTTCCTCTACATTAAACGTAAGCACAATATGCTCGCCTGTATGTGCAATTGAAAAACGCACATCTGGTTTATACGAATAGGCCGGCCATGGCTGCTCAGCCAATGGTTGTAGTGGTAATGGTTGCTGCAACGCTACGGCCTGCTTAGTTGATGCCAATTCATCTTTACAAACTATATGAGGAACATGGAGTGCACGCATGTTATCTACAATGTGTTGACTTTTATCGATAAAAGTAGCATTAATAAAAAGGCCGTCTTTGCACAAACGTATGCGCAGATTGTAAATACTTATTCGTTACCGAAATCTGAATGGTTAAAAAATGACGGTTTTATCGAAATTTCATTCAAAATGTATTACTCCGTTTGCCAATTATTAATTCTTACTTATATAAAACGAATGGCGGTTCAGCAAAGTAAAAGCTACAAAAGATCATCGTAAAAGTTAGAGTAATCAATTAGGTATCCGTGATTAAGCAGATCAACTTTGTATCAGAAACAATTTCATTCACATTATTTAAACCAAAGATCATGAAAAGTACATTACTGCTGGGCCTGCTTGCTATTCTTATACTATCAGCCTGTAAGAAAAAAAATGATGATGTTGTTATTTCATTAAAAGGCAAATGGAATGCTCACAGCGTTACGTATAATGAATTTGACAACGGTGCACTTACACAATCCTATTCCGAAAACTTAATAAAAACAACCTTTGATTTTCAGAACAGTGGTATGCTGGTTATTGCAGATGAGTACGGCTCAGACTCTTTTGCTTACAAAATTCAAAACGAAAAAACTGTGGAATTTGATGGAATGGTTTTCGAAATCAGAAACCTGACTGCGAATTCCGTAACTCTTTATGCACGGGAAGACTACGGACCGGGCAACTACGAAGAAGTTGCATTCACTCTGGCAAGATAAGTAGTGCAATGCCTATAAAGGATTATAACAAGAGTCCCTTACAACGAATTTGTAAGGGACTCTTGTTTTTTAGTAGCCCCGACAGGAATCGAACCTGTATCTAAAGTTTAGGAAACTTCTATTCTATCCATTGAACTACAGGGCCATATAGAAGGACGGCAAAAATAGCATAAATCACAATTGGTAAATCTGAAATCTGTTTTCAAACCCTACCTTTGCAACCCAATTTATAGAAGTATGAAACTCTTAAACGTATATATCCGCTACAGGCTTATTATTGGTATTGTGTTATTGGTTGTAGCCGGTATTGTTCATTATTATACCAGCTTTTGGCCATCCTTCATTATTTACCTTGTGGCTGTGGTGAGCATTTTCGGCCACTTTTTCTTTGGCCCTCTTCGTTTGATTCAGCAATACATGGAAGCAGGAGATATGGACGGCGCTGAAAAGATCCTTAACTCGGTTACATTTCCTGGTCTGTTGTTCAAACCAATCCGCTCGGTGTTTTACACCCTTAAGGGAAATATTGCCATGATGAAGCAGGATTTCGACGGTGCCGAAAAAATGATGAAGAAAGGTATCGATCTGGGCAGCGGATCGTCTCTAATGCAGGGTACCGAAGGTGCAAGCTTATTGCAAATGGGGATGCTGGCTATGCAAAAAAACAACTTCAAACAAGCCGAAAGCTATATTCGCCAGGCTCTTCGTAAAGGCTTGCCAGATAAGGAAAACCAGGCAGCTGCTAACCTGCAGATGTGCAGTATCATGATGAACAAAAGAGAATTTCGTGCTGCTAAAGACTATTTCCGCAAAGCTAAGGCCTTAAAACCTTCCACTCAACAGTTGGCCGACCAGATTAAACAAATGGAGAAATATATTTCCCGGATGCCGGGTTAAGAAAGTAAAGTAAGAGGCAGAACTGGTATTTGTGAATGATTAGCTATTCGCTCTGCCTCTTAAAATCTCTTTACAGGGAAGCTGAAAACTCAGCGGGTGTGTAGGATCAACAACGGCTAAAACCTTCGACACCGTAAAAGTACCCCTCACCATTCATTCAAAAAATACCACTTTAAGGGTATAATTTGCCGGCAGGTAAATAAAAAAACCGCCTTTTTTCCTAAAAAAAAGACGGTCAATACTGTACGGCTGGCTGGATTTTAAAAACGGGCTTCGAAGTTAGTACCTGAAAATTAGGCGAAAACCGAATTTGTTTAACTTTTCTCGGATCCATCTTTTGCAGGCTTTATACACATTAGATAATAATTGTTGTCAACTTACTCCTCAAAATTCTTTATTGGCTCAAGGTCAGAGAATTAACTTTGAAGCATGTCCATTAACAAAGAACGCCTCCAACAACGATTTCTTGAAGAATACGAACGGCTGAATGAAAAACAAAAGCTGGCTGTTGATCATATTGAAGGACCGGTAATGGTGATCGCAGGTCCAGGTACCGGTAAAACCCAAATACTTGCCAGCCGGATTGGTAAGATCTTACTTGAAACAGATGCGCTTCCACAAAACATTTTATGTCTTACCTATACTGATGCAGGCGTTGTAGCTATGCGGAAACGGTTATTGAAATTCATTGGGCCCGATGCATACAAAGTAAACATCTACACCTACCACGCATTTTGCAATGATGTAATTCAGGAAAATCTTTCGCAGTTCGAAAAAACAGCACTTGATCCTTTGTCCGATTTGGAAAAGATTGAGTTATTCAAAGAGTTGATTGACTCATTTCCTAAAAATCATCCATTGAAACGATATAGGGGTGATGTGTATTTTGAAATCACCAATCTTGATCGGCTATTCAGCACCATGAAAAAAGAAGGATGGTCGCCTGAGTTTGTTGAAGAAAGGATCAATACCTACCTCTCCGATCTTCCCACACGTGATGAGTATGTTTACAAACGCAAGTACAAACAATTCAATGCAGGTGATCTTAAAAAAGAAAAGCTGGATGAAGAAACCGAACGCATGGAAAAACTGCGTGCTGCTGTAAAAGAGTATGATCGTTTTCAGCAACTCATGCGCAAACGCAACCGTTACGATTTTGATGATATGATCACATGGGTGATTAAAGCATTTGAAGAAAATAAAAACCTGCTGGCCAACTACCAGGAACAGTTTCAGTATATTCTGGTTGATGAGTTCCAGGATTCAAGCGGTACGCAAAATAAAATTGTTGAATTACTCATCAGCTATTGGGATCAACCGAATGTATTTGTTGTGGGCGATGATGACCAGAGTATTTTTCGTTTCCAGGGAGCAAATGTGGAGAATATGGAAAGTTTTGCAGGCATGTATGCAAACGACCTGTTGACGGTTGTATTGTCAAACAACTATCGATCTACCCAACCTATCCTTGATATTTCAAAATCGCTCATTAACCGCAACGAAGAACGTTTAATAAAGAAAATACCAGGCCTTACAAAAGATCTTATTTCAAGTAACAGCAAGATCAATCACCTGTTGCACACAGCATCTGTCAAATCTTATCAAACGCAACGGGAGGAAATGATTGATATTACGTTGCAGGTGCAACAATTGTTGAAGGAAGGCATTCACCCCGGGCGTATTGCTGTTATTTATAAAGAAAACAAATATGGCGAAGAGTTAACGCATTACTTTAATCACTTAGGTATTCCCTTTTACAGTAAGCGTCATTTGAATATTCTTGAACTGCCGCTTGCACAAAAGATCATTCTTATACTCAAGTACCTCACTGCCGAGCATGATGTGCCTTATGGCGGCGATGAAATGCTGTTTGAATTATTACACTTCAGCTGGTTTCATATTCCTGCAATTGAAATTGCAAAGCTTACAGTTGAAGTATCGGCCACACAGTTCAGCGATAATAAAACCTCATTGAGGAGGTTGCTGCATGAAAAAGCGCATGCCCCGGCAAAAGATCTTTTTTCGCAAGGCATTCATCATGGCTTAAAAACTGCAAGTATTGTTTTTGAAAAATTGATTGGCGATGTGCCAAATATTACGCTGCAGCATTTGTTCGACAATGTGGTTAGAGAAACCGGTATTCTGAAACATATTATGCAAAGCCCGGATAAACATTGGCAGTTAAAAGTGCTTACCGGTTTATTCGATTTTGTAAAAGAAGAAACAAGACGCAACCCTTTGCTTTCCTTGCAGGGCCTTATTTCCATTATTGAATTAATGGAAAAGGAAGAGTTGAAATTGCCACTGGTGCAGGTAAGTGGCAGCGATAACGGTGTAAACTTATTAACTGCACATGGCTCCAAAGGTTTGGAATTTGAACAGGTGTTTGTTGCTGGTTGTAATTCGGGATTTTGGGAAAAGAAACGCAATCCTTCAAATGGATACAAATTGCCCGATACCATTTTCACTACTTCATCCGTAACAAAAGAAACATCAACTGAAGAATTACGTCGGTTGTTTTATGTGGCCATCACAAGGGCAGAAACACATCTGACCCTTTCCTTCAGTCAGTTTAAAAATGATGGGAAGGAAATGGAACCATCGATGTTTATTGAAGAGATTAGAGAAGAGCAACCAATTGACATTATACCCGTGGTGCTTAGCAACGAAGCATTGAGCGAATTCACTGCTTTGTTATTTGGTGAAGCGCAAGCTCCGGAAATTGAAAAAATCGAAGAGCATTTTATTCAACCTATCCTGGAAAAGTTTGTGATGAATGTTACTGCGCTAAACAACTACTTAAAATGTCCGCTGGAATTTTATTTCAAAAATCTTATCCGCATTCCTTCACCAAAAAATGAAGCAACAGAATTTGGTTCATCTGTTCACTATGCGTTAGAACAACTGTTCCGCAAAATGCAGGAATCGAAAACAGACAGCTTTCATTCCAAAGAACAATTCGTTGCAGATTTTGAATGGTACATGCGTCGCCACCGTGAAAGTTTTACCAAAGAACAGTTTGCACGAAGAATGGAATACGGAGTCGAAGTGCTAAGCAACTACTATGATAAATACATCAACAATTTCTCCACCATTGTTGCCATTGAACGCAATATTCGTAATGTAATGATTAAAGGCGTGCCTTTAAAAGGGAAGCTTGATAAGCTGGAGTTTGATGGCAAAGCAGTGAATGTTGTGGACTATAAAACGGGTAATGTTGACAATGCAAAAGATAAATTGAAAGGACCCAACGATAAACAACCCGATGGTGGTGATTATTGGCGACAAGCTGTGTTTTACAAAATACTTGTTGACAACTACGAAGCAAAAGACTGGAAAGTGGTGAGCACAGAATTTGATTTCGTGGAGCCTGATAAAAAGAAAGAATACCGCAAAGAAAAGATCGTTATTACGCCCGCCGATATTGAAACAGTTACACAGCAAATTGTACAGGTTTGGGGGAAAATTCAGAACCGTGAATTTTATATCGGCTGCGGCAAAGAAGATTGCCACTGGTGCAATTTTGTAAAGACCAATGAATTGGCGGTGGCATTGCATGAGATCGAGGAAGAAGAGTTTGAGCCTTGATTTATCGGATTATTAGGATTTACGAGAAAAGAAATCATTTGAAAGAAGGTAAGTTTGCACTTTGTAATTGAAGCGGCGTTAATACATGAAAAGACTTTTTCCATTTATATTCATCATCCTTTGCATCGCAATTGTTCAGGTTCAAACAACCGGTTGCGCCAACATCGTGCCGCCAAGCGGTGGACCAAGAGATAGCTTGGCTCCTGTGCCTGTTTCAGCATCACCAAGAGATTCGGCCACCATGGTGAAAGAACAAAAGATCACCATCACTTTTGATGAATTTGTGGAATTAAAAGAGCCTACACAAAAAGTACTTATCTCCCCTTTCCCGGTAAAAGATCCGGCAATTGAATACAAACTGCGTACGGTTATAGTTCGTTTAAAAGATTCGCTTTTACCAAATACAACTTACAACATCAACTTCGGCGATGCTATTGTTGATTTGAACGAAGGAAACATTCTGAAGAATTTTCAATACAGTTTTTCAACCGGTGCGTTTATTGATTCAAATGAACTTTCAGGTAAAGTAATTTTGGCAGAAACAGGAAAAGCAGACAGCACCATGTTTGCATTGCTTTACCGTAAAGAAGAAGATTCAACGGTGTTTAAAGAAAAACCCATGTATGTTGCAAGGGTTGATGCACAAGGTAATTTCCAGTTTAACAACCTGCCCACTGGTACATTCTATGTGTATGCGTTGCGTGATGAAGATGGAAATAAAAAATATACACAGGGTATTGAACAATTCGCTTTTCTCGATTCAACTGTTACGGTAAGTACCAACACGCCTGCGGTTCAGCTGTATGCATTTGCTACAGAAAAGGAACGGCAAAAAACGACTGCGACACAAGATAACAAACGTGGCTTGGTGGTTTCTTCCAATCTTGAAGGCAATGCACTTGATATACTCGATACATTCAGACTCATCTATACAAAACCTATTCGTAATTATGATATTTCGAAGATCCGTTTGCAACAGGATTCAACAAAGTTCATTACTGATTTTGCCATCATCAACGACAGTATTCGCAAACAATTACTGTTGAATTATGCGTGGAAAACCGGCGGTACTTACAAGCTTTTTCTCGATAAAGAATATGCAGCTGATACGTCAGGATTAAAATCATTAAAAAACGATACCCTTTCTTTTCGTGTGAAAACAGAAAAAGAATATGGCACGCTTCGTATACGGTTTAAAGAACTTGATACTGCTGCACATCCGGTGTTGCTTTTTTATAACAATGATGATGTAGTTGGTCGTTATCCCTTAACCGGCAAAGAATTTTATCGCACTCAGTTTAAGCCCGGCACTTACAAACTTGGCTTGTTGTTCGATACAAATAGAAACGGCGTGTGGGATGCCGGCAGTTATTTTACAAAACCGAAGCGACAGCCGGAATTGGTTATGCCACTCAATTACTCAGTAACCGTAAAAGAAAATTGGGATAACGAACTAGTAATTGAACCGGGTAAACCACAAAGCAACAATAATAACATACCTCAACGACAGTAAAGTCTTTTATTCAGCATCCTTCGTACTTTCGCTGTATGTCTTTCTCTTCGTCATTATTAGAACAAGCCGTAAATGAGTTTGCCAAATTACCCGGCATTGGTAAAAAAACAGCGTTGCGTTTAGTGCTTCATCTCATCAAACAACCACAGGAAGAAACACAACTCTTCAGCGAAACTATTGCACGCATGCGTAGAGAAATTAAATTCTGCAGCAAGTGTTGCAATGTTTCTGATACGGAGATCTGCAATATCTGCAGCAATATCTCACGCAAAAAGCAGATCATTTGTGTTGTGGAAAATATCCGTGATGTAATAGCCATTGAAAGCACACAACAGTTCAATGGATTGTATCATGTACTTGGCGGTGTTATTTCTCCCTTGGACGGCGTAGGACCAGATCAGCTTACAATTGAATCATTGCTCAATCGTTTAAAAGAAGATGAAGTGGAAGAACTCATTTTTGCCCTCAGTCCAAACATTCAAGGCGATACCACACTCTTCTATATAGGCAAAAAAATAAAAGACCTGCCCATAAAGATCACGACCATTGCCCGGGGAATTGCATTTGGCGGCGAACTTGAATATGCTGATGAATTAACGTTGGCCCGTAGTTTGCAAAACCGCCAGCCGGTGGCGAGTTATGTGAATATGAAATGACGAGGGTTAATGATTAATGGTTATTTGTAAATGCTGAATTACAAGAGCTTCATCTCACTAATTATCATCTCAGTTTAAACTTCGCCGTTACTGTTAGCCCTGCATTATACAAACGTATTTTACCAACACCAATTCCGCCCGATGGTATTTTAATGCCCGGTTCAGCCATTAATGAAAACCGGTTGGAGAATTTTCTTTCAGCAATGGCAGAAAAATTTATGTTAGAAAACAAATGAAAGCTGTTGTTATTATAAGCACGGTGTGTAACTGTATCCCGGCCGGCTTGGTTTTTATAATAGTACTCATACGCTTCTTTGCGCATAATGACCGATGAAGCTCCGGCGGAAAAATATAGATTTGTTTTTTTACTACCCACCAACCTGTAAGCTATACCCAAAGGAATTTCAATGATCTTACAATCAGCATTAATTCTTTTAAAGTAAGTGTAACTGGCCCAGTAATTATTGGCGGGGTTGTAATCCTTATCATGTGCCGAATAAATTTTTGTAGCAGTTGCAACACCTGTGCGAAGAATTATTCTGTCGCCGATATTATACATCAACCCGATCCCTGCAACGGGAGTTAATCGGCCCCACGTATTAAAAGCAGTACCGGGTGTTTCTAGTCCTGTGCTGAAGGTTAAGGAAAGACCATTTTTCTTCGGCTTCTTCACTGTCGGCTTTTTTTCGTTGCTGGTCGCCAACAAACTATTGTGTACCGGCACATGTAAACGCAAGAGAAACGGATGATGGTTTTTATTTAAAGCAGCTGCGTCCACACGACTCAATGAAATATCGGCAACAGCTACGGGCTCCTCCGTTGTAATAAATTCTTGCTGATTTAATTGATCATTGAAAGGTTGAGTGCGGGCGGAACTTTTCCGTTTTAGAACAAAATTTTCAGTGGGCGTTGAATTGTTCGTAACCAACTGAGGATTGCCGTGTGCTGTTTGTTCGTTAGTTGACTCATGACCAGGCAAAGGAGAGCTTGTTTTGTTTTCCTCAACAACTCGTGTTGAAGATGCAGTTAGTTTTTCAGCTGGTTGAACTGCTGGCGTATTTACTCTGCTTAACTTACTCCCCACAGTTCGGGATGTTCTTGTTGCAGGAAGGAATGTAGTTAATGAAGCAAGAATAACGCAACCTAGAAATAAGATATACGGAAATATTCTGCCGTTACCTTTCTCAGGCAAATGTTTATCCAGCAACAGCTCCATCTTCCTCCACGATTCTTCTTCAAATTTGGGAAGAGAACCGGGAGCAGGATCTTTCAGGTTTTTATATAAATCGTCACCAGGCATTTATTTCTTTTTTAGTGGATTTTTGCAGGAGCTTATTCTGTAAAAAAGCCCTTGCCTTAGCAAAATTTGATTTGGAGGTTCCTTCACTGATATTCAGATACTCGCCCACCTCCTTATGGGTCATGCCTTCAATGGCATACAGGTTAAAAACCATACGGTACGCTGGACTTAGCTCCTGAATCACTTTCATCAATTCATTGTACGACAGGTTAGCCAGCACATCCTGTTCTGAAGCGGGAGTACTGTTTTCCTGCTCCTCGCCTAAATCCTTAAAAATATTATTGTGTTTGTTCTTCCTGTAATGATCAATTGAAGTATTGATCATAATTCTTCTGAACCAGGAGGTGAACCCAAAGGCAAGGTCTTCCGACAGCGGTTTGTAGTTATATATTTCCCTGAAGATTTTTAAGAACCCATCGTTTATGATCTCCACTGCATCATCTTTATCATTGGCGTACTTGAAACAAATAGACATTGCATAATCATAAAAAGCAACATACATCTGGTTTTGATATATACGCTTATTATGCTTACACCCTTCGATGCAACTGACTAACTCTTCTTTTTTCAGCACGGCCTGTGGTTGATATCAGAACAAGTAACGGAAACACGGAACAAACAGTTGCCTTCTGCCATAATTTTTCCCAAAGGGGCAAGCTGTTATCCTTCATCACATAAAAGTTACAAAAAAAAGTGTGAAGAGGCAACCTTCTTTCCCCCTGCAACGATAGTTATATATCAGAGGCATAGCAGTTTGTGATTGATATAAAAGCGGTTGGGTTACTCGTTTCGATATTTTCATTCGTTCTGTGGTTGCTTCCGTATGAATTTACACCTTGAAGCAAACCAATAGCCTGCTGTGTTGGCTTCAACAATCATCCGTTAACCATTTAATATAGGTAACTCAACCTGCTTTTTGTGTGCAATGAGCCAAGGAAATTATCAAGCAATGCATGGCTAAAGCGATGAAAATGAACATATGAAAAAACGGTCGCTTATATACTTTATCCTTTTTGTAGTGTTGTTGATTGGAGCAGCATTTATGATCTATGCCAAGTGGAACAAGCCCCACGAAAACGTAGCAGACTTACCGGGCATTAAAATAACTGCTGTTGAACTCTTTCGTGCGTTTGCAGAAAACGAACAACAGACTACACCAACGTATAATGGAAAAGTGATTGAAGTAACCGGCGCCGTTGCTGGCATTAACACAAACCAGGAAGGAAAAACAATTGTGCAGTTACAAAGTAATGACGCATTGTTTGGCGTTAACTGCACCATGGAAAAAGAAACAGGTATAAAGCAAGGTGAAACTGTAACCATCAAAGGTGTTTGCAGTGGCTTTACTACCGATGTTATACTGATACGCTGTTACCTTATTAAACAATAATATGAGACTGATTTTTTTATTCTTATTCTGTTTGGCATTACTCTCTTCGTGCACCTATAACAAAGAAGAGTTACTGTATAACAATACATGTGATACCAGCAATGTGAAGTACAGTGTGCAAATTGTAAACACACTAAATGCTAATTGCACCGGCTGCCATGCAGGGGTTACCGCATCGGGCGGTATTATGCTCGATAATTATACAAACGTACGGAACATGGCCAGCAGCGGCAGGTTGCTTGGTGCCATCACGCATTCTCCGGGCTACCGTGCCATGCCCGATCTTGCTCCCAAGCTTCCTGAATGTCGCATAGCTGAGATCAGAACATGGATAAGAAACGGAATGTTGAATAATTAAACTTTGAAAAATGCGTAGACTTTTTTTTATAGTTCTTTGCTACTCGTCACTACTGAAACTTCATGCCCAGGATAACTATATGACCCGTAACGGGCAGATCAGTTTTTTTTCTTCAACTCCGCTGGAAGATATTAAAGCCACTAATAACGAAGTAGCTTCTGTTGTCAATAAAAAGACGGGCAGTGTTCAGTTTATTGTATTGATCAAAAGTTTCCAGTTCAGGAAAGCGGCCATGCAGGGGCATTTTAACGGTAAAGATTACATGGATTCAGATCGTTTTCCAAAAGCTGAATTGAAAGGAAACATTGCCAACATCAGTGCTGTTGATTTTACAAAAGATGGAACATATCCGGTAACAGTTGAAGGTACATTGAACATGCATGGCGTAAGTAACAAGATCAGGATTCCAGGAAATATCATTGTTAAGGAAAATACCATCACTGCTTCTTCTGTCTTTACAATCAAACTCGCCGATTATCAAATCTCTGTACCAACTATTGTTTCAAAAAAAGTAGCGGAGAAAGTGGAAGTAACGGTGAACTGTAACTATCAACTCAAATAAAACTATGCCTATGCGTTCGAAAAATATTCTACTCCTCCTTTTCTCTTGCATCAGCACTTATATTTCCGTTGCCCAGGAAATAGATTTGAACAAGGAACTTGATTCTGCAAAGCAAAAACCAAAAAAGGAATTCATCAATTATACGTTTCAATCATCACGCATCATCAACGGTCATTCCATTGAAATTATCCCAAAAGGAATGATGGACTTTCGCATTGCTCATCGCTTTGGCACACTTAATGGCGGCTTTTATGAACTCTTTGGCTTAGACAATGCCAGCATGCGCATGAGCTTCGATTTTGGTCTTGCACCTAATCTTATGGTGGGCGTTGGCCGAAGCACCTATCAAAAACAATACGATGGCTTTGTGAAATATCGCTTCCTTCGGCAAAGCAAAGGTGAACGAACAATGCCTATCAGTGCAGCAATTGCATCATCCATTATGCTAACGACTTTGAAATGGCAAGACCCAACAAGGGAAAACCTGTTCTCATCACGTTTGCAATACGCCTACCAACTTATTATAGCCCGCAAGTTTTCTGAAGGCACAGCCATACAACTAATGCCCACACTTGTGCATTATAATCTTGTTGCAAAAGCAACCGATCCAAACGATATTGTTGCGTTGGGCATCGGTGGCCGCCAACGCATTACGCAAATGATTTCGGTTAACGCTGAATATTACTATCTCTTACCTGGTTCAAAGTTCCAAGGCACAACCAATTCCTTTTCTATCGGTTTTGATATTGAAACCGGAGGTCATGTGTTTCAGCTTCATTTTTCTAATTCACGTGGTATGACGGAGCGTACATTCATCAGCGAAACGGCCGGCAGTTGGGGCAAAGGCAATATTCTCTTTGGCTTCAATATTTCAAGGATGTTTAACTTGCAAAGAAAAAAGCGCCGATAACAATCTGTACACAGCTTTGGCGTTTAAAAACAATCTATGCGTTACACACTTCTTCTTTTATCATTGGTTATAGTACTTGCAGCTTGCAAGAAAACCGATACTGATAATAACAACCCTGTTGACATTACAGGCAGCAGCTGGCGCATCAGTTATTTTTGGGATGCGCAGGATAAAACAGCCAATTACAACAATTATTATTTTATGTTTGAAAACGGTGGCATTTTAATGGCACATGGCCCAACGGGAGCCATGTACACTGGCACCTGGAGCCAAACGGCCAACCGCATCAATATCAACTTCAGCACTTCTCCTGCAAATGACCTCAACAGCGATTGGCTAAAAACAGAATTCACAAACAGCAGCATTAAACTGAAAGACGATAGCCCTTCGCAGGACGATCAGCTTCACTTTGTCAGGAACTAGCCCTCACCAGGCCCAACCCCTTGTTGGTGCGGCTTTTTCATTTACATTTGCACTTCATTCAGGCGGATTTGTTTATTGTTCGGCCAAACGGAACTAATAAACGTCAATAAAACTCTCACAGGTTTTCCCACACGTTTATAGTTTATTATATAGCCAGCTGTTTTGCTGCTATCATCTATTTCGTCGCACACTTTTACGCCTGGTACTATTATTCATCTGCTTGATTAAACACTTGTGTTTGGGCAGCTAAAATGATAAACTATGGACATCAGAAAAGAACTCGAAAAAAGGATCCTCATTATTGATGGTGCAATGGGCACCATGATCCAGCGGCATAAACTGCAGGAAGCAGATTACCGTGGCGAACGTTTCAGAGATTGGCATTGCGATGTAAAAGGCAATAACGATCTGCTGAGCATTACACAACCGCAGATCATTACAGGCATTCACAAACAATATTTAGATGCAGGTGCCGATATTATTGAAACAAACACATTCAGCAGCACCACTATTGCACAAGCCGATTACGATATGCAATCGCTGGCGTATGAACTGAATGTTGCGTCAGCACAATGTGCAAGAGAAGCCATCAGGCAATCTGGCAAAGAAGCATTTGTCGCAGGTGCTATTGGGCCACTCAATAAAACATTATCACTTTCACCCGATGTAAATAATCCCGGTTATCGTGCTGTTACGTTTGACGAAGTGGTAACTGCTTACTACGAACAGATCAAAGGATTGGTGGATGGCGGTGTAGATGTGTTGTTGATCGAAACCATATTCGATACACTCAATGCAAAAGCGGCCATCTTCGCTATCAAAAAATATTTTCATGATACCAACAAGCCCGAATTGCCCATCATGATCAGCGGAACAATTACTGATGCAAGCGGAAGAACCCTCAGCGGACAAACGCTTGAAGCTTTTTACATTTCAGTAATGCATGCAAACCCTTTAAGTGTTGGTTTGAACTGTGCACTGGGCGCACATGAAATGCGTCCGCATATTGAAGAGCTTTCACAAATTGCATCCTGTTATGTATCGGCTTATCCCAATGCGGGTTTACCAAATGCTATGGGTGAGTATGATGAAAATCCTTCCGACACAGGTCACTATTTAGAAGAGTGGGCTGCAGAAGGCTGGGTAAATATTGTTGGCGGATGTTGCGGTACAACACCTGATCATATCAAACATATAGCCGACCACGTAAAAAATATTCAGCCAAGAGAGTTGCCTGTAGTTGAAGAAGCATTGTAAGAGTTGAACCACGAAGACACAAAGAAATACGAAGAAAAAATGAACAGCATTAAACCATACAGCCGCTTTTCCGGGTTAGAACCATTGATTGTTCGACAGGAGACTAATTTCCTGAACGTAGGTGAACGAACAAACGTTACCGGCTCAAAGAAATTTGCCCGCCTCATTAAGGAAAATAAATACGAGGAGGCTTTAAGCATTGCACAGCAGCAGGTAGAAAACGGTGCACAAATCATTGATGTAAATATGGATGATGCATTGCTAGATGGTGTGCAGGCCATGACCACTTTCATCAACCTGATGCAAAGCGAACCGGATATTGCAAAAATTCCGGTGATGATCGATTCATCGAAGTTTGAGATCATTGAAGCTGGTTTAAAATGTGTGCAGGGAAAAAGCATTGTGAATTCCATTTCTATGAAAGAGGGAGAAGCAAAATTTATTGAGCAGGCACGCATTTGTCGTATGTATGGCGCTTCGGTAGTAGTTATGGCATTTGATGAAGCAGGACAGGCTGATACCAAACAACGCAAAGTAGATATTTGTCACCGTGCATATAAAATATTAACGGAGCAGGTTGGTTTCCCTCCGCAGGATATCATTTTCGATCCAAACATTTTTGCCATTGCAACTGGTTTGGAAGAGCATAATAACTATGGTGTTGATTTTATTGAAGCAACAAAAGAAATCAAACAATTAATGCCACTCACGAAAGTAAGTGGTGGCGTTAGTAACCTCTCCTTTTCTTTCCGTGGTAACGAACATGTGCGTGAGGCAATGCACAGTGTATTCCTTTACTATGCTATCAAAGTGGGTATGGATATGGGCATTGTGAATGCCGGTCAGCTGGTGGTGTATGATGAAATTGAACCCAACCTCCGCAATCTCTGTGAAGATGTAATTCTTAACCGCAACAACGATAACAACGAAGCAACAGAAAAACTCATTGCCTTCGCTGAAACTGTGAAAGCAAAAGGAAAAGAAATTGTAAAAGATGAAGCATGGCGAAATGCCTCTGTGGAAGAACGCTTGAAACATTCGTTGGTTAATGGCATCACCGATTATATTGATGCAGATACCGAAGAAGCAAGATTGAAATACAGTGCGCCGCTTGAAGTAATTGAAGGGCCACTCATGGCAGGTATGGATGTCGTGGGTGATTTGTTTGGCGCAGGCAAAATGTTTTTGCCACAAGTGGTGAAGAGTGCAAGGGTTATGAAAAAAAGCGTGGCTATTCTTACGCCTTATATTGAACAGGAGAAAGAAAACCGTAAACAGGCTCACCTTGCAGCAGGAACGGTGAATGAAGAAACTGCAGGTGCTGCAAAAATTTTACTGGCAACGGTAAAAGGCGACGTGCATGATATTGGAAAAAACATTGTGGGTGTTGTCCTCGGTTGCAATGGTTACGATGTGCTTGATTTGGGTGTAATGGTTGCAACAGATAAAATTTTAGATACCGCACAAAAAGAAAATGTAGATATCATTGGCTTAAGTGGATTAATCACTCCTTCGCTTGATGAAATGGTGCATGTAGCACATGAAATGAAACGCAGGGGAATGAAGCAACCTTTGTTGATTGGTGGGGCAACTACTTCACGCATGCACACAGCTGTAAAAATTAATCCGCAGTACGAAGAAGGTGTGATTCATGTGTTGGATGCAAGCCGCAGTGTAACTGTTGCCGGCAACTTATTAAATGCAGAACAGAAACCTTCCTTCCTTCAAGGCGTGCAGGCAGAGTATGAAAAACTGCGTGATGATTTTAATAACAAGAAAACTGTAAAACAATTCCTCCCCCTTGCAGAAGCACAAAACAACAAAGTAAAAATCGACTGGGATAATTTTACTCCGGTTACACCAACATTCACAGGGGCGAAACAGTTTGATGATTATGATTTGTCGGAGATCAGGCAGTATATTGATTGGAAACCCTTCTTTATTGCATGGGAACTGCATGGCAATTTCCCGGCAATTTTAACTGATGCGGTGGTAGGTGTTGAAGCAACCAAATTGTATAACGATGCCAATGCATTGCTAGATAAGATCATTTCAGAAAAGTGGTTAACAGCAAAAGGAACTGTAGGTTTCTGGCCTGCAAATAGCGATGGAAAAGATTCTGTTGCTGTACTACACGAACAGGCAGGGCCCGATGAAGTAATACATCTTCAATTCCTTCGTCAGCAGATCAAGAAAACAGAAGGGCAACCAAATATTTCCTTAGCCGATTTTATTGCACCTGCAGATACAAAAGCACAGGATCATATCGGTGCGTTTTCAGTGACCATTCACGGTATTGAAGAACATATCAAACGTTTCGAAGCCGCACATGACGATTACAATAAGATCACTTTACAGGCACTAGCCGATCGTTTGGCTGAAGCATTTGCTGAAGTGTTGCATCAACGCACAAGAAAAGAGTTCTGGGGTTATGCAAAAGATGAAACGTTGAATAATGAAGAATTGATCAAAGAACAATATTTAGGTATTCGCCCGGCACCAGGCTATCCTGCTTGTCCTGACCATACAGAAAAATATAAATTGTTCAGTTTGCTTGGTGGTGAAGATGCAACCGGCATTCACTTAACAGAATCATTGGCGATGTATCCTGCCTCATCTGTTTGTGGCTGGTACTTTGCTCATCCGCAATCGAAGTATTTTGGTGTTGGTAAAATTGAAAAGGATCAGTTGAATGATTATACCAAACGTAAAGGAATGAGTTTAGATGAAGTAACAAGATGGTTGAGACCGATACTTGAATAATTAAATAATTAGTTGAATCAACCCTCGCTTTTGTAGTGAGGGTTTTTTATATCCACCCGCACCTGATAGCCTTGCCAATCAATTCACCTGTATTGCTCAGGTGTTTTTTATGAATCATATTCTTACGGTGAGTATCAACCGTCTGCTTACTGATTTTAAGTAAACTACTAATTTCCTTGCTTGGTTTTCCTTCGATCAATAATTTCAGCACTTGTCTTTCACGTTTTGTAAAATCATCTTTCTGTTCAATAAAAACGTTGTTAGCAGCTGCATCAAAATATGAAGGCTCTCCTTCCATCCCTATAAAAGACAACACCGGGTTGCCGTCCTGCTTAAGATATGTTATATCTGTATGCACACTGAATGTTCGCAGGAATCTGCCGGCTTCATCGTGCTCCAACAAAATGCCCTGGTAAAGTATACGTGCATATTCCCCATTCTTTTTTTTAAACCTTATATCATAGCGCACCTTATATTTCATCAATTTGTCCACAGGCAAATGCGAAAAAAATTCAACGATACCGCTTCCAATCGCTAAAAACCAGGAGCGGTCATCGGGATGAAGTTTGCTGTTCATAAACGGGATGTCGAATTCTGATGGCAGGTAACCCATTATATTTTCTACCTCATTACTTACAAACTCAAATTTCAAAGTGTGATGATTGATAATAAAATAATACGAATCGCCGATCAGTAAAAAATTCCAAAGCTTTTTATACAGATCCAGTTTAAGTTCTAGGTGACTTGGATTTGATTCGTTGCCAAGCCATTTAAAAATCCGGTTGAATGCAAGATCAAACGCCTCTTCTTTCATAACCCACTTTTAAGTAAATGTATAATGAGTTCCGGATTATTGCTGATCATACTGTGCGGAGTACTAACTGCAGAGAATTAACTTAAATGGAGTTCTACCTATAAATAGGTATTTTTTTCGGTACAGATCAACTCTACATTTATAGGCTTTTCCAATGATAAAACTACTTATAGTATTACCGCTCTGCAAGAAGTTTTTTTTGCAGGTTTTAATTCTTTGCCCGGCCGCTACCCAATAAAGACAAATACAGACCTGATCAATTGACAAATGGATTCTGCCTGTTACACTCCCGCATGCCCGGTGAAGACATTTTTACTCATCAACTCAAACTTAAACTTATGAACAAGAAACTTCAATGGGCTTTTGCTCTACTGCTTTTCATTTCGTTTGTTTCCTGTAAAAAAGAAATCAGCACCGACTCTCCCTACGCAACCGCACCGCTGGCATCGAAAGCAGGTGTAAACGGACACTTGCAACAAACAAAAACATTTTCTTCGGACGTAATCAATAAATGGTTGAACATGCAGTTAGAAATGTTTCGGTTTCCGTTACCTGCTGGTACCGGAACTCAGGCCACGGACAGGGCAATGGCTTACAGCGGTATTGCAGTATATGAAGCAGTTGTAAACGGCATGCCTGCATATCAATCGCTCGAAGGTCAACTCACCGATTTCCCTGCTATGCCCAATACTGAACCCGGCAAAGCATACCATTGGGCTGCAAGTGCAAATGCGGCATTGGCTGAAATGAGTCGTCGGCTTTTCCCTTCTACAGCTGCTGTCAACAAAACAGCAATTGATAATCTTGAAAGTTCTTTAAATACCATGTATGCAACTGAAGTGAATGATGCCACATTGCAACGTTCCATTGCATTTGGAAAAGAAGTAGCAACAAGAATTTTTGCATGGGCTGCAGTTGATGGTTTTGCTAACGTAAATCCGCCTTATGTGCCACCAGTAGGCCTGGGACTTTGGGTTCCTACAGCACCAACCGCTCCTGTGGGATCTTATGCGTATCAGCGCAGATTGATTGTGCCTGGTTCATCCAACGGCACTACACTTGTTCCGCCACCAACATTCTCAACAGACCCCTCATCAGATTTTTATAAAATGGTGAAGGAGGTCTATGATATATCACTTACACTTACCCCCGCTCAAAAAGCTATGGCCGACTATTATAAAGACAACCCCGGCTATGGAGCAGGCGGTACTTATGTAGCTGCATTTTTACAGTCGCTTATGATTAAACAGTTCGGCTTAGATATGGCGGCAGTTGCTTATGCCAAAGTTGGACTGGCAATGCATGATGCAAACGTTATTATGCTTACTAATAAATATGTTTTTAATCTCATTCGCCCGGTAACTTATATAAAAGCATATATAGATCCGGCCTGGAACACTTATATCCCTACTCCTAATCATCCGGAGTTTCCGTCTGGTCATGCTACCATAACCGGCGGCGCACTTACAATGATGAGTAATGTATTTGGTGAAAAATTCCCGATCACTTTACATACCTACGATTATCTTGGATATCCCAGCCGCAGTTATGGCACATTTACAGAAATGGGTGCCGATATATCCAACAGCAGAATATATGGAGGTTTGCACTACCGTGCAACTTGTGAAAAAAGTATAGCACAAGGAAAAAAAGTTGCAGAGAACATTTTAAGTAAAATAAAATTCCTGAAAGAATAAATAAGCACTCTTCTCCTGTTAAATTGCTTGTATAAAGCATAGCCCCGCAGTGCGGGGCTTTTTTGTATGAAATATTTTTTGAATTTTCTAATCCAACCATAATCCGGTTCCGTATCTCTAATGTTGCCCGTTACAAAAAAGGGAACCAACAGTTCAACTGTTGAACATAATCATCAAGCAACTTCAAAACATTACACAATGAAAAAAGTGAACCTATTCGCCTTTGCGATGGCTGCAGTATTGTCTCTAGGTACAGTTACAGCGCAAACATCTTCAATGAAAATGAAAGAAAACACAGTAGAAGTAGGTGGTGCGCCGATGTATCCATCAAAAAATATTGTGGAGAATGCCGTTAATTCTAAAGATCACACAACATTGGTTGCTGCTGTTAAAGCCGCAGGACTTGTTGAAACATTAATGAGTGCTGGCCCGTTTACCGTATTCGCCCCCACCAATGCTGCTTTTGAAAAATTACCTGCAGGCACCGTTGAAACATTGTTGAAACCTGAAAATAAAGCAACGCTAACGGCCGTGCTAACCTATCATGTTGTATCAGGAAAATTAGATGCAAAAGAAATTGCACGACTTATTAAAGAAGGAAATGGTAAAGCTGAATTAACAACAGTGCAAGGAGGAAAATTATGGTTGTGGATGAAAGACAAAACACTTTGGATCAAAGATGAAAAAGGCGGAATGGCTTCAGTAACAATCAAAGATGTTTATCAAAGCAATGGCGTTATCCATGTAATTGATGCTGTTGTTTTGCCGAAAGGCTAATTATGTAGTCCTGGTTTTGGTTATAAGCGGATGGTTTCTATCATCCGCTTTCTTTTTGTGCCTACGTTATAATATGATTGTTGTTCGTCTTTAAAATGTCAAATGATAATTGAAAATATTTTAACGTTTAAAATCCAACTCTTATCACTTCAACGTAAATGAATCATATCTGTACAACTCCTCCCCTGTGAGTTCGGTGAAAACAATCATCAATCAATAACATTTTTAATCTAAAAAAAATCAAACAATGAAAAAGAGAAAAGTTTTACTGACTGTTCTTGCAGCAGCAGTGGCTGTAACCGGAGGCATTATTTATGCAGCCGATCACCTCGACGCACCTGCAGTATCGAACCAGGCAACAGACATCACCGACGTTTATGTTTTTCAAGGCGAGAATGCAAGTAACCTTGTATTTGTTGCTAACACGCAAGGTTTGCTTTCCCCGTCTGCAACAGGCGCAGCAAAATTCGATGAGAAAACGCTTATTGAATTTAATATTGACAATACAGGTGATAATGTTGAAGACCTCGTAATACAAGCCATTGTTATGAATGGAAACATGAGAGTGTATGGTCCTTACAAACCAGCTGCAATAGGAACAAAAAGTACTATTACACCAGGTGCATTCAGCGTGCAGGCGAAAGTAACTCCTTATGGACAAGCCGCTATAATGGGTGAAGAAAATGGAATAAAAGTATTTGCTGGTCCACGTGATGATCCCTTCTTCTTCGATCTGAATCAATACAAAAAAGTAGTTGGTGGTATGGCAGCGGGCTTTAATGATCCGGGCGTTGATGCATTCAAAGGCACAAACGTGATGAGCATTGTGGTTGAAGTTCCAAAATCAAAACTGGGCGGAAGCGGCACATTAAATGTTTGGGCTGAATCGAAAAAAGCAATCAACTGATAAAACCAAATTTCTAATCTAAAAAATTAAACTCAGATGAAACTCAAAATAGGATTATACGCAGTACTTGCAGGCGCAACTTTCTTTGTTGCCTGTAAGAAAGAAAACACGCCTGCAACACAACAGGTGTACGAAATACAGGATCAAATGGCACGCCCCGCAATCAATACAGTATTTGTTGGCAGTGCCGATAAGGATATGTTCAATGCAACCATCCCATCGGGCATGAACGCAGCCTTCTTTAATAAATTCAAAACAAATTTCCTTGCATTAAATCCCGGCTACACAACAAATGCATTAGGACAAAATGTTGACCAGCTGATCGGTTTATTAGTGACTGATGTGTTGAATGTATCAACAACTAAGAAAACAACATTTTTTGATGGTACAAATGTATTAACAGGCCGTACATTAGGCGATGATGTAATTGATGTGGAACTGTTACTATTATTTGGCGGTCCTGATGGCAGTGCCAATGCAGCTCTTACAAGTGACAACGTAGATGCTAACGATAAAGCATTTCTTACTTCATTTCCCTACCTCGCAACTCCTCATTAATAAATAGATCGTACTAAGAGAGAACCAACTAAGGGCGAAGGTAAAAGCCTTCGCCTTTTTCACCACTACCATAAACTACTTTCTATGCATAAGCTTCTATTATTACTTTCCGGCATTGTGCTTTCCGTTGCATGCTCCGAAAAAAAGCAAGCTATTGTTGAACAGGAAAAGATAATGGCACTCATGAGCCAAAACAAAGGGGCGAATGGTTTGTTATCAATTGAACTGGATAGGAAATTCTGGAGTGATCGGCTTACAACAACAAAGGATGATATGAGTAGCCAGATAAAACTGGCCTCTTTATACACTCAACGTTTTCAATATAGCGGCGATATTAATGATGTGCATAGAAGCGATAGTTTATACCATGTAGCTAACCAATTGCAAAAACGTTTTTCATCGGGCATCTATCGTTCGCTTGCTGCTAATTGTATTACGCAGCATAAATTTATCCAGGCCGATCGTTACCTTGATACAGCTGCTGCCATGGGGGATGATATGTACCTAACCCGTTTACAACAGTTCGATGTAAAACTTGAGCTGGGCAATTATCAACAGGCCGAAGCAATACTCTCTGCATTTCGCCATAAGAATAATTTTGATTACTACCTGCGTGCCGCAAAACTTGAAGACCATAAAGGCAACAGTGAAGCAAGTATCGGCTTGATGGAAAAAGCATATGTTGATATCAAAGAATCAAAGAAAGATCAATTATTGCCTTGGGTGAAAACCAACCTGGCCGACATGTATGGCCACAACAACCGCATAAACGAATCATACCAACTATATACAGAAGTTGTAAAAGAACATCCCGATTACTATCATGCATGGAAAGGTATTGCATGGATCGCTTACTCACATGATAAGAACACCGCATTTGCAAAAAAAATATTGTTATGGTTGCAGGAAAAACACCCTGTTCCTGATTACGAGCTGATGCTTAGCGAAATTGCTGCCTTCGAAAAAAATACCAACGCAAAAAATAACTACCTCGCTTCATTTGTTGATAAAGTAAGTAACCCGGCTTATGGCGATATGTACAACAAATATCTTTTTACGATCATGAGCGATGAATTGAATAATCAATCAACCGCTATGTCTATTGCGAAGAAAGAGATCGGTAACCGTCCTACGCCCCAATCATATGAATTGTATGCATGGTCATTGTATAAAAACGGCGAGGTAAATGAAGCGGTAAAGATTGCTGAGAGCCGTATCATCAACAAAACATTTGAACCCGATGCCCTTTATCATATCGGATTATTATTGAAGAAAAGCGGTAATTCAAAATTGGCAAAACAATATTTGTCTGAAGCTTTAGAAAGCAGTTTTGAGCTGGGCCCGGTTACTACCAATGAAATTAAAGCGGCCCTTAAAACGCTCTAAGTATCAACTAACTTTTATGAAAGCAATTCTATTCCTTTTCATTTTTTCATTCAGCGCTTTTATTTTAAGGGCGCAACCAAATTACAGCAGCAGGATTATTGACGCCATTACGATGGAACCCGTTGAAGGTGCCGTGGTGCAAAGCAAAACCAAAACAGCAACGGCAGAAAAGGACGGTCGTTTTCGCATTGTGCTGGAAAATAATGAAACAACTTTATTGATATCAGCGATTGGGTATGCAGCAAAAAAAGTACTCGTTTCAAACGCTGATAATATTTTGTTGGTGCGTGCTGCTTTTAACCTGAAAGAAGTGGTAATTGCCGGCAATGCAAATAAAGTTTACTCAACCATCAGTAAGATCGATCTGAATCAACGTCCTGTTAATTCAGCACAGGAATTTCTTCGTTATGCACCGGGCTTATTTATTGCACAACACCAGGGTGGCGGCAAAGCAGAGCAAATTTTCTTGCGTGGTTTTGATGTTGATCATGGAACGGATGTAAAAATTTCCGTTGATGGAATGCCGGTGAATATGCCGTCGCATGCTCACGGACAAGGTTATGCTGATCTTCATTTTGTAATTCCGGAATTGGTGAAAACAATTGATTACGGAAAAGGAAGTTACTATGCTGAGCAAGGAAATTTCAACACAGCAGGTTATGTTGAATTACAAACAGCAGATAAGCTTTCGCAAAATACCCTACAAACAGAAGCGGGATCTTTTAACAGCTACCGGGCTTTGGCAATGCTGAATTTATTGCCTGCAACTGATCAAAAACAAAGTGCATACATCGCATCTGAATTTATCTATTCGGACGGTCCGTTTGAAAGTCCGCAAAAGTTTAATCGCTTCAACATATGGGGTAAATACAATGTGCAGTTGAATGAACGAAACAAGTTGTTTCTGCAGTCAAATGCTTTTAATAGCCGCTGGGATGCATCCGGCCAAATTCCTGAACGAGCGGTGCAGGATGGAACAATTTCCCGCTTTGGCGCTATTGATAATACAGAAGGTGGTTACACAGGTCGAATCAACATCAGTGCAAAACTGCAGCAACGCTTACACAACGATGATCTGTTGGAACATCAGTTGTATTATTCACGTTATCACTTTAATCTTATCTCCAACTTTACTTTCTTTTTAAATGATCCTGTAAACGGAGACCAGATAAGACAACAGGAAGCAAGGGATATTTACGGCTGGCAATCGAACTGGCAATCGAAAAAGTATAAAGGCAATATTGCTTTTACGAGCAGCATCGGCAGCGGAATACGTTTTGATGTCACGCACAATTCAGAACTGTCGCATACAAAAAACAAAACTGAAGTGCTTGAGTTAATTGCACTCGGTAATGTGCAGGAAGCAAACGCATGGCTATATGCCGATGAGAAAATTGAATCCGGCAAATGGATGATCAATGCAGCCGCCAGATTCGATTATTTTCATTTTGATTATAATGACAAGCTAAACCCAGGCCTGGCTTCACAACAAAAAACAATTATCAGTCCCAAACTCAATATATTTTATACCATTAATAAATCATTGCAACTCTATCTGAAAAATGGCAAAGGTTTTCATAGCAATGATACACGTGTTGTGTTGCCGCAAACAGGCCAACGTGTTTTGCCGGCATCATATGGCACTGACCTTGGCTTTATCTGGAAACCATTCAAAAGTGTATTCATTAATGCCGCTGCATGGCATTTATTTCTTGAACAGGAATTTGTGTACGTGGGTGATGAAGGCATTGTTGAACCCGGCGGTAAAACAAGAAGATATGGTGCAGATATTTCAGTTCGCTGGCAACCGTTGAAAAATTTAACAGCCGATGCGAATATAAATTTTGCACATGCAAGAAGCATTGAAGATGCAAAGACTGAAAATTATATTCCGTTGGCACCAACATTTACGAGTACCGGAGGAGTTAGCTATCAACACAAAAGCTGGAATGCAAGCATACGCTATCGTTATCTCGGCAACCGTGCTGCCAATGAAGATTACAGCATTACTGCAAAAGGATATTTTGTTACTGATGCTTCCATTAGTTATGCTTTTAAGAAATTTGAAATTGGAACGGTGGTCGAAAATCTATTCAACACAAATTGGAACGAAGCTCAGTTCGCCACTGAATCGAGACTGAGAAATGAAACGAATCCTGTTACTGAATTACACTACACACCCGGCAATCCTTTCTTTATAAAAATGAAACTAGCCTTTCATTTTTAATTCTCATCTCGTCTTCACCACTTTTGTTTTTGTCCACCTGTCGTGCCAGGGAAAACCTGCCAACGCACTAAATACTTCTAATGGAACGATACGGCATAGCGAACGCAATAATGCATCCTTAAATGTGAGTTCTTCATCATCTTCACGTATGGCCCTGGTGCCGGTAATAAATTTGCCCAACGTGTAACCTCTGAATAATTTTTCACAAAGAGTATAATAAAAGAGGTAGTTGCAAATGCCAACAAGATAACTCACTGACCAGAAAATAAAACCACGTTGCCCCGATGACAATTCAACTATTATTTCGGGAGATATCAACTGCAACAGAACACCAATACCGGCACCTGTTAAATAGCTTACAGCAAAACGCATCACTAAATTATCGATCAACCAATTAAAAAAACGCTGGGTTGAACTTGCATAATTATAGTTGAAGGCCGGGATATCCGCAAGAATTGATTGCTCCGCCGCACTTTCCAAAACATTATTTGTAGCGTCGTTTTCCATGCTCTTCCTTTCTACAATAATAACTTTTTTAAAGGGCTCATGCAACCAACAATACTTTTTTATAACACGCTTGCAATTTTTTAAAATTGTTTCTACCTTTTGGGCTATACCGAATTATCAATCATCACCCAAAACTACCATCATGCTTAAGAAAATCCTTAAATGGACTGGAATCATTCTTTTATTCATCATCCTGGGAGTTACAGTTATTGTTTTACTGAATCAAAATAAAAAATTCGATGCTCCTTATCCTGCAATTAAAGCTTCAACTGACAGTGCAGTACTTGCCCGGGGGAAATATTTGGTTTATGGGCCAGCGCATTGCGCCGATTGTCATGCAAAACCAGGAACAGAAGACATAGTGAACAGCGGAGCAGAAGTTGATTTACCCGGTGGAAGAGATTTTGCAATTCCTATTGGTCATATTTATCCTAGAAACATTACACCTGATAAAGAAACAGGCATCGGCAATATTTCCGACGAAGCTATTGCCCGCTCCTTACGCTATGGTGTTGGCCACGATGGACGAGCTTTATTCGACTTCATGCCTTTTCATGATATGAGTGATGCAGATCTTACCGCAGTTATTTCTTATATACGCACTATAAAACCAGTAAGCAATAAGGTGACAGCTAATAAAATGAATCCATTGGGAATGATCATTAAAGCTTTTGTGCTAAAACCTGTTGGCCCAACAGGCACTCCACCCAAAGAAGTGAAAGCCGATTCAACAGTTGAATACGGCCGTTACATGGCCATGAGTGTGGCTAATTGCAATGGTTGCCATACTGATCGGGATCTGATGACAGGTGCTTTTGTTGGAGAACCATTTGCTGGAGGTTTTAAAATGGAGTCAATCATTGATCCCGAAAATTATGAATGTCAAAGTCCGAATCTTACCCCCCACAAAACAACTGGACGTATTTATGGGTGGAGTGAAGAAATGTTCCGTAACCGTTTACGCCAGGGAAAACTCAATAAGCATAGTCCAATGGCGTGGGGTCCTTTCAGTCGCATGAGTGAAATGGAAATAAAAGCCATTTATAAATTCCTTCAAACAGTAACACCGGTTGATAAAAAAATAGAACAAACGTTTTACAAAAGAAAAGCATAGTTGTTTTCTATTCGATTCCTGAAACCAGCATTCCTTTTGGAATGCTGTTCTTTTTACGGTTTGTTTACAGCGCCTTTCATACATTCGTCGAAGCAAAAAATTAGTCATGCGTATCATTTCTTATAATGTAAATGGCATTCGTGCTGCCATCAAAAAAGGTTTCATTGATTGGCTGAAAACTGATCCTGCAGATATCATTTGCGTGCAGGAAACAAAAGCAACAAAAGAAAATGTTGACTTGAAATTATTTACCGACCTCGGTTATCAGGACTACTGGTTCAGTGCACAAAAAAAAGGATATAGTGGCGTAGCTGTCTTTAGTAAAATAAAACCTGATGAAGTAACCTATGGTCATGGGCATGGGCCCAGCGATGATGAGGGTCGTGTTATTCAACTTGACTTTGGAGATATTCGTCTGATCAATACTTATTTCCCCAGCGGTACCAGCGGTGATGTTCGCCAGGAATTTAAATACCAATGGCTCGATGAATATTACAAATGGTTGAACGAATTAAAAAAGAAACATCCTAAACTAATTCTTTGCGGCGATTACAATATTGCACATAAGGAGATAGATATTCACGACCCAAAAGGCAATAAAAATTCAAGTGGTTTCTTACCTGCGGAACGTGAATGGATGACAAAGTTTTTTGAAAACGGCTGGGTTGATACATTCCGTGAATTTCACCCTGAGCCCCATCGTTACAGTTGGTGGAGCCAGCGTTTTCCCAGTGTACGTTTGCAAAACAAAGGTTGGCGTATTGATTACATTTCAGTAACAGAACCATTGAAGGTTAATTTAAAAGATGCTGAAATTTATCCTGATGTAAAACACAGCGATCATTGTCCTGTTTATCTTGAATTAAAATTGAAATAACATGATCGTTTATAACGTAACATCAAAAATAACCTGGGATATCCACGATGCATGGGTGAAATGGATGCTGGAAGAACATATTCCTGAAGTTGTTGCCACAGGTTGCTTCACGGATGCACAATTATTAAAACTTCTCGAGATTGAAGAAGAAGACGGACCAACCTACACCGCACAATACTTTGCTGAAACAAAACAACTGCAGGAAGAATATGTAAATAAACATGCTGCAACACTTCGTCAAAAAGTATTTGATAAATGGGGTAACCGCACCATTGCATTCCGCAGCATTATGGAAGTTGTGAAATAATCGTGCAAAAGATCAATCTGGAAACTTTCTTTATCCACACGCCGAAATCCTTTGCTGGCAAGGCTTACAGCTTACACATAGCTGAAACAGTTGACAGACAAGGGTTTCAGCCATATGCATTTATTTACATACAGCTGTTAGATTTTTTGTTGATGCTGTAAAATCCTTGTCCCGTGCGGTTTTGAGCGATTTCTTACATGTTTCCAAACAGCTAAAAAAATTTTGTTGGAATGCAAAAGCTTCTATATTTGCTCCACTTAAAAAATTCTCACTATGAACAAAGCTGAATTAGTTGCAAAACTTTCCGAAGATGCAGAAATTTCAAAGACACAGGCAAATGCTGTATTGGATTCTTTCGTGGAAGCTGTTACCAAAACATTGAAAGGTGGCGGTAAAGTAACATTGGTAGGTTTCGGTACTTTCTCTGTTACTAAGCGTGCTGCACGTACTGGCCGTAACCCACAAACAGGTGCTACCATCAAAATCAAAGCGAAAAAAGTTGCGAAGTTTAAAGCTGGTAAAGAACTGGCTGCAAAACTCTAATGCTTGACCTTATTGAAAAAGCAAGAAACTGTCGTTTCTTGCTTTTTTATTTTTAAAGAGCAGTATTGCTCCATCATCGTTACTTTTACAATTCAAATAAATTACTATGGGCAGAGGTGATAAAAAAACAGCAAAAGGCAAACGTTTCAAAGGTTCTTTCGGCAAAAGCCGTCCTGCGAAAGTTGTTGTAAAAAAAGCTGCGAAGAAAGCTGAAACAAAATAAGTTTCTGCTGAATACGAAATTCCTGAAGCAGGTTGTTACGTAGGTAATTACCTGCTTTTTTATGTCCTACTCTTTCTTACTTCGTACTTCCAACTTCGGACTTCGTACTTTACCTAAGGTGCTAAACGTTCTATCTTCCAGCTACTATTTTCCTGTAGTGTGTACTGAATACGATCGTGTAACCGACTGCTTCTTCCCTGCCAGAATTCAATGATCACAGGCTTTACCCGGTAACCACCCCAATGATCCGGCCTTGTCAATTGCTCATTGCTGAATTTTGTTTCCAGTTCTTTCACTTTATTTTCCAGCCAATCACGGTTTTCAATTACATGACTTTGCGGCGAAGCCCATGCTCCAATTTGTGATCCTGTTGGACGGGATAAAAAATACTCATCATTTTCCACCGCACTTACTTTCTCGACTAAACCAGTTATGCGTACCTGGCGTTCTAATTCTTTCCAGAAAAATAATAAACTTGCTCTCGGGTTCTCTGCTAACTCCTGGCCTTTTGCACTTTCATAATTGGTATAAAACACAAAACCGTTTTTATCATAGCCTTTTAGTAATACAATTCGTGCAGAAGGCACACCTTCCAGTGAAGCAGTTGCCAAGGTCATGGCATTTACTTCATCAATTTTTGAGTCAATGGCCTGTTGCCACCAATCAGCAAACTGCTGAAAAGGATCAGTAGTTATTTCTGTTTCACTTAATGTTTTTAAGGAATAATCACGACGGATATCTGCAATAGAAGACATAACTACGGCTGCTTTAGTGAAGCGCCAAATCTAAGGAAGGAAAAATTACCAACCGCTGATTTACTGATTTTGTCCGGCAGAAATTCTTGCCAGCATCGCTTCAATTTCTGAAAGACGGGAAAGTTGCGATTCCAGTTTTTTGTTATGATCCGATACCTGCTGCAGATCCTTATTCAACTCTTCAAGGAAATCGTTGCGTTTGCTTAATTGCTGGCGCTGCAGGTTCGATTCTTTTAACTTGCTTTCCATTTCAATCACATGTTGCGAAAGCCTTGAATTCTCTTCCACCAGTTCACGCTGCTTTGTACGCATATCATTTAACTCAACCGATAACATATGATTGGCTTCTTCCAGCTCATCATTATGCAAGGAATGTGTTTGGGGAGAAGCAAGTTGTTGCTCCACCTTCATCAGTTTTGACTGTATTTCGTTGAATTCATCGTAAGCTGTTTCCAAACGATTTTTCATTTCCTGCGTAAGCACTGTTTGCTGACGAATATTATTCAGCTCACCTTCTTTCTCCGTTAATGAACGACGCAACAATTGTAATTGCTCAGTGAGGTATTGATTCTGTTGTAATGATTCCTGGTGCTTTTGTTCTACTTTTTCCAACAGATCAACCTGGTTCAGCAGTTTAGAAATATTTTGATTGTGTTGCAGTAAATGATCCTGGGCTGATTTTAACTGAGCAAGATATTCTGATGGGCTTACTTCTACTACTGTAACTGGTGCTGCAGATTCAACGATCACTTGTTGAGGACGTTGTTTTAATTCCTTGATCAACTCCTTTAATTCTTCAATCTCATCAACCAGGAGTTGTTCATTTTCTCTTGCCTGTATTAGATCTTTGCTTAAGTGCTCGCCCGATTCTTTTTGTTGCTCCAGCACATTGTAATACTTCATGCGCCAGTCGTGCGCTTCTTTCTCAAATTTCTCTACATCAATGTCGTTGTCGAATTGGCTACCATGCCGCATGTTCCAGAAATAATGGATCACAAAACCCAGCACCAATGCTCCAATCTGGAACATCACAATTTCAAAAACTGAAATATTGATTGCTAGTAATGTGAAAGACATGCGTGGTTGTTTTAGGTACAGCAGGAAATTCTATTGCACAGGAAAGTTAACAGCAATAACAGCAGCACACTACTGCCCTTTGGATAATTTTATCCCCAAACCTGTTACGATTGTGAAAACAGTTAGCCTTTGTTTACAATGGTGCCCACTTTTTCGCCGGTAACAACACGCTTCAGGTTGTCGGGCTTGTTCATGTCGAACACAATGATGGGAAGATTGTTTTCCATGCAGAGCGTGAAAGCAGTCATATCCATTACACGCAAATTATTGCTGAGACATTCCTGGAAAGTGACACTTTCGTATTTAGTTGCTGTAGGATCTTTTTCAGGATCGGCTGTGTAAATGCCGTCCACCCTGGTGCCTTTCAAAATAACATCCGCATTAATTTCAATGGCACGGAGCGAACCGGCGGTATCGGTTGTGAAATAAGGATTACCTGTGCCGGCACCAAAGATCACTACACGACCCTTCTCCAGGTGACGAATTGCACGTCGGCGGATATATGGTTCTGCGATCTGTTCCATTTTAATAGCGCTTTGCAATCGGGTGTACACACCAGCTTTTTCCAAACCAGCTTGTAACGCCATACCGTTGATAACCGTTGCAAGCATACCCATATAATCGCCATGCGCACGCTCAATACCTGTCTCCGCCTCGTTCATTCCACGGTAAATGTTGCCGCCGCCAATTACAATAGCCACCTGCACACCCAACGAGGTAATGCTTTTAATGCTTTGGGCATATTGCGAAATGACGGTTGAATCCATCCCGAAATTTTTATCGCCCATTAATGACTCGCCGGAAAGTTTGAGGAGAATGCGTTTGTATTTTGGAAGCATGCTGCGAAGATAAAAGATTTGGTTTTACAGGAAAAAAGGAATGCTGATTTGGGGCGGGCGATTGTGCTGCTATAAAACTTGGGTTGCGTCGCACACTTGTACTGTATCGCAAGTTTCACCATTTACCATTTAGGGTAATAACGTTCGGTCCATTTTAAAGAGTCGGGATAAGGGTATTTTAGTCTTTCGAAGTCATTTTTGCTAATCATCAATTTATTAACATCAGGGTTCTCCTTTACATAGATAATAGAAACTTCCTGATAATAGAGTTCTCTGCAAACAAAGTGCTCTAGTTCAATATAACTTTGCCTGCCTTTATAAGTTTTACCCGCCACTACGAAAGTATAATCGACATTAACACCGGCCCCTTTCGATCTGCTATAACAATCTGTGATTTTTGCTTTCCCAATAATTCCGTCACTTCTCAATTTGTCATCACTCCTCTCGTCACAAGATGTAAAACCAATTGCACTTAACACCGTAACTACTAAAATACCCAGGTACATAATGCAATTGTTTGCCATAAAACTTCATTACTTCGAGCATTTACAAATAAATCCTCTCAATTGCATCTCTATACTTCTCCATAATAACCTTCCTCTTCAATTTCAATGTTGGCGTTAACTCACCACCATCAACCGTCCATTCATTGGCACAGAGTTCAAACTTTTTGATTTGCTCCACATGATTGAAGTTCTTATTGAATTCCTCTACAATATGCTTAAACATTTCAAGCACGGCCGGGTTGCGGATAAGATCATGCACTGTTCCGTAGCTAACATTATTCTGAGAAGCCCACAGCTTTAAATTTTCAAACGAAGGAACAATAAGTGCGCCTGCAAATTTTCGCTCCGGACCAACCACCATCATCTGCTCAATAAACTTGCTTTCTTTCATTTTATTTTCAATAGGCTGCGGCGCCACATACTTACCACCACTTGTTTTAAAGATCTCCTTCTTACGGTCGGTAATCTTCAAAAATTTCCCCTCCTGCATTACACCAATATCACCCGTGTGGAAATAACCATCCTTATCAATTACTTCTGCTGTAAGATCAGGACGTTTGTAATAACCCATCATTACATTATCACCTTTGCAAACAATTTCGCCATCTTCTTCAATCTTTACATCAACACCTTTTATCACGGGCCCCACCGTTCCAAATCTTCTTCCCGATTCACTGAAACGATTCACTGCAATTACTGGTGATGTTTCAGTTAAACCATAACCTTCCATGATATTGATTTTACCTGCAGTAAACACACGCAGCAAACGCACCTGGCAGGCAGCCGCACCTGTTACAATGGCTTTTATTTTTCCACCCAATCCTTCACGCCATTTACTAAAAATGAGTTTATTGGCAAGCGCCAGCTGGGTGTTATAAGCAAAACCATGATTGGTTCCTGCCTCGTATTTACTTCCCACATCAACGGCCCAGAAAAATAATTTTTTCTTCAGTCCCGTCAATTCATGTCCACGACCTATGATGCGTTCATATACTTTCTCCAATAATCTTGGCACGGTTGTAAATACGGATGGCTGTACTTCTTTTAAGTTGCTACCGATCATTTCAAGATTTTCCGCATACCAAACGGATACACCATTGAACAGGTAGATGTATGTAACCATGCGTTCGAAAATATGATTGAGTGGAAGAAAACTCAATGCCTTGTCGCCAGGTGAACAAAAATCTGCAAACACTTCTGTGCTGGAGACAACATTGCTCAGAATGTTTTTATGACTCAGCATTACACCTTTTGGTGTGCCTGTAGTTCCCGAAGTATAAATGATGGTAGCAAGATCTTCATACCTGATGCTGCTTGCAGAAATGGCCAATTTTTTAAGCCCTTCTTCATCTGCTTTACTCATGATTTCCTTCCAATGCAACGAAGGTTGAATATAATCAAACGTGAATACTGCTTTGAGGCTGGGCACTCGATCACGAACACGTTGTACTTTTTCAAAATGTTCTTTGTCGCTTACAAAAACAAGTTTCACTTCAGCATCATTCAACACAAACTCTAATTCATTTGCAGCTAAAGTTGGATAGATAGGCACCAGCACAGCTCCTGTTTTTTGCACAGCAAGATCAAGCATCATCCACTCAGGGCGATTGTTACTAACGATAGCAATCTTATCCCGCTTTTCAACACTCATATCATTCCCTGATACACCAAGATGAAGTAAACCTGCTGCAAGTCTGTCAACGATGTCTTTTACTTCAGCTGTACTGTATTTATGCCAGATGCTCCCGTGTTCTTTGGCAGCAAACATAGCTTCCTGCGGAAATCTTGCTAATTGTACATCAATACAATCGAATAATCGTGTAGGATTCATATAGCATGCAATTAAGTGTACGAAATAGTAACAGGGAATACCTGTTTTTGGTTGAAGTAAGTTAAGCAGATTTAAGCAATGCTGCTATAAAAAATCCCCCGGTGAGCGGAGGATCTTTTGAATTAATTTATGCTTTTATAATATTGCCCCATCGGCACTTTAAAGAGTTTTGATTTCTGAAAACGGGTAAACTCATTGTATTGTTCTGTGTTGAGTTTGGTCCAGCTTTCGTATTTAGCAAGATCGCCGGCTGCTTCAAATATCCATTGGTTATAAGCTTCAAACATACCTTCCTGCAATAATTGTTTTTGATGATCAAACAAACGGAAAGGAAATTTCGCTGCATAATCTTTATTCCAGTCAAGTAAAAAACGTGTACGCAACATCGTTAATGTTTCAGTGGTAATGCCGTTGTTGATTACACTACTGTTCTGGTTCATGACTGTGGTGAACGCTTTTGTAAAATCACTTTCTTTTTCGGGCTTGGTTGCTTTTGCTTTTGGATCGATCACAAAAAATTTCTTATAACTATCGAGCAAAAGATTTTTTACTTCAGCAGTGCGACTGGTATAGCTTTCCATGTTCACAAAAATTTCACCATATACCAAAGCCCATACTTTATCCGTAGTGAAATAATAATAACGTGAAGCAAAATAATAGTTGCCTGCATAACCAGGATCGGTTTTAATACCCAACTCCCATTGCTCAATGCTGGTGAAGTTTTCATTCATCATCCACAACAACTCCCCATACTCAGCATACAAAGCACCGCTGTTAGGATATTTCTTCAACGCCTTCTTGTACATTTTTTCCGCATCCTTACGTTCAGCTAATGCTTTGTAAATGTTACCTGCAATTTGATAGGTAGGCACATCAGCATCTTCACGTTCAACCAATGGTTTCACCGCTTCTCTTGCTTTTGCAAAGTCACGCTGATAATAATAGGTAAGTGCAATATCTTTCTGAATGGAAATACTTTGCGGATCTTTTTGCAAAGCTTTATTCAAAACCAGGATGGCATTATTCCAATCGCCGCCACGCATAAATTGTTTAGCTGTTTCATGTAACTGTGAAGCATCGGGATCCTGGGCAAAAGATGCAAAACTGATCAATACGAAACAAAGTGTGTTCAGAAGTTTCTTCATGTGTTCATTTATATTTACCATACCTGGTTGCCAAATAACATACCAGTTTCAAAAATAAATCAAAAGAGGCGATTCTTTGAATCGCCTCCCTGATATTCGGTTTTTATTATGATTCGTTGTAGATGAGATGCGTGAGTAAGCCATCTCTCAATTTCGGCTCAAACCAGGTGCTTTTTGGCGGCATCACATTACCACTATCAGCAATATCAAACAACTGATCCATGGTAACAGGATACAAACTGAAAGCAACTTTCATTTCACCACTGTCCACACGTTTTTGTAATTCACCCAAGCCACGGATACCACCAACAAAATCGATACGCTTGTCGGTACGTTGGTCTTGAATACCAAGATGTTTATCCAAAATATTGTCGGAAAGAATGGTTACATCCAGCACACCGATGGGATCTGTTTTATACGTTCCTTCCTTTGCTGTGAGTTGGTACCACTTGCCATCGAGATACATGCCGAATGTATGCAGTTCGCCTGGCTTTACAGGTTCAGTGCCTGCTTCCTTTACATCGAAATCTGCTTTGATCTTTTCGATGAGTTCTTCTACCGACAAACCGTTCAGGTCTTTCACCACACGGTTATAATCGAGAATCTGCAATTCACTTGCAGGAAACAGTGTCGTTAAAAAGTAATCGCTTTCTTCTGTCGCTGCATCCCACAACGCAGCACGCACTTTCGCTGCTGATGCTGCACGGTGATGACCGTCGGCAATATAAGTTTGGGGAACCTGCTTATCAAAAATGCTGCTGATTGTTTTAATAGCTGCATCATCATTCACTACCCAGATGGTATGTTGAATTTCATCATCAGCTGCAAAATCGTAAATAGGACTTTTATCTGCTTTCCACTTTTCGATCAGCTCATTTAATTCCTGTACATCACGATACGCTAAGAATACATTACCGGTTTGTGCACCGCTGATCTTGATATGATTGATGCGATCGTTCTCTTTTTCAGGCCGGGTGAATTCGTGTTTCTTGATAATATCATTTTCGTAATCAGCCACAGCACTGCCACAAACCAAACCTGTCTGGCTGCGGCCATTCATGATCAAACGATAAATATAATAGCAGGGCTTGCTTTCACGAAACAATACATCACGTTGCATAAAAGCAGCAAGATTATCTTTTGCTTTAAGATATACTTCCGGAGCATAATGATCTGTTTCTTCAGGAAGATCGATCTCTGGTTTGGTGATATGTAAAAACGAATAAGGATTGCCTTGCGCTTCTTCCTTTGCCTCTTTACTGTTGAGCACATCGTAAGGACGTGCTGCCACCTGCTTAGCGAACTGGGCCTGCGGACGCAGCGCCTTGAACGGAACTATTATTGCCATAAATTTTATACTTACTAACCGGCTGCAAAGAAAAGGATTTTTTATGTGGTTAACGGATAAATCCGCCACCTGCACTTACCCGTTCTTCTTAGCAAATTCATTCAACAAACTCAACATTGCTTCAACACTGCTCATGCTAAGTGCATTGTAAAGACTTATGCGGAAACCTCCCACACTGCGGTGACCCTTCACACCATACATGCCATTTTCTTTACACAACTGCATGAATACTTTTTCTTTTTCCGGATCATCCATTGTAAACACCACATTCATTTTACTTCTGTCTTCTTTCGCTACAGGCAGGTTGATGAATGGAATTGCCTCCAATGCTTTGTACAAAACCTCCGCCTTTTTATCATTGATGGCCTCGATTGCTGCTACACCGCCTTGTTCTTTTAACCAACGAAGTGTAAGCATTGCCACATATACAGCAAACACAGGTGGCGTGTTAAGCATACTGCCTTCTTTAATGTGATTGCGGTAATCAAGAATAGTTGGTATGCTGCGGTTAACCTTGCCAAGAATGTTTTTGTTAACAATCACGAGGTTTACACCGGCTGCACCCATATTTTTTTGTGCACCGGCATAGATGAGATCGAATTTGTTGAAGTCGAGTGTGCGACTCAGGATATCACTACTCATATCAGCTACAATGGGCACCCCACAGTTGTAAGGCATCTGGTGCCATTGCGTACCAGCAATCGTTTCATTGGTAGTAATATGTAAATAAGCCGCTGTTGCAGGCACAGCCACGTCATGCGGCATAGTTGTGTAGTTAGTATCTTTTGATGAACCCACAATTTCTACATGTCCAAACAGCTTTGCCTCCTTAATGGCTTTACCGGCCCATGTGCCTGTTTCGGTATAAGCAGCTGCTTCCTGTTCGTTCAGCAAATTCATTGGCACCTGCATAAACTGCGTAGTGGCGCCACCATGCAAGAAAAGCACTTCATGATCATCATCTAATTGCATTAATTCTTTTACCAACGAACGGGCTTCATTCATCACATCTTCAAACAAAGGCGTGCGGTGACCGATCTCAAGAATTGATAAGCCACTGTTACTAAAATTGAGAATAGCTTCACTTGCTTGCTGAAACACTTCTTTGGGCAAAACAGAAGGACCTGCGTTGAAATTATGCATCATAAGGCTGCGAATTTAATCGATTTGAAAGGAACAGCCGTTAGGGTTGCCCGTTCAGTTCCTCATTTTTATCTTTAGCATGAAACCGATCAACAATGCCAACTTCGAAAAAAACACTTCGTATTTGTAACAAAGGTCATCAATATTATAAAAGCAGCGACTGCCCGGTTTGCCCCATTTGTGCAGCAGGAGAACAGCCTGAAGAAGAATTTTTGGCAATACTTAGTGCACCCGGCCCGAAGGGCATTGCAAAACGCCGGCATTAAAAACCTGGAGCAACTCAGCAAATGGAGTGAAAAGGAATTACTGCAGCTTCACGGCTTCGGCCCTTCGGGCATCCCAAGACTCGAATCCATATTGAAGAAAGAAGGCCTATCACTGAAATGACCGCAGCACATACTTTCTCCTCTATTTTCACGTTTTAGCAAGCGGATTATATTTGCATAAGATCCAATAACTGAATGATGAAATATCCATAAAAATTATTGAGCTATTTTATGCCAAAGGCGATGATAATTTTTTAAGGATATACTATGTGACAAATGAAAACCACAAAACCAACACATGAAAACCACAAAACCAACACATGAAAAAACTACTCTTTGTTTTTTGCCTTGCACCTTTGTTTTTATCTGCTCAGGATTTTCATTTATCCTTTCGTGGCGGTTTAGCTAATTACCAGGGCGATCTTCAACAAAAGCGCTTTACGTTCAATCAATCAAAATTTGTAGGCAGTATTGGTGCCCGTTATGATCTTACTGAACATTTACTTGCACGTACGCATTTAAGTTTGGGTAAGTTGCGTGCTGCCGATGCAAAAAGCAAAAGCACAGCACACCAAAGTCGCAACCTGAGTTTTGAAACAAAGTTGTTTGAATGGGAACTGGGTGCTCAATACAATATTTTTAACCTGAATTATAAATGGTGGACACCTTATGTTTTTGCAGGTGGTGCATTGTATCGTATTAAACCATTTACTGCGGATAACACCGGCGCTAAAGTTTTTCTGCAACCTTTGAGTACAGAAGGACAAGGTTTTCTACCCGGGAAGAAAGTGTACAAGTCAACACAATTTTCGATTCCATTTGGCATTGGCGCTGAATATTTGTTAACGGAGGACCTACGTGTTGGGTTAGAACTTGGCTATCGAAAAACATTCACTGATTATATTGATGATGTAAGTTCAAAGTATGTTGACCAGGCAACCTTATTAGCTGCAAGAGGACAAACAGCAGTTGATATGGCCTACCGTGGCAATGGTACTTATCCAGCCGGCGGTAGTTTACGTGGC
>NZ_JBMQSG010000019.1:0-129838 GCF_057361365.1 Lacibacter sp. | reverse complement strand
TGCTTTGAAATCTTTTTGTAAAGGGATCAACGGATCATTACGATCAGCTTCTTCCACTGTTTGCATCATCAGTAATGGAGTGCTGAGAATTTCTTCGCAAGCTGCCACAAAGCCTTTGTCTTTTGATGATTTGTAAAATGGGTAGTTTGTATTCTTTTCAGAAAAGGAATGATTATAGCGTAGAAAATATATTGGGCCGAATGTGCCATCAGCTTTTATTTCCCTGATCACACGGCCAACACCATTACCGTCGTTGGGATCATCTTTTTGTCCCAACGCAATACCGTAAAACGCCAATGCAAATAATCGTTTTGATTTGGACGTATAAAAACCAAAACGTTGGTGCATCACTGCATAGCTGTTCTTTGCCGTATCTGTCTTGCCTTGTTTTACAAATCTATCCGGTATTTTATAAGGAGGGAAAATCACCACAGGATAACTCCAGTTGTAACCATCTTTTGAACTTTGTAGTAATGTTTGTCCTGGTGGAATATGTTCGCCAACAGGATCACTTAAATATTCAAGATAAAATGTATTGTTCCAATACGCCAGCATGGGTGCATGGTTGTAGGTCCATGATGTAGCCCCTGTATCTGCACGGTTGGCACGCATGGTCTGAATATTGTGCACGCCAACGGCTGGTGATAACTGGCCGTGATGATAATCAACGTTCGATAAAGTTGTGCCTGTGTAGCGAACAGTATCCTGTGCCTGCAGCGATAGTGCAAGCAGCATTATTACTCCTGTTATTAATTGCTTCAATTTCATTTCTATTATTTGCCACGAAGACACAAAGGCGCTAAGGCTTTGTGCTGCTTTCTGTCTTTGGGTCTTTGCGGCCTGTTTTCTTAATTAATTTCTTCACTGTTTTTTTCTTCACCGGAACAATTGTTCCGTGCTTATGTCCCTCGGGCACTTCTACCTGTGTTGTTATATTCTCAAACTTTACAAAGTCTTTCGTTGCAACTACTTCATAAATTTTCTTTCGATACGAATCAAAATAAATCAGCCATTCATCTTTTAGTTTTATAACAGCCGGCCCTTCTGTAAAATTATCGGAGAAGGGTTTTGAAATATTCGTCCATGGACCAAGCGGCGAACTGCCAAAGGCAACTTTAATATTCCGCTCCGGTCTTGTATTATCTTTCAACACCAGCACATAATCATCTTTCTTCCGTTTAACGATCACTGCATCAATGACACTGAACTTTGGATCGATGAATAATTTCGTATCACTGAATGTTTTAAAATCAGGTGTTGTGGTGACATACATGCGATGGTTGTTGCTGTCTTCTTCAATACCCCGTTCAAATCTTCCCGGTATGCAACTTGCCCAGATAATGATGTATTGCTTTTGCTCATCATCATAAAACAATTCAGGTGCCCATGTATTCACAGTTGTTGGTTCGTTCTTCATCACAGGAATAAATTGCTGCTCACTCCAGTTAAAAAGATCTTTTGATGAAGCATAACCAAAACCCAGATCGCCACGCCAGCTGCTCGTCCATACCAAATGAAAAGTTGCATCAGGTCCTTGTACCATTGATGGGTCACGCATCACTTTCTGGTTGCCTACTTTCGGTTGTAAAAGAACTGTATCAAGATCCGTCCAATGTTTACCATCATAACTGTACAACATCCGCAAACCTGCATCAGCGGGTTCATGAAAAGATGTGAACAGGTAAGCTTTGCTTGAACAGGAAGAGAAAAATAAAAGCAAAACAACGCCCCATACTCCAACTCTTTCCCCAAAGGGAAAAGAGCGGCACAATTTTACGAACATCAACTTTAGATTCTTCCACATCATCATCTTATTATCAATCGGCTTGTTTATCGTTTAGGGTTTCAAAGTCCCTCCTTTGGAGGGGTTTGGGGAGGGCTCCAAAATCAATACCCAATCATTTCCATCTTTCTGTTCACCAGGCGGATCAAAGCTGATCATACCTTTCTTATACCCTTTCACCGGTTGTTGTTTGCCGGTAGCAGGATTAAACCAATTTGCTTTCGCTGGCACAAACTTCAACTTCGATACGTCTATTTTAAAATCTCTTCCATTATACACATAGAACATTGCATAATTACTTCCTCTAGTTGTAGCCACACGGTTGTAACGTTCGCCACTATCAACCACCAACTCCTGAGCAGGTACACGATCGAAATAGGTTTTGCTCAACATGAGTTTTTTCAAATGAATCATTTGCGTTGCACCGGGTGAAAGCAAAGCTTGTTTCCAATTCATCCGTACACCGTAATTCGCTGTCCAGTCGCCCATTTTATTAAACTGCATGGTTGAGTTTTCACCATACGTAAAACCAGCACCACCTGCAAACACACTCCAGTATGCATAACGACGCAAATCAGCATCTGTCCAGCGTGGTTGCAAACTATCGTGCAGACCATGCGGAATATTTTCGTACGAAGGTTCGCCATCCATTGTTGGCTTCACCGGTTTCAATTTATAATCTACATCAACAAATTTCCAGTTGTCTTCGCCATAATGATTTGTTTCGTTACTGCTGGTATCCTGCGAATAATTTTTATGTCCGCTTTGAAACATATTAAAATCAAGCCATGCTTCATTATGAAACCAATCGCTTGATGAAGTGCGTCCCCGTGGATGATAGGTCATCAAATGTTTTGCATCGAGTTGTTTAATCGTTGTTCCCATCTTCTTCCAAACTTCCAGGCCCTCTGTTCCTTTTACATCACCACCGTTAAGCCAGATAATGTTTGATTTATTTTTATAACGCTTGCCAAGAAATGTTGCATACGCTTCGCCTTGCTTCACGCTCACTTTGCCGCCTTTTACATTGCTGCCCCAAATGGGTACCATCGCCATGTAGATGCCACGCTTTGCAGCTTCATCTACAATAAAATCTACATGATCCCAATAATCATACGCATTCTTGTCCGCAAAATTATTTCCAGGTGTAACGTTTGGTTTTGATACATCTTCATTAATCAATGCAAAATCGCCATACACATTTTTGGTATTGTTCATATCGTGCAATACCATAACCTGGATAACATTAAACCCTTGATGCTTTCTTGTTTCGAGATAACGAATGGCATCTTCCCTGCTGCATTTTACAAATAACAACCAGCCTGTATCACCAATCCAGAAGAAAGGTTTACCATCAACTGTTTGAAAGAATCGTTTGTTGGCGGAAACTTTTAACTGCTTCACCTGCGCATTTGCAAACAAAGCAAACAATAAAAACAAAACTGTAAATCTGTTCTTCATCACCTATCGTCTTTCGAATTTTTTAGTTGTTGTGTTATAGATAATACTCGTCTTACCATCACTCAGCACATATTCATTTGCATTGGAAGACGGAACTGGTTTCATGCCCGTTGCAGCATTCAGAATTGAGGCATCGATATTTTCAGGCAGCACCGGCATACTGCCACCTGCCATCAATACAGCTATACCAAACTCCGGATAACTATCTCCGCTATACATCACTGCTTTGGTTGGATATTTTGTGCGATATTCTTTTACGGCACGGTACACCTGTTCAAAACTTGTCTTTTTTGGTTTCAATAAACGTGCATGCTGACGTGGGGCTAAATTCTCTCCGCCTTTTGGTACATACGCTGTACCATCGGCCTGATAATGCCAGTAGCGGATGTCGATGATATCCACCACTGCAGCATAAGCAGGCAATGCTAAAATTGAATCCTGAACATCTTTCGTTACACTTAGTGCAATCAATGGATGTTTGCCTGTTTCTTTTTCCCATTCACGAATAACATCCAACCAGAATTTTACAAAATGCAAAGGACCGGTGTATTCTTCACTGATAAGTTGAATAACTCCTGTGTTGTCTTTGAAATTTGATAAGCACTGACGGATATATTTTTTATGCAGCTCTTCACGAACAGGGTTTGATAGATCATAAAACTGTTCTGCATAAAAAATGCGTTTATCACCTGCATAATTTACCGGCTCATTAAATCCGGTGTTGTTGATATTGTTAGCAGTTCGCCACGGAAAATCGGCATAGTGTGCACCTGCTTCAATAATGTTGTGCTGAAAATAATTCTGATGCATCAATACCAATCCATTCTGATCGGCGAGATCAGCAAACTGCTTTAATCTGCTCCAGTAAAAGAGGTTGTACTTCGTGAGATCGTATTTACTCAACCCATCCCATGCCGTTTCTTTTCCGCTGCGTGCAAAAGGCAATTCATAAAACGGTGGCCACACTTCTCCATCCATTCTGCGGATGCGTTCATGATCATCTCTCCTTCTGTCGTACCACAAACCATAATTATGTTCAAGAGCAACCGTGTTGCTTGTTTTCATTTCTGCTACTACTTCATCAAGGTTATCTGTCAACCCTCTGCCGCTTCTTCCCGGAACAAAACGTGTGATATGGGGTCTTGCTTCTTTTATATCTTTTGCCTGCAGTCCACCACTCCACCATTGCACACTTGTTCTTTTTCCTGCAATATATTCCGTGCCTCGTACCAATACACCATTCTTAATGGTTAATGCAGGAGCAAGTGTTGGTACAGTTGTTTTTTTAACACCGATCTGATCAATTGTTTTTGCAGCTCCGGCGTCCGTATTGATTTTTGTTCTTGTTGCTGCCTGTGTAATCCAATCCTTCAACAGTTGCTTTCGTTTTGATGCTTCTTTTGTTAACTGTTGTGCTACTTCAACACTCGGACTGCTGCTCGCTTCTGTCGGCACATCCATAATCTGCGCCTGCACATCTACATTTTTATTCAGGCGTTCACGCAACTGTGCATAGTATAAACTTCGTGGAGTAATTGTATTGTTTGATTCATTCCAGTATCCATCACCTGCAAACTGGCTCCAGCTGCCGAATGCCCAGTTTTGTGCAGTGGGCGGTTTGTAACAATCGATGCGTGCTGCACTGCAGTTCCAGAACAAACTGTTGGCTGCAGCCCAGCCTGCGCCATTAGCATCCTGGTAACGATTACCAAAACGCAATGCATTGCCATCCACATTCACTACATCAAACAACACAGCACTTGCCCAACTATCAATGGTGCCGCTGAAACTATAAGGAAGAATTGATTCGCATTGTACAAATGCATTTGGACCGGCAGCACAAAAACCAACAGCAAAATCATGATAACCATTTTCAGCATAACAACGCTGAAACAAAGTTTGCTGACCGGTAGTTAAAAACGTATAACGACGCTGTCCACCAATTTCAGAAACAGGTGCAAGAGAAATACAATCTTCAACAGTAATACGTTTGGAAGTTTCCAATACACTAACTGCACTGCCTGCAAAATGCTGAAACGTTATTTGCCTCACCCAGCAATCTTCTGCATTTTCAAGATTGATGGCATTCCAGCGATGATCTTCATCTTTTGGATTTGCTTTATCGTACGTAGAAATGAGTTTGATATTTTCAACGCCACAATTAGTAATGCGACCATCGTTATTGTAAAAAGAAATGGTTGCACCGCCGTAAGTTGTATCAAGTGCAGTTGTAATTGGCGCATCAATGTAAACCCTATTGCCTTCAATTTTTGTAATGGTACGATCCATCAATATATCCCGTTCACCCGGTTTCCAACCCAATGCTGTAATGCCGCCTCCAAAATGATCTGTGCCCAGTAACTGTATCCAGTTGGCAGTTGAAGGCCGGCGGATAATAATTCTATTTGAGTGTTCTTTCATGTTGATCGATTGATCAACATAAAAACTCATGGCATTTACCGGCACATATGCATCGGTGATTTTCAATCCGGAAGCTGCTGATAGATTCGCTTTCTTTCCAACAATTTTGATCAAAGCCAAACGGCCTGTACCTGCACCAACGATTGTTGTTGCATTGATGCCACTGCCACGTAACACTACACCTGATGCGGGAATGCGTAATTGCCCAAACACTTCATAAGTCCCCTTCTGCAACAACACCGCTCCACGAAAACCACTTGCGTCAACTGGTAACGAAGCCACATAATCCAAAGCCGATTGAATGCGAAGCGTTGCATCACCTGATTTTAAAGGAACAACAACTTTCACTTCCAAACTAGGAATGGATTCTTCCGATGCTTTGTAACCGCAATACGAAAAATCAGGAATACGATTTCCCTGCGCATCTGCAGTGTAAACCAACTTTCCTTTTTCACTGTATAAAGGAGGAACAGGCTTTACCTGCTTTTGCGCAAATAAAGCCTGTTGACCTGTTATAAGACTGATTAAAATTAAATAACAATATACTGTTCTTTTTTGCACGATCATTCCTTTCTAAACTAATTATAAGATACAAAAACAGTATGTACTGCCGAATCTTTATTTCTTAACTGCTGCAACAACCGGCTTCACGTTCTTTACATCCACTACACTGTTGAGATAATTTTCAATATTGCTGTAACCGTTTTTTGCAATCTTCGCTGCATCAGCAGCGTCTTTCGGATTCAATCCAACTTTCGTTTCATATACGTCAGGAATACCATCGTTATCGGTATCGGTATAAGCCGTGCCTTTGTATTCAGGATAACCTCCAACTTGTGAGGGATCTGTAATGATACCAATCTTGTACGAATCAATTGGCATACGACGATGTTTGAATTGTGTTTCAGGCAATTTCACATTGGCATTTAATTCTACCTTTCCTGTTGTTGCTTCTTTTACAATGCGTGCATCAACTGCATCACGCTTTGGCAACGTTGCACCGGCATTTGCCAAAACATATTTCCTTGCATCTTCAGCAGGTAAAATTGTGATTGGCGACATTGGCAATGGCTTGTTTACTTTAATATAATCTTTGTATTCGCCTGTACCTTTTTCTTCTTCTATTTGCACACCGCCATTCCAGTTATCTTTTGTGACCTCAGGATAGCCTTCAACAATGTTTCCGTTTACGAAAGCACGGCCATAGTATTTGTCTTTAAGTTTACTTCTTCCGCTTTCGGGTTTCAGAATACGGTAAGCAATGGGCGTTTTAGGAGTAGCGGGACCCGGTTTAAAATAATTATTGATGATATTGTATTGTGCACGGTAATCGCCGCCATCAATACTGCGATGTACCCAGTTGTAAACAACATTGTTTGCAAAATTGAAGATACCGTTCCAACCTACAGAAGGATTACGGCCTGCATTATTTGCCCAGAGATTACGCATGAAAGTACAGTTCTCGCCACCTAGTGTGCTGCCGAATGCATGGTTCCATGTATCAAGTGCTTCACCAAAGATTGAATTCTGAATGGTGATGTTTACTGTGCCGAATTTATCTTCGATCTTGCCAGTACTATCATTGTACATGTGACGATACATGCTCATATTCTCATCTAATCCCCATGTTGCACTCACATGATCGATGATAATATTTCCAATGGGATTACCACCAATTGCATCATCTCTTCTTCCAACCCATGTTTCACCTCTGCGGAAACGCATATAACGAATGATCACATCATGCGTGTTGATCCAAACACTTTCACCTGCAATACAAACACCATCGCCTGGTGCAGTTTGTCCGGCAATTGTGATATAAGGTGCACGAATGATCAACGGTGTTTGCAAACGAATGATACCGGCAACATTGAACACAATAATTCTTGCACCACCTTGTTCACAAGCCCAACGTAAACTACCAGGGCCATCATCATTTAAATTTGTTACAACATACACTTTACCTCCACGGCCACCAAAGCTGTAACGGCCACCACCTTCGGCACCAGGAAAAGCAAGAATATCCGACTGAGGCAATTCATCGTAACGTGAAGCCCACGGAATATAAGGCTTACCTTCTTTTGATTGTTGCTGAATAATGGGCCATGCAAGTTTCCATGCAGAATCGGAATGCGCATTGGCTGCACGCATTAATGAATCAGACTTTTGCTGAACATCTTTTGGAATATCGGGATACTGTGCAAATGCACTAACCAAAGAAAAAAAGCATATCGCTGCTAAAACCAATTTTTTACTTCTTACTATCATTACTTTTTATTTTACTAATCGTTAGACGTTATAATGGCAGCAAACATGTTTTTTGGGTAAAAAAAGAAAGAGAAGATTTTGGTGATCTTCTCTTTCGATATTTTTTTGTTTTTATTGTGCAGAGTTGAAATCACCAGGCGCTCCATTGTAATCCATCCAGCCTATAGTTTGTTTAAGCCATGGATTAAAGGACAATACTGTATTGCTTAATCCCGACAGATAATAGTTCGGTTTAAACAAAATATTTACCGCTGCACTACCATCTCTATCCATTGCAACATCGAGCGGCGTCATAACAAACTTGGAATTGTACAACGTTTTTAGAGCTGCTATTTGGGTTGCAAAAGTTGCAGCAGAAGCATCCGGATCGATAATGATATTTTTTTCTGCGGGTGTTAATGGATCGTTAGCAGTAAAATTTTTAGCTTGCCAGTAATAACCAGTTCTGTTAGTTCCGTTAATAGGAGTAAGACCCAATTTAGTAACGGTATTTGCAGAAGGATTCATGGAAGAGTTGCCACCATAGAGCAACCATCTGTGAATGTCCCAATAGCGTTTTCCTTCGTAAGCTAATTCTACCCGGCGTTCGTATAAGCAAGCTTCAATAGCTTCGTATTTGTTGGCGAGGCTTCCAATACCCCAATTGTTTGCTCCCTGAGGAATGCCAACACGATTGCGGATCTTACCTAAATATTCAATACACTTTGCGGTATTTCCTGTTGCAGCATAGCACTCAGCAATGTTTAACAACAGCTCGGCATAACGGTATTCAAAAATATCTGTTCCTGAAAATGCAAGCGCCAGAGAATCTGCGCCCGGATTGGACATTTTACGAACAACCGCCGGACTTAATACATTATTCCCACCTGAATAAACGGGCGCTTTTGTTGCGTTTTCTCTCCATCTATAGAAGAATGAAGTTTTGTTGGCATTCTGCTTTATAGGCCATTTTGCAGCAGAAAAAGCAAACGTGCGATAAAAACGAGGATCCCTGTTTTCAAAAAAGAACGTATCAACATAACCATTTGCGGCTGTTGGTCGTCTTCCATCGGCTAATGGGAACAGATCAAGCATCGCCTTAGGAGCAGCAATACCACCTCCACCATTGTGGTCTTTTGGTCTGATGGTATTTTCCCAAGGACTGTTGTAACCTGCAGAACTTGTTGTTGTAGTAGAAAGCAAGATGGTAAAAATTGATTCTTTATTTCCACCCACACCTGAACCACTGATATTGTCATTTATATAAGTCATTTCGCCCCACTGCTTTGCTGTTGTACCATAGAGGCCATATCCTGCAGCGGTGAGTGCGGTTTCTGCTGCTAAACCTGCATCAAGAGCAGCCGTCCATTTTGTGCTACCTGTATTATCCCAATCAGTATTAAATAAAGGACTTGCAGCTGTAAGCAATACACGACTTTTCATGGCCAGCGCTGCTCCACTCGTAAAACGACCATAGTTGGTTGTTAAACCACTCCAAACTGTTGGAAGTAATGCAGCGGCTGAATCAAAGTCTTTTGCAATCTGAGCGAAACATTCTGAAGCTGTTGCTCTAGGTAAGCGGAGCGAAGAATCTGAACTGCTTGCTTCCTGCACCTTTAAAACCAGTGGAACACCACCATATGTACGAACTAAATAAAAATATTGCAACGCTCTGAAATAATACGCCTGACCTTTTGCAGAATTCTTAAATGACTGCGTTAAGGTTTTTCCTTCAGCATCTATTTTTTCAAGTAAAAAGTTAGCCAAACGAATGCGGGTATATGGCGTGTTGGCAATACTAGCGGTAAGCGTACCACCATAATAGGCATCTGCCTCAGTAGCCAATTGCAGATTTTTATTCGGGTTGATATAGTTACTCACTGTGCCGCCGATTTCTTCAGTCATCCGTGTTTTAGAATCGTCGTAAGATCCAAGAGTAGTTTCAGCTTGTAGTGGGCTTCTAAAGTTTACAAAGAAATAGTTATAAATTCTATCGATATAATAACCCGTTAATGCTTCATTGGCAAAAACCTGCTCTTCGCCATATTTGTCATAGGGCTGCATGTCTTCCAAAAACTTCTTTTTGCAATTTGTCAGCGTTAATGTAGCTAAACAAAGTATTGTGAAGTATGATAATTTTCTTTTCATATGAAATTTGTTGACTAGAATTAAAATTAGAATCCAAGGTTTATGCCCAATGACCATGTTCGTAATGTGGGATAACCCGTTTTTGGATCATCATACATATTTCTGTATTTACCAGGATATGGATTATATAGATCCCACAGATTATATCCAGCTAATACAACTTTTGCATTTGATACGTGCACTTTGCTTAACCATTGTTTAGGTAAGGTATAGCCAATGCTCAATGACCGTACTACAACTCTAAAGTTTGACACTGTCCAAAAATCAGAGTTTTTATATGCGTTGTCGTAGAAAGCCATATTAGGGTATTTACCATTCGGGTTGTCGGTAGAATCATACATATCATTCAGATAAGCCACTTGCGACCAGCCGGCATTCGTACTGCTTGTACCTTGTTTAATTCTATCAATACTGTTCCATCCACCCCAGCTTGTTGCTATTTGAGCCATCAGGGTTAACGACTTCCAACCCATGCTTAAATTGGTGCTGATGCCGTAAGATTGATTTCTTTTTACAAGTTGAACATAATCCTGGTCATCGTTGATTTGACCGTTTTGTCCGGCAATGGTTTTTGTTGAAGCGTTTAAAGCTCCTGCCACATCTTCGTAAGCCATCATACCTTTTCTCAAACCTGCTCTGGTAGAAATGTTTGCACTACCTGCATTATAAAGCGGAGTAGTATTTGCCTTTGTAGCAAGGTCGGTAAGATAAGCCCAATAATTGTCGAGATCCGCATCTGTTCTCAGAATTCCATCACCTGTTGAAGTTCCTTTCCATGTTCTGTATCCCCACTGTGCGCTGATCATAGAGTATCCTTCCAATTGTTTTCCTGCAAATGTTGATGGATAGTTAAACGGTTGATCGAGATATGTTTTTACTTTATTGTTTGACCAACCAAAGTTCATACCTACTGAATAAGTGAAGTCTTTGCCGATATGATCATTCCACGTTGCAGAAACTTCAGATCCCCAGAAGTTGATTGCCCCATAGTTCTGTTCTGCAAATGCGCCACCTACAGATATAGGAACATTAATTGCTGTTGTCATAGACGTTAACATGTCAGTAGATGAATTGTAATATCCATCCAGGCTCACTGATAAACGACTATTTAAGATGGAGAAGTCAATACCAAGGTTGCGTTGTATTGTTCTATCCCATTTGATATTTCTAAAAGGAGTAGGATCAGGCGTAATTCCATAAGTGTAATTACCACCACTGGTTCCGAATGCCATACCCTTGTCTAACGCAAGCTGGTACAATTGTAACCACTTCCAAGCTTTTACGTTATCGTTACCTGTTCTTCCTAAAGAGAAACGGATTTTCAGATAATCAACCCAATCAACACTTTTCTTGAAAAAAGATTCGTCTGAAACAATCCAGCCCAATGACATGCTTGGGAAAAAGCCCCAATAATTTTCAGGAGCAAATTTGCTGGAAGCATCGCTACGGAAAAGGAACGTAGCTAAATACCTGTTTTTATAACTATAGTTTACACGACCTAAGAAAGATTGAGTTCCTCCAATTTGACGGTAGGTAATTGTATTAGAAGCATTCAGTGTTCCTGCAGAAACCGAAGTTCCATTATAAACGCCCGGTATCGGGTTCTCATAAATTTGGTAGCGATCTTCATTTGTAACTTTTGATTGCTCACCTGAAACTACCGCCGACACATTATGATCTCCAAAAATGCGGTCGTAGTTTACAAAGAAGTTGATTTGCTCTAAAGCACTGGTTGTATTATCGTATGTAACTCTCGAGTTTGATCTGTTAGTAAACTGACTCCATGTAGAAGTAGATGTATACAAATGATTATTGGCAGTATTAATATTTTGCGCCTGCGAAAGAAGTAAAGGCATCATTACCTGCTCCGTATTACCAGCTGTATGGGTTAAGGCATAACTACCCCTAACTGACAGACCTTTCAAAAACGGCATATCGTACTGCAATGAAAAGTTACCGGTATAACTGAAGTTCTTATTTGTTGTAAATGATCCATTATTCAACAACGCATAATAGTTCCAGTTTGACAACGAGTTATTACCCGTTGCAGAACCAATTTTATCTGTACCAAGTGTTGGAGACACGTACCTGGTTAATCCATTGATATTATATTCCCACGGAATATAGCGAGGCATATGAAGCAACACGTTATAATCATTTTGCTCACCACCTACTGCATAGCCATCAGAAAAATTGATTTTAGTGAATGACTTTTCCATTTCAGTTTTGTTCGCTGAAATTGTAGCAGAAAGCTTCACACTATTTAGAACCTTTACGTCGGTACCGGAACGGAATGTCCACCTGTTAAAATCCTGCGAGCCCAAATTAGCGCCCTGTGTATAATAAGAAAACCCTGTAAAGTAGGTAGCTCTTTCTGATCCACCAGTTACATCAAGAGAGTGCTGCATAGTATTCGCCCTGTTCCAATCATTTGCCAACCAATCATAATTCAAAGAGTCCATACTGGCAAGTTCGCCATCAGTAAAAAATTTGTTTGGCTGTGATGTTGCGTTATTTCCCAGTCCACGCTGAAACCTGTTTGAGAAGATTCCATATTCTTTTGCGTTCATCACTTTACCGTGACTAATTGCATCATTTGTTTGAAACTTTGCAGAATAACTAATTCTGGGAGGTCCTAGTTTTCCTCTCTTTGTTTTGATAACAATGGCGCCTTGCGAAGCACGTGTACCGTAAATGGCCGCACTTGCATCACGCAAAACAGTAATGCTTTCAACTTCCGACAAATCCAATTGATTGAACTTATCCAAAGTAGGAAGATTAGTTGCAGGATCGATTTGAACCACATCATCAATTACAATTAATGGAATGGTACCACCACCATCTTTACCCCAGTTAAATTGCTGGCGAATACTCACTTGCGCCATTGATCCGGGACGAGTACTACCACCTGAAACGTTTAAGCCAGGAACTTGTCCTCTTAACATTTCAGATATAGACGCCACTGGCAATTCTTCTAATTTCTTTGGATCAACAGAAACTACCGACCCAGTAATTGCTCTTTTTCGTTGGGTACCGTAACCAACCACCACTACTTCATTAAGGTCAGCGCCAGTACTTTCAAGGGCAATCTTAATATCTGCACCCTGACCAACCTTGGTCTCATATACTTTATACCCCACAAAGGTGATCGACAGGATCGATTCTGAAGATGGGGCCACAATTTGAAAAGCACCATTAGCATCGGTGACTGTTGAAGCTGTACCATTTTTAATTTTCACGGTCGCACCTGGTAATGGTGTGGACGTCTTGCCGTCAATGATTGTACCTTTTACAGTTACCTGTTGAGCATACAAGTTCAGTGAAACAGTAAGAGCTGTAATTACCTGTAGCAACGCAAGCAGTCGTTTAAGTTTCATACAATTGTATTGTTTTTATTATTGAATCCGGGTTTTCGTTTTGCCAGTAGTTGTTTATTTAGAAGACTCTTTTTTTGCTTTCAATCGTTTATTCCATTCTTCTCTTTCTTTGGTGAGATCGTAACCTGCAGCAGAGAGATAATTGTTGATGCGGCCTTTGTACTTTCCGAAGATGGCGTGCTTTTTATCTGATGATTCGCCATCCATTGCCAGTTCTCTGGCTTCAATAAGCCAGTCGTAGATTTTTTTCTTTTGTTCTTCAGTGAGGGTTGGAATCATGTCTTGGTAAGCAGTGTACGTAACATTTAATACGCCGTAGGTCATACCATTTTTCACCTGCTCAATCTGCTCTTCAGAAATAACCTTTTGTAACCCGGCAAGAAAAGAACTGTGCAGTTGCTGAAGCTGGGCAGTTTTTTTCTCTTCCTGCTTTTGTACCTGAAGAGCAGATTCCTGAGCGGTGATTGATTGCTGTTTGATTGCTGCTAAAGCGAGTTTAGTTTCTTCGTGTATATTATTAATGCCACTATACTGTTGTACGAGTAACGCTACGACCTTATCAAATTGCGCAGCGTCTTTAATTGAAAGTGTCTTAACGATCTTGGCAGAACGTTCTGTGATAGCTTTAATATAATTGGTATCAACTGCCTTGTTATCTTGTGCGTAAACGAATGATGTTGATAAAAGTGTAATTAAAAATGTGAGGAATTTACCTGCAGTAAATAAGCGTAGTGATAAACAAACAGAAATTGATTTGTTGGAAGTGCTACAATCAGTATATGCAAGCAAATATCTTTTCATTCTACAGCATTTAATCGTTTTTCGAATGTGAAAATGGGTAAAACCCCTTATCTCATTCACGAACTAAAGGTACATTTGCTGGTTGCCTTAAAAATGTAAGGTTTTGCTATATTGATGGAACATTTTACTATTCAGCAAAAACTTACGGAAACGTTCCCGGAAGCCTTATTTGTCGGGTTATTTCTCAGTTTCAAGCGATATGCTGGCGGTTTTTAATCCTGCAGATTTTACAGTAACTGTAATATTTCCGTTTTTTCCTGACGATTGAATAATGCCTAGCGCCAGCCCTTTCCAGGTTTTTCTTTTGTGGTTTTTGAGTGAGGTGCTATCAGCAGGAAAGCCATTGTCGGTACCAGCTAAATAACCGGCACCTGTAACAGAAAATTCTACAAGTTGATCTTCATTGGGAACAGGGTTGCCATTTTTATCTAACAGCTTTACAGTGATGAACGACAAATCTTTTCCGTTGGCCTTAATCTTGGTTTTGTTGGCAGTAAGTTGAATTTTTGCAGGTGCGCCGGCCGTTCTGATCTCTTCCGTAACTATTATTTTTCCTTTTTTCTTTGATAAAGCCTTGAGCACGCCTTGCTGATAAGGCACACGCCACATAACATGTAAGACATCTGTTTTTTTCGATTTGCTGCCTAACGATTTTCCGTTCAAAAATAATTCCACTTCATCGGCATTGTTGTAATAAGCCCATACGTCAACCGTATCGCCTTTGTTGTGGTTCCAATGCGGAAATAAATGCAGAACTGGTTTTGCTGTCCACTCACTTTGGTAGAGATAATAAACATCTTTCGGGAAGCCTGCGAGATCAACAATACCATAGTAAGAGCTGCGTGCAGGCCAGGCATAAGGCACTGGCTCACCAAGAAAATCGAAACCACTCCATACAAACATGCCCGACATGAATTTGTATTTGTTAACTGCCAGCAATGCAGCTTCATGTGAAGAACCCCAATAAGCATACACATGATCATAAGCCGATACACTCATATCAGCATTACCTTTCACAGTTGGCGTTTTGCCATCGGGAGGCCAAAGGCGATTACTGTCGCTTGGCATATCGTAAGAACCACGGGATGATAATGCAGATGCTGATTCTGTTGCTACAAAAGATTGACCGGGAAAACGTTTCGGTAACTCTGCATAATCGTATAACTTATAGTTAAAGCCCAGCACATCTAATGCGCCCGATTTCCAGATGAAATTTTTCTCCGGAAAATTTTCCGTGAGTGCACAGGTAACAGGTCGTGTTGTGTCGATTGCTTTGATAAGATCAACCAAACGTTTGGCAATGGTTGTACCGGTGCTGTCGAACTGCTCTCTTATTTCGTTACCGATGCTCCACATAAAAACAGAAGGATGATTACGATCACGCAACACCATCGCCTGTATATCACGTGCATGCCATTCATCGAAGTATAGATTGTAATCAAATTTATTTTTCTTTTTCTTCCACATGTCGAATGCTTCTACTTGTACAAGAAAACCCATTTCATCGCAGAGATCTAGTAATGCTGCTGCAGGTGGATTGTGAGAGAAACGGATGGCATTTACGCCCATCTCTTTCAAAATTTTTAGTTGGCGTTTTGCTGCTGCATGATTGTAGGCCGCACCCAATGCACCCAGGTCATGATGCATACAAACACCTTGAATCTTTAAGGGTTGATTGTTGAGAAAGAAACCGTTTGCAGCATCGAAGCGGAAAGAACGGATGCCGAAATATGTTTTTACTTCATCCACCAAAATTCCATTGCGTTCAATTTTTGTAATTGCTTGGTACAAATAAGGTTTTGCAGTTGACCAAAGTATGGGTGTGTTAATTTGTATTTGATCAGTATAAGAATACCCGCCAACAGGAATTGTACGAAGCACAATATGTTTTGATGTAGCGACTTTCTTCCCTGATGCATTATATAAATCGGTATACAGGTTTACAATTTCTTTTTGCTTCCCTGTGTTTGAGACGTTGTACTGAACTGAAACAGTTGCTTTGTTTGATGTGATGACCGGGGTTGTAATGAATACGCCGGCTTCTGCCATGGCTACATTATTTGTTGTGATCAATTTTACGTCCCTGTATATACCACTACCGCTGTACCATCTTGAATCGGGCTGCAGAATGTTATCAACTTTTACTGCAATCACATTTTGCTTTGCATATTGCAAATGAGAAGTAAGGTCATAAGAAAAATTAATATAACCGTAAGGATGTTTACCGAGGTAATGTCCGTTGATCCATACTTCACTGTTCTTATACACGCCATCAAATTCTATTCTTGTATTCTTATTTGCTGAAGAAGCAGGCATCGTAAATGTTTTGCGATACCAACCAATGCCACCGGGCAATGCTCCACCTTGATTGGTAGCAGGAAATGAAGAAGAGAAATTACTTTCAATACTCCAGTCATGTGGTAAGTTTAAGCTTCTCCATTTGGAATCGTTATAGTTTGCATTGCTTGCAAGACTATCGTTACCTAAAAAGAATTTCCAGCCATCGTTGAAATTAATAACTGAACGAATCTGTGCTGTTGAAATAAAATTCAACAACAGGAATGCAACAACGAGAAATGTATTTTTTTTCAACTTCATTTTTATTTTTTTGCCGGTAAGACGGTAAGGCTGAAAGTTTCTTTGTGCAGCTTCCTGCCTTTGCGCCTTCGTGGCTCACCACAAATGATGCACCGATGCTTTAATATACTTTTCATAAACCGCCTGCACCTGCTGTAATTTTTCTTTACTTAACGATTCTTCACTTAATGCTTCGAGGTTACGTGTTACCTGTTCAGGTTTTGAAGCACCCGGAATAACTGTACTCACCGCATCAAAATCCAATATCCATTTCAGCGCCAGTGCCGATAAAGTTTTACCTGCAGGAACAACCTGTTTCAATTCTTCCACTGCCAGCAATCCGGTTGCGTAATCAATACCGGAAAATGTTTCTCCTTTATCAAATGCTTCACCATTGCGGTTAAACTGGCGGTGATCACCAGTCTCAAAAACAGTTTGAGCTGAGTAATTACCGGTTAACAATCCACTTGCTAATGGCACACGCACGATCACGCCGATATTTTTCTTCTTCGCCTGTTCAAAAAATAATTCAGCAGGCCGCTGACGAAACATATTGAAGATGATCTGCACCGTTGTTACATTATCGAACTCAATTGCCTTCAATGCTTCTTCTATTTTCTCCACGCTTACACCAAGGTTTTGAATCTTTCCTTCTTTCTTCAAATCATCAAACAATGCAAATATCTCCGGACGATAATAGACTGCTGTTGGCGGACAATGCAACTGAATCAAATCAATTGTTTCAATTTGCAAACGAGTCAAGCTATCTTCCACATACTTCCGCAACACAGCAGGAGTATAACCTTCGTTCACATGCGGCTGAATTTGTCGGCCGCATTTTGTTGCAACGAATAACTTTTCTTTTCTTGTTTTGAGAAAACGACCAATCGCTTTTTCACTTTCACCATCGCTGTACACATCAGCCGTATCGATAAAGTTGACGCCGTTATCTACAGCAGTATTTAAAATGGTATCTGCATTTTTTTCATCAAATGCACTGCCCCATTTACCACCTACTTGCCAGGTACCAAGACTGATCGCTGAAATATTGAATCCTGTTTTGCCTAATGTTATGTATTGCATAATTCTTTTTTATTCTGACTATCTTAAAATTCCTTCTCTTCTCCCGTCCGACGAGGGCGTTTGACGAAGTTCACTTTGTGCACCTTGGTGCCTTTCCGTCTTCGTGGTTCAAACTTCCACCATCGCTTTAATAACACCATTCTTCGGATCGAGCCAGCTTTTGAAATTATCTTTCACTTCATCAAACTGTACACGATGGGTGATGTAAGTTGAAGGATCAACCAGTTTGTTTCGCATACACATCATCACATGATCAAAATCTTCCTGGGTGGCATTCCTGCTGCTCATTAATGTTGCTTCACGTTTGTGAAATTCAGGATGTGCAACAATCAGTTCTCCTTTCTGCAAACCCACCAGCACATACCGTGCACCATGCGCCATATAAAGAAATGCGCCGTTGATTGCTTTCTGATTTCCTGTTGCATCAATCACTACCGTTGGCATATCGCCATTGGTAATTTCTTTCAAGCGCTGCAGCACATCTTCATTCAATGGATTGATGGTATGCTGCACTTTCAGTTTGTCCTTACAAAAATTCAAACGTGTATCGTTTACATCCATTGCAATGACTTGTCCGCCTGCAATGCGACCAAACTCCATAATACCCAAACCAATCGGGCCCGCACCGATCACCAATACAAACTCACCTGCACGAACACCTGCCCTGCGAATACCATGCGCACCAATCGCCAACGGTTCAACCAATGCCAGTTCATCAAAACTCATATCGCCACCATGCAGCAATGCAGATGTAGGAACAGAAATATATTCCATCATACCCCCATCCACATGCACACCAAATACATTGATAGCTGCACAACAGTTGGGCAAACCATTGCGGCATGCAATACATTCACCACAGTTGAAATAAGGAATGAGTGTTACACGTTCGCCTACTTCAAAACCTGCATTAGCATCTACCTGTACAATTTCACAACCCAACTCATGACCAAGCACACGTGGATAAGCGAAGTAAGGTTGCGTGCCTTCAAAGGCATGCAGATCTGTTCCGCAAATACCAATGCGTTTTACTTTTAAAATGGCACGACCGGGTTGAATGGCGGGTGCTTCCTTTTCAACATATTCAAATGAACCCGGCTGCTGACACACTAATGCTTTCATAAACTCTTTTATTAATTATTTGCTACTCTAAATTCATATTTACCTGAACCAATCTTCACCACTGCTCTACCACCTTCATATACAACCGTTGCTTTCTTTCCATTCATTAAAACCGTTTGGCCTTTCTGTGCAAGCACATACACAATCGCTGTAGTGTTGGCAGGTAATTGCAGCTGCAAGTTAAAGGCAGTTGCTGACTTTGTCCACTCGCTTTTAATTAATCCATACGGCGATTGAAAACTTGCTTTGGCATGGGTTACATCACCCACCACTTCAGGTTTGATCACAATTTCCTTGTAAGCAATAGAACTTTCTTTTTGTTGAATACCTGCGAGGCCTGCATAAAACCATTCCATTAAATGCCCAAGCATAAAATGATTATTGCTGACGATCGGCGCTGCCAACCAAGATTCTGTTAATGCAGTTGCACCTTTTGAAATTTGGTAACCATATCCCGGCACATCGTTGCGGTTATTCATTTTATAAATCACATCACTTCGACCTGCATCGTTCAGTACTTTCAGCAAATGATGGAAACCAATATCACCACTTGTTAATGCATAGTTGCGTTGTTGAATATCTTTCACGATGTTTTCAATTAGTGCTGCTTTATCTTTTTCATTCACCAGATCAAAACTAACCGCCATTGCATTCGACGTTTGGCTGCCGCTGCCATATTGTTTTGTGTCAGGATGATAATACATGTTGTTGAAAGCCTGCTTCACCGTATCGGCCCATGCCTCGTAATACAGCGCATCTTTTTTCTTGCCCAACAATGTTGCAATTTTATTCATCACCACAAGATCGTGATAGTAATAAGCAGTTGCTGTTAATCCCATTGGTGTCAGCTGACAAAAACCCGGACGGTTGGGTCCGAGATCATACCAATCACTCAAACCATACATCAGCAAATAGCTGCTGTCTTTACTGCGTAGATGATCCATGTAACGCTGCATGGTTGCATAATTCGTCTTTAACTCTTCCTTATCGCCATACCATTGATACAAATACCAGGGAAACAAAATGGCGTTGCTGCCCCACTCCGGTGAATCACGGAAATAACCATCAGCAAAATGCATTTCTGTGTATTCCGGAATAGTTGAAGGCACAAGACCGTTAGCATTTTGCTCTGCACGTATATCTGCCGTGATCTTTTTCGCCAGCGCATGAATATCATAATTGTATTGCAGTGCTGTACCCATCAAATGCAGTTGCTCCTGCCAACCCAAACGTTCACGATGCGGACAATCAGTAAACACACTTTGCATGTTGCTGTTTATGGCCCACTTGATTAAACTGTTTGTTTGATTGAATAATTCATTCGAACAACTGAACGAACCTGCATCATCAGCACTGTTTCTTGTATGTAATGCATTTACTGAAATAATTTTTGTTTGATCAGCTGTTGCATTGCTTCCTGCAGGCAATACATCAACCTGCACATAACGAAAACCATAATAGGTAAACTGAGGATGCCATGTTTCCTCGCCTTCACCTTTTAAAATGTATTGATAATAACTTGCACTGCCTGTTGCCCGTTGATTGGATGTTCCATCTTCTTTCAACAATTCAGCAGGTGTGATCCGAATGGTATCGCCACGTTTTCCTTTTACAACTGTCTGCGGAATGCCCGACATGTTTTGCCCCATATCATACATCCACACATTGCTTTTAATTTCTTTTGTGCTGATCGGTTTGAACTGCTGCATTACTTTTACTGGTGGTGCAGTTTGTGCTACCAATACATGCGGTTCAGCAATTACAACTTTCTTCCAGCTGTTATCATTAAAGCCGGCTTCGTTCCATCCTTTTTGTTCAAGTGTTGCATCATAATTTTCACCGCCATATAAACTTGAATAGGTTATGGGTGAAGGAGAGGTTTTCCAGCTTTCATCACTGATAATAATTGATGAAGTATTATCGGTGTATTCCAAAATGATCTTTGCGATCATTTTCGGATAACCATAAGCACCCGTCATCTTCCGGTAACGTTCACCGGGAATGTAATAAAAGCCATTGCCCAGCATTACGCCGATTGCATTCGTTCCATTCTTAAGATAGTTGCTGATGTCAAAGCTCACATATTGTGCATGTTTGCTGTATTTCGTCCATCCCGGATCTAAAAAATGATCGCCCACTTTTTTACCGTTAATGCTGAATTCAAAGTGACCCAATCCGCAGATGAACGCAGTTGCCTGTTTGATCTTTTTTGTTGCAGTGAATGTTTTGCGGAACAGCGGTAACACATCGGGTCGTTTGCCCCATTCTTTTTTCCCATTACCATGTTCGGCAGGAATGATCTTTAAACTGTCGGGCAGATTTTCATAAGCGATCCACTTTGCATTGCTCCAATCCTTTATTTGTAACAAACCCATTTGCCACAATGCAGAGCTGCTCCATGCAGATGCATTTCCTTTATTATCCCATACCTGTACCTTCCAGAAATATTTTTTTGCTGACTGTAGTGCTTTGCCTGTATATCCAACCTGTATTGATGCGGAAGATTTGATTTGTTTTGAATCCCACACATTACCGATGTTCCTTTTCAGCAATGCTGCATCATCTGCAACAAGAATGCGGTAAGCAGTTTGTAAAACGTTCTGTTGCCTGGATTGCAATTGCCAGCTGAGTTTTGGTTGCACAACATCCACACCCAAGGGGTTTGTTCTGCTTTCGCAACGAAGATTTGCAACAGAAAGCTGTTGCGCATTCAACTGAAAGCCCAGCAAAAAAAACAGCATTATCAAAAAGTATCCTTTCATCATCATCTTGCCTTTAACATTGACCATTCACAATTCACCATTCACCATTATTGTATCTCTATTCCAGAAACCGCAAGCTGCTCCCCGTTATCGAGTTCCAGCTTCACCACATAATTACCGGCGTTGATCTGCGAACCGGTGTTCACCGTAAACTGGTTCCACTTACCACTGCGTGTAAAAGTAAACTGAACCTCTTCCTGCATCATCCTGTTGCCACCTGCATCGTATAACGACAGTTTCCCTTTCACAACCTGTTCTTTCGGGTAATAATATTTTACGGTGATGGAATAAATATCAGCCACACCTGTTTGCACAGGCCATTGAATATTTGCTGCAGTATTTGTTTTTACAACAGCGCATAAACGACCATTCACGGAATCTTTTGTGAAGCCTTCACCTACGATTGCAACATTTGTTCTGTAAGGCGTGACAGGTTTGAGATCGTATGCAGGTTGCATTTTGTTTACAGGTAAAAAAGCAAGCAATGAATGTTGATTCAATTCAACGGCTATTGATTGATCTTTCAGTAAACGTTTTCTGTACACATTGTAGCCCGTGCTGCCTGCTTCATCGGTAATGATTTCTGTTTTTGTAAACTCAGCACCTGCTGGTTGCTGAATACTTAATTTTACTGCAATAAAAAGATCAAGATCTTCTTTAGCGGTAAATGAAATTTTATCAACTACTGTTTTAGTCTTTAACTGTAACCAATCTGCGCCAAACAAATTTGATGGAAGCGAATTGAAACGGATATTTTCATCAGCATAAACTTTATCACCAATATCCAACCAGCTTTGTTCTTTACAATTACTGCAGGAAAGATTACTTATAAGTGATGATACAGCAACAGGTTTAATACCCGGCTTTTGCGATGCAACTGCAATAGCAGAAATAACAGCCTGCCCCGATTTACTTTCAGGAAATGAAATGATGAGCTTCCCACCTTTTACATTTGTTTTCACTGTTTTCTTTAAAGCTGTGTTTGCCCCAACTTCATTCCAGATATCCAGATCATTCAATACTGTTTTACCATTGAATGCTACATCAAACAAACGCATGCCCTTTGCATTCATGCCACCACCAATACCTAACCACGGTTCAATAAAATAAAGTTCAACTAAGTATTCACCATCAGGCAATGCAAATTGGTAACTGAGTTTATCTTTTCCGTAACGGAAATCCTGGAATAATTTCCAATCATTCGTTCCTTTAATTGGACTGAATGTTCTGCGTTGACTTGCAAAGTTGTTGGGCACTTCAGGGAAATCTTTCGTCCATGATTTGGCAAATCCCTTATCAGCTAACCAGATATTACCGTTTTCATCTTTATACCCAGACCCACCACAATTAATACGATAGATGTATTTATAACCTGCTGCTGGTTTGGTTACAGGTTTTGCATTTGCATACAGTTGTTTGAAATTCGGTGATGCAGGTAAATGATTCAATACGATCACATCTCTTGCAACAGCCTTCCCATTTACATAACCCACTGCATACAACACGTTGTATTGAATACTTGCTTTATCCCATTGAAAATGTGTGCCAATACCGTTCTTCTTTCGTTTACCTAACGATGATCCATTGATATCATTAAACAATTCCACTTCATCACAATTGCTGTACACATAAATGCTATCTTTAATACCGGGTTTCATCCAGCGGTTGGGCCATGTATGCGAAACGATGTAAACCATCGGCTCTTTATTCTTATCCGCATAATTGCTGCGGAACATATAGAATGCATCCGTTGGTTCTTCCCATGGCGTGAGCAAACCTTTATAATTCACCGGGCCGATACGATCCAGTTCACGCAAACCTTCACCACCTTGCACACGACCGGGATTATCATGTGATGTGAGCAACCAAAAGAATTGTCCTGCACTGCTATCCTTCACCGATTCTGCCAAACGCACTTTCTGTTCCATCAACTGCACCATGCGATCTTCACTCAACACACCGTTTTGATTAAAGCCACCTTCGGTATGCAGATCAATGGTACGCCATGCGCCATATTCACCGATCAACACTTGTTTCTTTACATCATCATCATACGTTGCAGGATTACCACCATACGTACCCGTCCAGTTTTGTGGCACATCCCAATCGGTACCACTGCCTCCATTGCATGTTGTAACTAATCTTTGCGACGATGCAGTGGGATCAAGTGAACGGATCAGTTCCGTACATTCTCTGGCGAAATCTTCCGGCAGTTTACTTTCATTCTGCAAACCCCATAACACAACAGATGGACTGTTGCGTCGTTCGATCACCCATTCCTTCAACAGTTGTTTGAAATTTTTTCTAAACTCAGGTGAATCATACCATACATGTGCTGATAATTGTGTCCACCAGAGAATCCCTTTCTCATCACATAATTGTCCATATAATAAATTATGTGGCTGATGCCCGTCACGAAATGCATTAAAGCCTGCTGATTGTATCCATTTGAAACGGGAGATAATTTGTTCTTTGCTGAACGCATGGCTTTGCCCCAGCAAATGTTCATACTCAGCAATGCCATTGATAAAAACAGGTTTGCCGTTTAAGATAAATTGGTTCGTGGGATTTTTCCAGTTGATGGTGCGGAAACCAAATTCTGTTTCTGTTTTATCAAGAACAAGATTGTTCTCTTTGACGACTGAAACGATCTTGTAGAGATGCGGATCTTCCACCGACCACAAGTTTGGCTTAATTATCTTGATTTCCTTTTGCAAAACTGTCAGCGAATCCTTTGCCTTCATCTGTTGTGCAAATGAAACTTCTTTCACGATCTTTCCTTTTGTATCGATCAGCTGATGAAAAATAGTAACAGTTCTGTTCTTGTTTGAATAATTTTTAAAGTTTGTATTGATGGAAAGAGTTGCTTCTTCCTTTTGTATATCAGCCCATGCATGTACACCAAACGGTTCAATACGCACATCATTTGTAACCATCAAATGCACAGGACGAAAAATACCCATCGGTTGTGAACCTTCGGAAAAACCACGTTCATCACTGCAGCCGCCACAAACCCACGGCTGATCTTTGATGTTGGAAGGATGATAGGCTCTTACTGCCAACTGATTGGCAGTGCCATCAGTTTTAATTACATCTGTTACATCAATAGTAAAGGTTGTTCGTCCACCACTATGCTCACCTACTTTTTTATTGTTGAGATAAACGGTTGCATACGATCCAACACCCTCAAAAAACAAAAAGAAACGTTTGCCTGTTTTGGTATGCTTGGTTGTAAATGTTTTGCGATACCAGGAGTCGCCGTGACGGTTACCATGCAAAAGTCTTCTGTAGCCCTCGTATTGATCCCAGTTGTGTGGAATGTTTACTTTTTTCCAGTTGCTTGTGATGGTTGATTGATAAGTATTGGAAGGAAGTACTTGGTCGTTGTTGGTTGCAATAGTGTACCAGTTATCATTTAAGGAAATATCCTGGCGTTGAGAAAATACATTGAACCACGAAGACAAAAAAGCACAAAGCAACACAAAGAATTTCACGCAGAGACGTAGAGGAGCAAAGACGCAAAGAAGCAGCCCCCTAAGTCCCCCGAAGGGGGATTTCCCAAACACAGCCCTTGCTTCTGTAAATACCTGATAAAATTTAGCTTCCATAAAATTTTGCGTACATACAAACACCGTCAACAGCTTTGCAAAGCGAGGGCTGAGCGCTGAAGCTCTTCCCCCTTCGGGGGAAGCTGGAAGGGGGCTGTTATTTAAGCTCTCCATTGAAATTATAAACCGTATTTGCTTTTATTTTAACAGTAACCACTTTCCCATTGTAACGCATGTTAAGATCGTTGCCTGTTTTAGAACGCACAACCAACTTCACCAGTTTGCCTGCACTCCATTGCATATCCATCACAAAACCACCACGCACACAAATGCCTTTCACTTCTCCATCTGCAAAGGCAGCAGGCAAAGCAGGCAAAATATCAACATACTTTGTATGACTCTGTACCAGCATTTCACCAATACCGGCTGCACCACCAAAATTTCCATCGATCTGGAATGGCGGATGTGCATCAAATAAATTCGGATAACTCCCTGCTCCACCTTTCACAGGACTCAATAACATTTTCACCATAGTGAATGCATGTTCTCCATCTTTAAATCGTGCCCAGCAATTGATCTTCCAGCCAAGACTCCAGCCGGTTGCTTCATCACCACGAAAGAGTAATGATTGTTTGGCAGCATTCATCATGGCAAGTGATTCATCGTAATTAATTTCATTACCCGGATACATGCCCCACAAATGCGAAATATGACGATGCTTGTTGTTGGGGTCATCTCTATCCTGCATCCACTCCTGCAACTGACCATGTTTACCGATCATGTTTGGTGCGATCTGTTTGTATTTTTCTTTCAATGTATTTCGTAAAGCAACATCAACATTTAATAATTCACTTGCTTCAATCACGTGTTGAAACAATGCACGGATGATCTGGTGATCCATTGTTGGTCCTGCCACCAAACCACCCTGCTCTGGTGAGTTCGATGGTGTGCTGATGAGATAACCTGTTACCGGATCTTTTACAAGAACACTGTTAAAGAACAAGGCTGCTTCTTTCATAATAGGATATGCCTTGCTGCGTAAAAAGTTTTTATCCTGCGTAAACAAATAACGTTCCCACAAATGCTGACACAACCATGCACCGCCTGTTTGCCATATACCATGATTGGCAGCATTGATCGGCGCAGTACCTCTCCACAGATCAGTATTGTGATGCAATACCCAACCAGGTGCATTGTAATGATCTTTTGCTGTTTGTTTTCCTGTTACTGCGAGTTCACTGATCATATCAAACAACGGCTCATGCATCGGCGATAAATTCAACAACTCTGCCGGCCAGTAATTCATTTGCGCATTGATGTTCGTTGTATACTTACTTCCCCATGGTGGATTAATTAAATCATTCCAGATACCTTGCAGGTTGGCCGGTCTTGTACCGGGGCGTGAAGATGAGATCAACAAATATCTTCCATACTGAACATACAATGCAGCAAAGGATGGATCATCACCATTTACAAAATTATTCAAGCGGTCAGTGGTAGACAGAGCAGCTTTCCTGCTATCACCCATTACAATTGAAAATGTATTGAACCATTTTTTATATTCGGCAATATGCGCTGCTTTAACTTGCTGATAGGTTTTTCCTGTAACAGATGCCAATGCATTTACACAAGGTAATTTGGGATCAGCAGTAATGTCTTTGTAATTTTTATAGTTTGTTCCTGCAGTAAGGTAGATCGTTGCTTCATCCGCATTGGATACTGTCAATAATCCATTCTCAATCTTAACTGTTCCTGCTTTTGCAACAACACGCAAATAACTTTCACCACGCAATGCACCTGTTCTTACTTTCACCGACAACACCAGATCATTATTACTTTTTGTAACAGTATAGTTTTTGTGCGGACTGCTTAACTCAGCAGTAAAACTGATACTTGCTTTTTGAGAAGCTTTGAGATGAATAACGATTGCCTGGTTGGGCTGACTTACAAAATACTCTCTTGTATAATTTATACCGTTGGCACTATACGAAGTAGTTGCAACGGCATTGGCAATATCCAGTTCTCTTCTGTAATTGGTTGCAGTACTTGTATTTCTGAATTTCAAATTCAAATCACCAAACGGCTGGTACGATGCCTGGTAGGCACCAACCGGCGGCGGATTGTCACTCGCAACAAAATATTTCCATTGACCATTTAAAGAAATCGCTGCTGCTTCATTATTCACCGGATAAACGCCAATATGTTTCACCGTATCCTTATAACCATAAATGCCGCCCTTATCAGAAAAGTTGAGCACCAAAATGGCAATTGTATTTTTTCCTTTGTGCAAAATATTTTTTGCAACAGTATATTTTCTTCCTTCTGTGTTTTGCTGACTGCCCACCAACTGTCCATTGACATACGTATAATCCCAATCACGAATACGATTGAAATCAAAAACCATATCCTCTTCTTTCCAATCATCAGGTAAAACAAAACTTGTGCGAAACCACACAGCTCCATCCAACCCTTCATGCCCAACAGTTTCCCAACCATCCCAACTCGGCACTGTCAGCGTTGCCCATTTGCTGTCATCAAAATTTGTTGCAGCATATTTTTTGTCATTCGTCACTTTTGTTATCCAACCTGCTTTTTCACCATCATAACTTTTCAAACCCATGAATTCTTTTTCCGCTAATGCCTCGGCTTCTTTTTGTTTGCCTTGAAATAATAACTGGCGTATGCTGTCTAAATATTTATACGCACCAGGACGACTATATGCTCTCGGCTCACCTGTCCATAAAGTTTCTTCGTTGAATTGAATGCGATCGTTCTCAATGCCACCAAACAACATCGCACCAATACGTCCGTTACCAAGCGGCAATGCTTCTGTCCATTTTACTGCAGGCTGCTTGTACCAGAGCTTTAAATCTTGTGCCTGCAACATTTGCAAACAACAGAATGTTATTGCAAGAGCCAAGTATATTTTTTTGTAAATCATCTTCTTGATTTCTATTTAGCTTATGTTGCGTCGCACACTTGTACCGCAACAATTCTATTCATCACTGTTTCACCTCTTCTTTATTTACATCATCAGCAACGATCACCGTTGCTTCGGCTAATACATTGTTCTTAAAATTGATATTTTTCGTATTCGTCCCTTTTATTTCAATAAATGTTTTTGTTCCAGCGTAAGGCCAGCTATTCTGCAACAATCCATTCTGCACATTGGTGAAACGAATGAGAGGCGCAGTCGATAATGGTTTGGCAGAAACAAAACCATCAACAACTAATCGCTCTGTTTTCTCAACTGATAAAGAAGGCCCTGTCTTTACATTCACCCTCACATTGTGAAGTTCAATATCTTTTCCATTTCGGATAGTGATCCCTGTTTCTGCTTCAAACACCACATCGTTTAAACTGATCTCACTCACTGGCATTTCATCCAGGCCGTTTATATACATGGCCTGTTTGGTGTATGCTGTGATATTACTGAAACGGATATTGCGGAACTGCGGCGTACGTTCACTCACCGGTTCAGAGGGTACTTTCGAATACTCCATATCCAGTACGATCGCCTGTGCTTTGATATTCTTCATGATGATATTATCTACACGAATATCTTCCACTACTCCACCACGACCTCTTGCTGTTTTTATACGTATTCCCCGATCTGTTCCATCAAATACACAATTGCTGATCGTGATCTTCTTTACATCACCACTCATTTCGCTGCCAATCACTACGCCGCCATGTCCACTTAACATTGTACAGTTAGTAATGGTATAATTTTCTGCAGGCGTTGCTTTTGTTCTACCCGGCAGATCTTTTCCTGATTTGATGGTGATACAATCATCACCCACACTGATATGGCAATCGGAAATATGCACATACCTGCAACTCGATGGATTGATACCATCTGTATTGGGTGAAGGAGGATTATTGATCGTTACACCTTTGATGGTGACGTTTTCGCAAAACTCAGGAGTTACAGTCCAGAAAGGAGAATTGGTGATCGTAATTCCTTCAATCAACACATTCTTACAATACAATGGTTGAATAAACGGTGGACGTAGAAATCCCCGTTGCATTTGTGTTGGATCGTCAGGCAAGAGAATATCTCGATTCAAACTGTCGAACAACAGCTGGTATTTATTTCGTTCTTTTTGGTTTTTATAAAACGTCAGTGCATAGTTCCACCATTTTTGTCCGTGACCGTTGATCGTTCCTCTTCCGGTGATGGCAATATTCTCTGCTTTGTATGCATAGAATAACGGCGAAAAGCTCATCACATCCACACCTTCGTAACGGCTTTGCACCATTGGCAGGTAATCATCAAAATTATCAGAGAAATGAAGCTCGGCACCTGCATCAATAAAGATGGTGATATTGCTTTTGAGATGAATAGGTCCGGTTAAATATTTGCCTGCAGGAAAATACACAGTGCCGCCACCAGCTTTTGATGCAGCTGCAATGGCATCAGCAATTGGCTTTGTTGCAATTTTGCTGCTGTCGTTCTTAGCGCCGTATTTGGTAACATCATAAAAGCGTTGCGCCGTTGCAGTGAAGCAAACGGCCGTAACAAAAGCAAAGAGAATCAGTTTTTTCATTTTATAATTTTTGCTCACAGATACCACCGATATACACAGATTTTTCTGTGCTATTCTGTACAATCCGTGAGAGACTATTCAAACAACCAATCAATATTTTTATTCTTCGCATCACTCATCAGCATGGCATCATACACCGGAATGATCTGTGTGCCATCAACAAAGCCCAACACAAGGCAAACTCCTTTTGGCAGCTTGAGTGTATGCGATCCAGCTTTAAACGAATAGGTATGAATATTTACTGGCGGCATTCCTTCAATAGCAATGGCGTTGGAAATTTTAATTTCCGACTGACCATAATCATCGGCACTGGCATTGGTCTCCAACTCCGGTGCTTTTGCAAAAACCGTATCAGTTGTAAATGCTGCACGTTGAGTTTTGAAATAGCCCACCAGGATTTTCACCGGCTTATCTGTATAAAAATTGATTTCGGTTGGTTCTCTTAGCTGCTGTCTGTAATTTAACTGCACAGCTTTCATGCCCTTCAATTCAGAAGGAAGTTGTTTAATGCGAAAGTTTGTGTCGCTGAAGAGTTGTGCACCTTCATTCAACACAACCGGAACATGATTCAGCTTTGCATCAACCTGCAGAAACGGTTTGCGTTCCTGAACTTTTGTATTCGATCGATTCTTAAGTGAATCAATTTTGTACCTGAATGTTTTTAATTCGGTTTCAAATACGGGCACCATTTCTGTCCAATGTTTAAATGTAGCATTTGAACCACGCATGGGTATTTTGCGTTGCTGTGTTTGCATACTGTTGGCATATAGATAAGTGTCAGCAGTTAAAGCCGCCAATTCTTTATAATCATTTACGCTTTTTTCGAGCATGGGCACTGCAATTTCAAGATCAGCAATATTGCCGCTGTATTTGTATTTAAGCAATTGCACAGCTGCCTGCACTTTGCTGCTGAAATGATCGGCCATTGCTTTATAGCAGTACATATCGTTGACAATGCGATTGAACTCATCTTTATTCTTCGTCACTCTTCTTGATACTTCCATGATAGCTGCAACCGCTTTATCACCATGTACAACAACTTCTTTTGCGACCTGCGGCGGTGTTTCACCAATATGCTTTATTCCTTTCTGTTGCTTATCTGCATAATCAAGGATCATTTCCCCCTCAGGGGCTTCTGCATCATACAACAGCGTAAACAAACCATAACGGAAAGGATTGATGAGTTGGGTCATTAACATCCCCAATGTTAATGTCTGACGGTTACCATCGGTAATACCAAAACGACGTAACAGTTTCGGAGCTATCTCTCCACTTTCTTCGTACGCTGTCAATATTCTTCTTCCATCCGATTCACTGCAACCGAACTTTGCTGCAAGTTGTTTGCTCCAGTAAATAATTTCTTCTTCACGGTTGCGTTTTGCTTTCCATGCATAACGGCTCCATGCACTGTACCAGATCCAGTCACGTTCAATTTGCAACAAACGTTTTCCCTTTACACTATCAGCACTGTAGGGCCAGTCCCAGTAAGAAGCCTGCGGGTAGAGATGCAAACCATTTCCACCCATTACTTCGTGCATTCCAATTACACTCTGCTGGATAAAATCAGGTGAGCCATAACGGAAGGGTTCAAGATTGGCAAGAATGTGTACGTTCTCGATTTGCACACTGCCGAGCTTACTTAATGTTTGATGTAATTCCGCCCATGTTCCTCTTGGTCGTGCATAGGTCAATGCTTCGCCGTTGAATTTTGCTTCTGTATATAAATTTTTATACAGTGGTAAGGCAGCCCGCATTACTCCGGGGGCATCGGTATCATGCGCTCTTAAAACAATTGGCGGCTCTTCCGTTTTATTCAATGCTTTCAACCCATCTTTCACACCGGGAATGATCGTTTTCGTGAACCATTCAATATCATCATTGCCCACTCCTTCCATCGCTTCACCCAGGCAAACCATTAAACCAACGTTGGGATACTTTTCAACAAAAGCGGCAATGGATTTTCTTGTATAATCAGCGATCAATGGAATGATCGGACGTTCACGTTCCTGTGTTTTGATCTTATGATGTTCAGCAAAAGGTTTTGATACGATGATGTTGTAAAACATTTGTATCACCCAGATACCACGTTTGTCTGCTTCGGTTGTTAAGAAACGATAAATCTCTTCATTTTTTTTAAATGTTGCTTCATCCACTTCCACGGCATACGGATAATCCTTCAGCTTCACCAACGATGCAAAGGGATGACCGTTCCATAGATACAAGGAATTCATACGGTTCATTACCATCGAATCCAAATATTGTATCCATAATTTTTTATCGTAGAACCAGGGAAAGGTTGCAGGTGTGTAAGGATATTCATACACGGTGCGCCCGGGAAGATAATAAGGTTTCTGTACACCAATACATGCGCCCCGTAATACCATCTCAGGTGCATCATTCAAAGAAAATGTTATAGGAAATTTCTTTGTTGCTTTTATTTGATCAGCAAAAGCCAGGCAACCATACAATAATCCTGATTCATCGTTACCCGTGATGGTTGTTTTGTTATTCTTTGTTTCAATCGTAAATCCTTCTTTCTTTCCGTTTGCCTGTTTCAGCAACACAATACTATGCTTTGCTGAACTAAGTTTCAATTGATCGATGGTTGCTTTCAGTTTCTGCAAACCAAAATTTGTTCGTGCAGATGATTGCTTGTTTTCATACGTCACCTGTGCCGATACAACCGAACAAACAATTATTGACAGGATGAAAAGAATCTGCTTCATATTATTTCACTTCCACTAATTCGTTTAAATAAATTTCCAGCATGGTATAATTGCTGGCATCTGTCTTGTTTCTGTCGGAAGCATCGTTGGGATTCAATCCTTTTTTGGTTTCCCATGCATCAGGCATACCATCTTTATCTGTATCAACAGGTGCAGGAGCAGATTTATATTCGGCCCAGCCGCCAACAGCTAATGGACTATCAATAATACCGGGCTTAGCAAATGACCCTATACCGATAGCAGTACCCGTTCTTGTTTCATTTACCACACGCTCATCTGTTGCATCACGTTTCGGGAAAATGGCACCTGCATAACGCAACACTTTTTCATACGCTTCCTTTGCTGTTTCAACAGGCAATGCAATGTTTACAGAAAATGCTTTTTCAGAAATAGCATGTGAAGGGAAACCTTGTGCTTGCAGATCAACACCGTTTATATTCTTCTTGGTCAATGCTCTATCGCCTTCCATGATATTACCTTCCACAAACCATTGACCTGTGCCTTTGCTCACTTCTTTTTGATAAGATGCATTAACAAATTTTAATTCGGAAGAAGTTGCCGGACCAGGCTTATAATAATTATTAACGATGTTCACCTGCGATACACCACCTGCAATATTCACTTCACCACCATAAGCAGCATTGGCATTGCCCCAATTGTAGATGACATTGTTCCTGTAATCGATCAAGGCAATAGTATCATGAGCTCTTGCGCCATTAAAACGCACAGCCCTGCTATTAAGATGCGCCAATAAATTATGATGATAAGAAGCATACTGTCCGCCCCACACACCACCATATGAACGATGGCCTTTCTGATGACCTGCTTCATATAATCCTTCGCTAACAATGCACCATTGCACTGTTACATTTTTTGTATCGTACATGGCTGCACATTCTTCATTAGCCCAACTGAAGCTGCAGTGGTCAACAATTACATCATGACAGTTCTCCATATCAAAACCATACAAACCGGTTTTTAGTGTGCCTCCGGGGCGTGAACGGATATAACGGATAATGATATTGCCATGATTGCCTTTTGAAGAAGCACCATTCAAAATGAGTGATTGATTTTTTAAACAGATGCCATCACCTGGAGCGGTTTGTCCGGCAATAGTTAAGTTGGATCGTTTGATCTGAATTTTTGATTGCAGTTCGATGATACCCGATACTGCAAAAACTACTGTCAACGGTTCGCCGGGATATTGTTCCAATGCCCAGCGGAAACTTCCTTCGCCACTATCGTTGAGATTAGTTACTGCAACTACTTGTCCGCCCCTTCCGCCTGTTGCATATTTACCAAAACCTTCTGCACCGGGGAACGCAACTTGTTGTGCAAACAATTCCTGCGAGAAAATAAATAATGCTATTGCAATTGTTATTCGTTTGATCATTTTGTAATTGATTCGAAAAATTAAATAAGCTCTGCAGGTTGTATGCCGCCTTTTTCACAACTGATATATGCAGCTTCGGTACATGCCATGGTATGTATACAGTCTTCAACTGCATTGTCGGGCTTTTCAATTTTGCCTGCAGCAGCAAGCATCAATTGTTCCATACTACCAATGAATGCATGCGGAAACCAACTGCCTTCAATTTTCTTTTCCTGCCATTGAGGTTCTTTGCCTTCTTCCAAAAACACATACTCAAAATTGTCTGCTTCACCTCGTGGATAGTTGATGAGCGCACCAAAGTTGATCAACACCGCACCTTTTGTTCCCTCAAACTTTATGTAAGATTGTTGTTTGGGCGTGCCGTAGTTATGACAATGATTGGTGAGAATATTTGCACGTATCATATCACCATAGTCCATGATAATGTTGCTGCGTACTGATGCCAATGCCGGCATGCTCGGGTGCTTGGTTGATTTTGCATACACCGATTTAGGATTCCCAAGTATGTGTCGGATAAGATCGATGTAATGAATACTGTGATAGAGAATTTCAACTCTTGGCGATGCCATTAAGAAATCCCATAGATGCCAGGGTGTGTAAACATTTACGTTTACTTCAATATCGTTGATTTCACCAAGCAAACCATCCGCCATCATCTTTTTCATTTCAAGAATATATGGCGCATAACGTAATTGAAAATTAACGGCAGCATTCAGTTTCTTCTCCTTGCAAATTGATAATATCTTTTTTGCTGCATCCAGGTCTTCACCCATTGGTTTTTGCAACAGCACAGCTGCACCATCAGGCAATTGTTCCAACAAGGGAATCAATGCAGGACCGGGCACTGCAATATCAATGATGGCGTTTGAAGGCAACTGTTGCAACAATTCTTCAGGGCTATCAAATACTTGTTTAATACCAAAACGTTCAGCCGTTGCCTGTGCTTTTACGGGATCAATATCACAAATACCTTGCACAAGAAAACCTCCCAACATGTATGCAGGCAGGTGAGCAGCGTTTACAATTCCGCCTGCACCAATGATATAAATTGGCAATTGTGCGGAAGCAATATCTCTTTGATGATCTGTCATAAAACCCAAGCCCCTCCTAACCTCCCCAAAGGGGAGGAAATCAAAGCACAGCCCTTGCTTTCAAAGTGCTGTTGATTTGTTTTTATTGTTGCTATAAATAATGTTTCCATTTCTTAGCGTTTTAAAAATTTCAGAGTCGAAAGCCCCTCCTTTCGAGGGGTTTGGGGAGGCCTCTACTCCGCCAACTTATTTCCTTGTGTTAATAATAAAACTGCGGTAATCAATATCACAATAGCCACTGCCAGCAAACGAATCGTTTTACTACTACTGTTTTTCCATTCTTTCATCAACAAACCTGTAATTGCACTCAGCAACACCAGCAGGATCATATGAATGGCCCAACTGCTGAATTCGTATTTACCCATGCGCACATGACCAAGACCATAAAAGAAAAACTGGCCATACCATAAAAAGCCGGTCAATATCGACATAAGATAATTCAATCCTAATCCTTTCTCACCTGATGAAGTATATTCAGAAAATGTTTTTTCTTTCCGATGCAAATACAGGCAATACATCAACGTGCTGATGAATGCACCTGTGTTCGAAAAAATATAAATGATATTACCTTGAAAATTTCCTGCGCCATATTTAGCTGCCACATCTGCAATTGGCTGACCTTGATTTAACGAGAAGCCATACAATGCAGATAACACACCTGCGAGTAAACAAAGCGGTAATCCTTTCGCTAAAGAAAAAACAGTTTCTGTCTTTACCTGTTGTTCAATATCTTTTTCTTTACTGCGGCCTGCCATTCCGCAAACAGCAATACCAATTGCACCCATGGTTACCCCACTAATTAAATAACCGGCACCTGTTCCTGAAAGAATATCTCCTAATGTGCCTGCAACCAACGGCGGCAACAAAGTTCCTAACACGCAACTGATACCAACTGATATAGCATAGGTCAATGAAAAACCGACGTAGCGTATAGCGATACCAAAAGCAGTACCACCCACACCATATGCAATACCAAGTAAAAATGAACGCTGCATTGCAGATGCAGGCGCTTCCTTTAATACAGTAAAAATTTCGGGAATAGTGATGTACGCAACAAGTAATGGCAACAATAACCAACATACTGCTGCCTGAGCCAACCAGTAAGTTTGCCAGCTCCATCCTTTTACTTTTTTCTGCGGTGTATAGCAAAGCGATGCGCTTGAAGCGCCAATGGCATGAAACAAAACTCCGTTAACTACTTCCATATTCTTATGCAGATGGATTAAAAGGAATAAAAGTTTGCAGCATTATCATAAAATATTTTTCCTGCTGCTTTCTCGTCAACCAATTCGTGAATTACTTGTTTGTAGTTTTTCCAGGTGTTGCTGTAAGAACCGGCCAGTAATGAAACCGGCCAATCGCCGCCCATAAAGCAACGATCTGTTCCAAATTGTTCTATTGCAAAACCAACATAAGGCTTTATATCATTACTCTTCCACTGATCAGCCTTTTTTGCTGTTAATCCGAGTCCTGAAATTTTTGCATAAAAATTTTTATGCTTTGCTGCTTCTTTCATCAGCTCACCCCACTTCCCGAATTTTTCTTTTGTTGCAATGGGTGGTTGATTCAAATGATTGAACACCATTCTTAATTCCGGAACTTTTGCTGCAACCTTTAAAGCAGTTTCAATATGCTCCGGTAAAACACCAACTACATCATAGGGAATATTGTGATCGGCCAGGATATGCAAACTTTCAATCACTTGTGGTTGCAATAACCATTCTGCATCTGGTTCATCATGTATCAAATGACGAACGCCTTTAAAATAATTTTCTTTGCCGTATTTATTATGAAGAGCTTTTAATGTTGCATCGGGGTTTGTTAACGGTAACCATCCCACTATACCAGCAATCCATGGAGTATTATCGGCCACATGCAACATCCAATCCGTATCTTCAAAATTATTAGCGGCCTGTACAAGAATACCTTTCGTTATGCCAATGTTGCTTCGTTCGGTTTCAAGTTCTTCAATACTATAAGTTCGATTGAGTATAGATGTGTTGCCTTTTAACCATGCATATTCTGCACGGTTAAAATCCCATATGTGAACATGTGTATCAGCAAGCCGCATTCTTTTCAAATGATCATTTAATAACCGTCTGCAATTGTTCTTTTATGCCGAATTGATATTCTATTTCTTTATTGTGCTCGCCTAATAACGGTGCACCTTTTCCAGCAGGTAATATTTCACCATCAACTTTAATTGGGCAACGTGTAGTGGTCACTGAAATACCGTTGCTTGTTTTTACCGTCACTTCCATTTCCAATGAACGATAACCTTCCTGTTTCACCAACCGGTCATAATCCATTACCTGTGCACACCAGATATCTGCCTTCTCTAAAATATTCAGCCACTGAGCAGATGGTCTTGTTTTTAAATGACCAGCCAGTATCAATTTTATTTCATCACGTTTGGCAAACCAATCGTTGCTGTTGATAAACTCTTTCAACGGCTCACATTCCAACAGCTTTGCAAGTGTTGGAATATTGGTCATTGCTAATGCAATGTAATCATCATTTGTTTTATAAATACCATAAGGTGCTGCAATGTAGGCATGCGCACTGTTCACTGCACCACGCACCGGTAATTGCCGTCCATCGTTGTAATAACAGGTCAACACTTCAAACTGGAAATCAAGAATGCTTTCCAGCATACTCACCTGCACCAATGCACCTTCGCCTGTTACAGCTTTCTGGTATAAAGCTGCTAATATTCCCTGTGCAATGTGTGTGCCTGCCATGATATCAACCACAGCCACACCCATTGGAGTGGGACTTTCATCGTTATTATTGCTGAGCCATGTTAATCCTGAAACAGATTGCAATAAGAGATCCTGCCCTGGCAGATCTTTCCACGGACCTTCAACTCCATAACCACTCACCTCTGCATATACAACATCGGGTTTGATCTGTTTCACCGTTTCGTAATCCAAACCAATTCGTTCCATTACTCCGGGTCGAAAATTATGCATTACCACATCTGCTTTAGCAATCAATTGTTTTACTTTTTGCAGATCGCAGTCGTTCTTAAGATCGGCTGCATAGCTTTGTTTGTTGCGGTTGATGGCGTGAAAAATTGTTGATTCACCTTCGATCATCACATCGCTCACATACAGCTCACGACAGATATCGCCGCTGCCTGGTCGTTCGATCTTGATCACCTGTGCACCCATATCGGCCAGTCGCAAAGCCGCTGAAGGCCCCGACAAAAACTGGCTGAAATCGATCACTAATATGTCTTCTAAAAGTTTCATTGTTTAATTGTGAATGGTCAATCGTTAATGGTGAATGAAAACACACCCGTAACACTTAACTCGTAACAAAACACTATTTACTAACAACTATCGGCTAACTACTTCTTCCAACTCCTTCCTGATCTTTTCATTCTGTTCGCCTAACTGCGGAGCCGGTCTGTCTGCTGTTAATCGTTTACCATTGATGCGGATAGGGCATCTTGTAGTTACGATCGTTTTATCTCCTGCGTGAATGGTTTGTTCCATCTGCAATGCCTGGTAAGCTTCATGATCGGTCATTTCATCCCAATTCAATACTTCCATTGCCCACAGCCCGGCTTCCTGCAAAGCAACCAACCATGATGCTGTTGTTTTAGTTTGCAGATGTTCTACCAACACAGTTTTTATTTCATCCCTTAATGCAAATGCATCTTCTTTCGCAAAATGCTTTAATGCTCCGCAACCAATTGTATCGCCCAACACATGAATATCCATCATGGCAATAGCGATATAACTATCTTTTGTTTGATAAACACCATAAGGTGCACTCAACAATGGCTGACCATTCGCTACTTTACTTCTTAATGGTTGCTGATTATTGGTGAAATATGTGGTGAGCAATTCAAACTGGAAGTCGAGTAACGATTCCATTAAACTCACTTCTATCAAAGCACCTTTTCCGGTTTTTGAACGACGGATCAATCCACCTAAAATTCCCTGCACTAACTGAGAGCCCGCAAGTATATCGGCAATGGAAATACCAAATGGTACAGGACCATTTGTACCGTTACCAGTTGTATATGCTAATCCTGTGATTGATTGTAATAACAGATCCTGACCGGGTTTATTTTTCCACGGACCTTTCTTGCCATAACCAGAAATTTCTGCATAGATCAATCGTGGATTGATCTGTTGAACTGTATTGTAATCAAGTCCATTTTTACCCATAACATCAGGACGAAAATTATGGATCAACACATCGCTCTTTGCTATGAGTTTTTTAAGAATGGTAATGTCTTCCGGGTTTTTCAGATCTGCTGTAAAACTTTCTTTGTTGCGGTTGATGGTATGAAACAACAACGAATTATTATCAACCCACAAATCTTTAATCGCCAATTTACGACCAGCATCTCCTGTGTTCGGACGTTCGATCTTAATGACTCTTGCACCAAGATCGGCCAAACGCAAAGCAGCCGATGGGCCTGATAGATACTGACTGAACTCCAGCACCACAACTCCGTTTAATGGCAATGCACTCATGCTGTTACTTCAGTTTGTTTTGAAAGACTTTGTTGGTATAGTTTATTCATTTCTCTTAAAGCTTTTGAAGGATCACCATCATACTCCAAACAATCCTGCAACGGATCGCCTGCATGATCCTGGAAATGCAGGTAGCCATTGTAACGTGGACGCATATAACCATTGTCCATCACCGGCAATACCTGCGTAAAAAAGTAATTGGTTAAATGATTGGCTGAAGCATCTGTCCATGCACTTCGATGCCCTGGTTGTCCGCCATGCTGCACATACATTGTACGTTGACATTCACCTGACGTTACCATCGCAGCAAAATCAACTGCCACATCTTTATGATCACTAAAAGCTGAAACAGAAATGCCTGTTCCGCCAATGGTTGTTCTTAATCGTTTTCCATTAAAAGAAACCACATCGGTATAATGCAACAGGTTTTGTGCATATCCTTTGCGTGAATAGTTTGAATAACCGTATGCAAACGGACAATAGAGAAAATCGTTTGTTGTACTCATCAATTCTGCTACTGCAATAGGATTACGGTTGAACATTTTCTTATCTACCACCGTATACAATTCCTTCATTGTTTCAATAGCCTTTATACCTGTTGCTGCATCTATCACCTCATCTTCGGTTTGAAAAGGTTCTTTACCATGAGCAATACAAAATGTGTAAAAGTTCATGAGCAGATCAATAGGGATAGCGGGCACTGCCACTTTTCCATCCTTCGCTAAATCGATCACATCGTTCCATGTTTGCGGCACATCAATCAACAGATCTTTGCGATAGCTGGCAGCCGGTGTTGCTGCATCAATCGCCAATGCCCATTGGCGACCATTGTAGTTATAACTGATATGTGAAAGACCAACTGAATTTGCCTGTTGATCACGTAAATATTCAGCTGATAAATATTCATTCAACGGTAACGCACATCTTGTTGCATCGGCACAACCCACCCACGGATGATCGATAATAAGCAGGTCATATTCTTTCGTCAATTCTTCAATCGGGAAATCGGCGAACTCCTGTAAGGTTCTTTTCTTCCACCTGATCTCTACATCGGGATGCAATTCGGAATAGCGTTGCGAAACAGCCAGCAGCGGAGTAATACCCCTGCTATGTCCCCACGTGATTCCGTTTAATACAATTGATGCCATCGTTAGCTGTTTGCTTTTTTAACCATTAAGATGTGTTCGCAAAGCATCACTAATTCGTTCTGCTGGTTAAAACATTCTACCAATTCAGTTACTAAACCAAATTCCGGTTTCTTATGTTCTTTCAGATCTTTTATGGTTACTGTTACTTTAATAGTATCGTTAATAAATACGGGTTTAATGAAACGCAGGCGTTCATAACCATACGTCATACTCACTTCATTAATAAAATCGGCAGTAAGACCAATGGCCACTGTGAAGATGAGCGTGCCATGTGCAATACGTTTTTTGAACGGTTGACTTTTGCACCACTCTTCGTCCATATGATGAGGGAAAAAATCGCCTGATTGACCGGCGTGGATCACAATATCAGTTTCGGTGATAGTGCGGCCCTTGGTTTGGCGAACATCGTTGAGTTTAAATTCCTCGAAATACTTCTGTATAAACATAGCTGGCTGCAATCAGTTTTACTAAAAACAGGCTGTTTGCAAAAGGGCAAAATCAGCCGTTTAATCTGAAGTTCAAGGTAAACCAGCCTGCCGGGGTGTTCAATGGAAGGTTTTACTGATTTGATGGATTATTTTACCACCAGCAGCCAACACATTGACGAACAATACCGAAATAGTACAGCATGGACGGGAAATGGCTACTTTCTGAGTAAAGAAAACTTACAAGTGATTGCTAAAACTCAACCACCAATGTTGTTATTGATCGAGCCGGTAATTCAATTCCTTTCATTGAATGTAGCGGGGAAGGTTTCATGTCATCGCCCGAAGCAGCAGAAGTGTTGTAACGCTGAATTTGTTTCAGTTTTCTAACTCCTGGAAGGCTGAGATCAAGTGTTTTTGAGGAAGAACTATAATTAATGATCACGAAAGTTGCAGTGGTTTTATTTGCAAATGCAGATAGCATGACATCCTGCGCTTGTTGCAATAAACTCAATCCATCGTTTCGTTCTATAACAATACGTTGCATACCCGGCCGCACAAAACGGCTGTAATGCCCCAGTGCCCAAAGATTTTTTGTGACAGTATAGTCAGCTTTTGCAGGATCAGCTATATTGCGCAAAGCAATTAAGTTGTAACGTGTTTCTGCATCTGCACGGCCAGGCTCCCATGCATTCCAGAAATGCCAGGCAGTTGCATTGGCTACTGTAAAATCATGATGAATCATTTTTGCAAGAAACAATGCACAGTCCATTGACGATCGTCGTTCCTTCGATCCTTCCTTATAACCATCGCCCAGCATACTGTACTCCGATTGCCAGAAGGGAACATTGTATTTCGCAGCAGTATCGTTTACTTTTTTTCTTACGTTGATGATGTTTCCATCACCATGATCAGTAAAGTAACTGTGGCCTTCTATTACTTTATGGAGATGCTTCAGATTTCCCAGGTACAATTTACTATCCTTTGCATAAAACTGTTGCAGCTGTTTCGATGCATGATTGTTACCACTGTACAAATAAGTTAAGTCTCCGGCTTCTGTGATAAGAATTTTTGTAGTGAGTTGTTGAGCAGTTAATGCACTATCGAGCTGCACCGCTATTTTATAAATGTCTTTATTATGCCAGGGCGAACCTTCCTGGTTCATCTGCCCAAACTTTGCCGACCAATCCCACTGCGGTTCATTAACGGGACTGATATAGTTGAATTGAACTCCTTCTTTGTTAAAGTGTTTGATTACGGTTGCTAAGAACCCTGCATACTCACTGTATTGGTCGTCCTTTAAATTCGTAACAAAATCTTTTTGTGTACGAAAGCCCAGTCCATTTTTGGTGAATTGTACAGGTGGCGTGTTGGAGAATGCAATCAGATCCTTCACGCCATATGCAACAGCTTTCTTTGTGAACCACACATAACCTTGCTGCTTTGTAAAATCGTAGGTACCATCAGCTGAAAGAAAACTTTCTACTCTGCGAAACGTATTACGGATACCGCTGCTGTCGCCTTGCTCAAACGTTCCACCACCAATATTAAAACGCCATGCCGATAAGCCAATGCCCAAAGGATTACCAGAAGAATCGAATGCTTTACTGAACAACAGCTCAGCCATGCGTTCCTTCTTTTCATCGGGCCAATACTTACCGATTTCTTCGCTGTACCATGCGCCTGATGCTCCGATGTTTTCGATGGTTTGTGCAGTACGTTTCAGATCGATGGTAAATGTTACAGTTTGTGCAGTTGCATGCACACAACATTGCGCAACTAAAAACAACAACACAAAGCGAATTCTATACATGCAGCAGAATTAAGGAATAAAACATTTACCAACTATTAAACGATCGCTTGAAATATCCACTTCAAACAAATGCGGAATACGACGATAGCGTCCATTCACTTCTTTATGGCTATGTACCGACATCAACAACTTACCATCAAACGTGCGGAACAGCATACCATGACCAAAATTGGGCGGCGTAATCGGCTCTTTCTCCTGCACCCACGGACCATCGAGTGTACCGCTTGTTGAATAAGCAACACCTTGTGTGTACACATCGTAGATCCAGCTTGTCCAGATCATTCCCAATCGTCCTGTTTTTGTTTCGAAGAGCCACGGCCCATCTGTTACTTTGTTGGGTTTATCATTTCCATTCGCATCTTTTTCACGACTCCATGGTGCATCGCTTGCACGAAATAATAAAGTTGACTTGCCAACAGTTCCGCTCAAATCTTTTTTCAATTCTATTTTTTCAATCGTACCATTTAAGTTTTGCAACCACTCGTAACAATAAACCATGTAAGGTTTGCCATCTTTATCGATCCACAATGTGCCATCTAGTGTTGGCATGTTGGCTGGCAAATAAACTTCATCCTTCATTGGCACATAAGGGCCATCCGGCTCATCGCTCACCAGCACATGACATGCACGTCGTTCAATTGCAGTACCGTTCACCGTATCAATTTTTACATTCCTGTTGGTAAAGGTTGCGAAATAATAATACTTGTTTTGGTAGGAGTGAATTTCTGCAGCCCATATCATTGGTGAAGGCCCCATCCACGAAATGGAATCTGTTTTAGCAATTCTGTAGGGCCCCTCCCACAACTTTAAATCTTTGCTCTTCCATAATGCACCACCGGTGCCTGTCAAGTAATACAGTTTTGTTTTTGCATCGGCAAGGATAAACGGATCGCTCAATACAATTGAATCGAGCGGAACATTTTTTCTTACCTCGGGCTTTCGTCTTTCCTGTGCCGACAGCAGACAGGTGAAAAATAAACAGCTGATTAAACTCATCCAGGCTCTCTTCATACAAGTTGTTGTTGGGAGAATATTTTTTGATACGAATATCGTAATTGAGATGTTAATCGGCTACAGGAATTTCAACTCTACTGTACACATGCGCCCATTTCAAAGAATCTTTACCATCCTTTGAAAAAACGACCCCACTAAGAAAGAGTTTCTTTTTGTCTTCACTAAACTTGTACTGATTAATAAACTTTTTTCCTCTTAAATCCCATACAGCCTTATGCCATAGTTCAGAGACGTGTTCGCTGTACTGCGTGTTGTTTACTATTTCATATTTACCTCTATGCGACATGATCGTCACTCCATTTTCAAAACCAACATTGTAATAATCTCCGTTTTTCTCAAACACTTTTATATGAAACGTTTGTAGATGGGTTGGGTCACCGGTTGTCCACACACCAATCATATCAGTTGCGGAAAAATTTTCATTTCGGTTCGTAAATGAAGTAAATAAAACGGACGAGATCAAAAGGAAAGCGAAAGTCTTTTTCATAATTAATGCTTTTAGTAATAGATAATGCTAAATGATTTTTGAATTTAAATAAGATCAAAGCATGCCTTCTTATTTTTTCAACAAGCCTTCACTCGTCATTACAATACGTTTCATCGTTCCGTCCTTATTATAATACAACCGATCGATACAAACCGAACGATGAAACCCACCATGATCGGCCAGCACACCATTGTGATAAATAAAATACCATTTGCCCTTAAATTCAATAATTGCCTGGTGATTGGTATTGCTGTTGGCTGCCACTTCATTCAGTATACCTTGGTATTGCCAGGGGCCATTGATGTTTTTGCTCATGGCATAAGCGATCTTTTCTGGAAATTGGTAAGCATAGGAAAGATAATACCAGCCGTTGCGTTTATGTATCCACGGTGCCTCTGTAAATTTTGGCAAGCCTTCTACAACTTGTATAGCTCCCTCAAATTCAATCATATTCTCTTTTAGTTTCACGTAGTAGCATTTAGTATTTCCCCAAAACAAATAAGCTTGCCCGTCTTTGTCGATGAATACAGATGGATCAATATCATCCCATGATATTCCTGTTGTCTTCGTCATATCGTTTGTGATAATAGCTTTGCCTAACGCATCTGTAAACGGTCCGGTTGGATTATCAGCTACTGCAATACCAATTGCTTTACCGCCGATGGTTTTATGTTCAACAGCGGCATACCAATAAAATTTTCCGTTGCGCTCAATAACTTGTGATGCCCATGCATCGGCTTTCGCCCATGTAAATGCTTTTACATTCAAAGGCGAAGGATGTTCTTTCCAGTTGATCATGTCGATTGAAGAATAACAAAGCCATTCATTCATTACATAACGTGCCTGGCCTCTTGGTGCTTCGTCATGGCCCGTATATAAATACACCGTATCCTTGTAAACCAGCGCTGCAGGATCGGCAGTAAACTTATCACGTATAATAGGATTAAAAGGAACGGAGTCGCTGTAAACCGTTTTTGTTTTTTGCGCATACAAGGATGTGCTCATTACACATATAACAACTGTTACTGAAACTAAACAAACTACTTTCTTCAACATCTCTTTCTGTTATTTATCATTTTTTATTTTGAATAAAGAAGGCCCCCTGTAGAAACATGGGGGCCTTTCTGTCGATTATGACCCTAACAATAATTTGTGGGAGCCAATTTCATTTCCCTATTCTATTTAATTGCTGCTAAACAATTGAATTCTTTTTATCTGGATATAACTTCCAGGGTTACCGCTTCCAACGATATTAGCAAGGAAGCCAATTGACACTACTGTTGGAGCAGAAAGCGTGAACGTAAAGCTTCTTGTATCGGTGGCGCTTGGCGAAGTTTTTCCAACTGGTGTAGCATTATAAGCACCAACAGATCCCAAGGCTGTAGAAAGATTCGCAAGAACAGGAATTCCCGTTCCACCTGCTGCCGCTACACAGTAAATTGTTGAATTTGCCTGGAGCTCCGAATATTCATCAAATGAAACGATGTATCTGCCTGCGGGTAATGGCGAAGATGTTGCCTGGTAAATGATACCATTGGTAACGGGAGTATTATCCCATGTTTCCCAATTAATAACCCCACCTGCATCTGAAGAAAAACCTCCGTTTACACCGCCTTTATTTTTTGCTGCTGCATTGGTGATCCACGGAGCAGCGAGTGTGCCCCATCTGCCAGCCAATGTTGCATATTGAAAACCCGGTCCTGTATTAGATAAATACTGACTTGTGATTTCATATTTCACCCCTACTGTTTGCTGTTGACTGCTGAATGTATCAATCGCATTTGGTTTCGGGAGATATAATGTGCGTATGATCACCGATGTTCCCGACTTAAAACTATTCAACGTTGTTAACGTTTGTGATAGCGGAACAAAAAGTGAATCCACCACATCCCCCACTTTTGTATAACGCACCCAGGTACCTAATGCACCTGAAGCTGCATCAAGATTATCCCAGGCCAATTCAGTTTTTCCGCTTGGCATTAATTCAGCACGTGTTATCACCCTGTTGCTCAAACCACTTTCATATTTAGGACCGTATGCTGTACCTGCAGCATTCACCTTCATTGATTTATTACCAACTGCATCAAACGTTTGAATGGTGAAATTGTAAATACCTTCCGGTACCGATACGATTTTGCTAAAGCTATCAATGCCCGTTCCTTTTGTGATGGCGTACTCAATAGAATCTTTTCCATCGTTCCAGGTAATTTTTGCTTTTGCAATTTTTGGATCGGCGGGTAATAGGCCCGTTATTTTTATACGTTGTTTACCGGGATATGTTTTTACAGAATCAATTTTGCCGGTATAGATTACTTCGCCTTCTTCTGTATATTTTTTATAATCATCCCACTTTGAACAAGCAGCCAATGCAAGCACCAGCATTGCGATCACCGAAAGCTTTTTATATTGTTTTTGCATGTGTTTATTTTTATTGTGAATGATTAACGTGGATCGCCATACACTTTTAGTTCATTAATGCTTTGCGCAGTACCCCCTGCAAAATTCTCAAGGCAACGGATGCGGATATATTTCACTTTTGGTGCAGCCAAATCAATTTCCCAGCTAAAACCTGCTGCTGCAGTTGCCTGGTCATTCGCATCGTCAGTACCATAAGGTAAACCCGAAGGTTTTTTCACTGTGTATGAACCCAGCAACTTCCACGTATTATCTAAAGCACCATTGAGGTTTGGATTATCGGAACCATATATTTCAAAACGCTTCATGGTAGTGAGATAATAAAAACGTGTTCCTTCAGGGAAGGGACGAATCCAGATACGACTGAGTTTTGCTAATACACCTGTATTGAATGTGATCATGTTCGGACCACTGCCACTAGGAACCTGGTCGGTGAAACTTGTATAGGGCCAACCCAATTTTCCATCCCATGCAAACTGCAGAGCTGCTCCGTTTGTTACCTGTTTTGCATCACCTGGTAATACAAGACTTGAAAATTTAGATGGATCAAGTTGCGTTTCAAAAATCGGGTTTACGATCTTGTACATCGTATCTGTTTTATTTCCCCACCTGTCAACTACTAAAAATCCAAAACGATAATTGCCTGTATCAAGACCACGAATCTTTGACAGTACACTATCTACATTTGTGTACACTGTTTTGTTGTTATCAATTTCATACTCTTTAAACACGTTAGGTTTGGTTACAATAATTGAAATGTTTGCCTTTGATGCATTCACTGCAGTAAGATTATAACCACCAAATGCATCTTCCACTTTTATACTGCGGTATACATCCCAGATAGGGGCAGCCAATGGTTTTATTTTTACTGTAACAGGTTGTGATGCTACTTCTGAACGACTTACAGAATATAATTTCACTTCATGTTCCAGTGTATCGGCAAAACCTTCCACCACCAATGAGTTGTTATAGTACGATGCTTTTGTTTCATATTGTTTACCCGTAGTAATGGTATAAACAGCTTTAACATACATCAGCTTAGGATCGTTTGGCAACTTGTAAGAGATCGTTGCTTTGCCCCTTCCGTTTGTAACTGTTACTTCAGTTATTTGTGCAGGAACGGTTGGATCGTTGCTGATGGGCGTGTGTGTTTCCAGCTCTTTACTGCACGATGCAATAATGAATGCTGTAAGAAGCAAAGAGGGAATTATTAGTTTGATCAGTTTCATTGTAATTTTTTTCTTGATTGTTAGAATCAGATTACCAGCCTGGGTTTTCTACGAGGTTCGGGTTACGACGTGTATCATAATTGCCGATTGGCCAGAAGTAATCACGTGGCGCAACAAAACGCTGACTGAAAATGAATTTCTCTTTGTAGTAAGTGCCGTCTGTTTTTCCTTGCACACTCCAGCCGGTAATGTCTTTGTTCAATTCATCGGGCGCTTCTTTCCAGCGACGAAGATCCCAGAAACGTTGACCTTCAAACATCAATTCCAATGTACGTTCACGATGAATGATTGAACGCAAACCTGCCTGTGTTGCATATTTGCCAGGTGTGCTAGAGAAGTTTGTCCATGATTCAACAACACCTTTTAATCCCGCACGCTCTCTTACTTTATCAACATATGAAATAGCAGTGGCTGATCCGGCATTTACTTCATTTTCTGCTTCTGCATAAAGAAGATAAAGATCAGCAAGACGAACTTCGGGCCAAGGATATGAACGCCATACAGGTGCTGCTGTTCCTGCGGTTGTCGATTGCCAGCTAACAAGTTTCTTTACAAAATAACCAGTCTCACTCCAGTTGGTAAAATGACCAAACCCTGCGCTCTCAACGTTCTTGGCCTTTACATAGTAAGTACCAATATCACTACCCGTTGCGTTACCGTCTTTCATATACCAAATGCCGCCATCAAAACCTAAGTTGGCATAGAAGCGTGGCTCCCTGTCGAAATTTAAACGTGCGGTTACAAATCCTGGTTCAATGTAATATTTCTCAGCTGCTGTTGCTGTGCGCAGTTGATCGTAGTTTGCAAAATTTAATGTTTTGTCTTCTTCAATTGGTACACCGTTAGAAGTGTAAAACATTTTGGCAATTTTGATTGGTGGTGCCCACACACCTTGCAACTGAAAACGATTCGTGTTACTTCCTCTTGTCATTGGAGGCATACACAATGCTTCATTGGGGAAGTACATGAGTGAATTACCCCATACCGTTTCAGAACCCCAGCGTTCAGTAACTGCATTGCGGACATTCAATTGAGTTTTTGTTTCAGTACTAAGGTTATGGATATCGTTTTTATAATAGTAAAGTGCAAAGCCATTTGCTTCAGCTGCATCAATTGCTTCTTTTGCTGCATCTCTTGCTGCTTCCCATTTGTCGGGATCAGGTGTTGGGTTGAATAATGCCACACCCTCTTTATCTTTAAAATTTGCAAAGTCAGGATTACCATTAAACAACGGGCTTGCAGCCATCACCAGCAGTTTTGCTTTAACAGCTAATGCAATGGGCTGCGTAATTCTTCCCAATTCTGTGTTTTCATTTTGAATGCGTGCAGGCAATAAGGTGATTGAACTATCGAGCCATGATGTGATAGTCTCAACGCATTCATCAACCGGCGCACGTTTTACATAAGAACTTGCAGGATCAGCTTCCACGGCAACATTTTCTTTAATGAGTGGAATAGGACCATACATTCGCAACATGTAATAATGATAAAATGCTTTCAGGAACAACACTTCACCAATCCAACGTGAACGCTCAGCAGGATTGATATCGGGCACTTTGGTCATATCAGCCATGTTCTCTAAAAAGATGTTACAGTTGCGAATGCCATTCCATATTTTCTGATGATCATAACGAGTGTTGCCCGTACCGCCTTTTCTCCAGCCTGCCCATTCGTTAAAGTAAGGATCTGCAGCATTTTGTTGACCTTGTGCAATACGGAATGCAGCATGCCAGTGTGTTTGATCATCTTGCGGTAACCAAATTTCATCTGCAGCAGCCATTCCTGCATTGTACCAGCCATCGCCATTCTTAGGCAAATAAGAATAACAGGTAAATAAAAACTTCTCCGCTTCAACACGCAGTTTAAATGCGTTGTCGATAGTTGAAATATTATCCGGCACCACATCGAGATACTTGCGGCAGGAATTAAATGTTGTTGCTAGAACAAGAAGAGCTGCAGCAAAAAGCATTCTCCTGTTTACAACTTTATGATTGATTTTTGTATTCATTGCTTAACTGTTGAATAATTAAATTAAAAGTTGAGTTGCACACCCATGCTGTGAACAGATTGAATGGGATAGTTTAAACCATTGCCACCCATTTCAACATCCCAGAGTTTAAATCCGCTGAGTATAAAAAGATTGGTAGCAGAGAAATAAACACGAGTGCCTTTTAATTTCAAAGCTTTAAAATCAGGTAACGTATAACCCATGTCTACACTTTTCAGGCGTAAGAAAGCACCATTACGTAACCACCATGTAGAAGTTTGATTGTTTGAATTCACTCTCCATGTGCTGAGGCGTGGCCAGAATGCATAAGGGTTCTGATTATCTTCTGACCAATGATCATCGGCAATAACTTTCAATAAATTATTCTGATAACCACCATTCAAATAAAATGGTTGAATGTTCCATGGATTAATAAAGAATGAACTGCGTGCCGCACCCTGGAAATAAAAGCTGAAGTCGAAACGCTTAATACCAAAAGATGCACCAAAGCCATAAATGATCTCAGGTTGTTGAGGATAACCAATTGGCACCATGTCATCATTGTTGATCAAACCATCACCATTTACATCTTTGTATTTAATATCACCTGCCAATAAACCAAGGTCACCAAATTGCACCGGTGAGTTGGCTACTTCTTTCTGATCGATAAACAATCGTTCAGCAATCAACCCCCAGGTTTGGCTGATGGAATGATTTGCTCTTGAGAGGTATGCTATGTTTGATGGATAAACAATTTCATCCGTTACTTTTACTTTGCTTGTTGCGTAAGTAAGTGTACCCCTTATATTCATCCATGCATTTTTACCAATGGAACGTTGATAGTTTATTGCAACATCAATACCCTGTGTTTCTGCTTTACCATAGTTTGAAGAAGGAATAGCAGAGAAGCCGGCAGCAGATTCAACCGTTGACTTCGCCTGCAAAATTTGTGAACGCCATTGTTTGTACACATCAACAGTAATGTTGAGATCGTAAAACAATTTCATATCCATACCAAGGTTCATTGAACGTGATTGTTCCCAGGTAATATCGTCGTTTGCATAACGTGAAATAGAAACACCATTGCGGCCATAAGTACCTGCACCATCGTTGCGGCCAAACGATGCACCAAAGCCACCGTCGTTAAGATTTACATTTGATAAATAGAAGAAGCGATCGTTGATATTTCCGATCTGGTCGTTACCTACCAAACCATATGTAGCACGGAATTTAAGATCAGTCACTACTTTTTTCAATGGTTCAAAAAACCTTTCGTTTGAAATGCGGTAAGCAATACCTGCTGAGGGGAAGAAACCAAAACGATTATTCTGTGCAAAACGTTCAGAACCGTTATAACCAAAGTTGAATTCAGCAAGATAGCGGTTATCAAAACCATAAGTAAAACGTCCGGATAATGTTTGGTTGCGTTGCGGTAAAGAAGCAGTAACGCTACCAGCATTTCCTGTTTCGTAGTTTGAAATTACTGCAATGATGTTACCACCAACATTGTGCTTTTTAAATACACGGTTATAGGTAACTGATCCTTCCAGCCAGAAACGTGAGTCAACTGTTTTTGTACCTTCTGCATAACCTAAGTATTCTGTACCTACTGTTCCAATAGATGTTGCACTACCATCATTTAACACGGTAAGATTATAATCCTGCGTTGTTGGATCAACAATGGCTGAATAGTAAAAAGGATTATAGCTTCTGTCAACAGAATAAAAAGAATATCTTCTTAAATAACCCATTGCACGAAAACTCAAACCTTTTGTAAGGAAATCAAGGTTTTGTTTTAGCTCTACCTGTGGTTGAAGATTAGATGTTTTATATACTGAATAACCACGTACCATTTGCGCATAAGGATTAACATACAAAGTAGAAGTCAAGCCGTTTGCGTCAACCGTTCTAGCAGAACCAAATAACGGATGCGTAATGTAGGGAAGCTTTGATTGCGGATACCTTGCAGGAAACATTACCTGGTTGGCCCAAAGTGCATTATTGAATGTTGCAGAACCTCCACCAATTGGTCCGTTATAATCATCGAACTGACCATACATACGAATGATCAATTCGGTATTATCAGAAAGGTTGAGGTTTACATTTGAACGGATAGAATAGTTTTTGAGTTTGATGTTACTGTTGAAATTATTGATGGGATCAAGTTTCAATAATCCATTATCCTGGTTGTAAGTACCTGCAACATAGTAGCGGGTTCTGCTTGTTCCACCACTTACATTGAGGTTATAACTTTGGTTAACGGTATATTTTTTTATCAGCTGGTCGATCCAGTTATTGTTGGGATACAAATAAGGATCGTCACCAGCTTTTGTATGTTCAATTTTATTTTGTGTATAAGGCTGCATAGCAAGAGGCGAACGTGTAAGCGCTGCTTCATTTGCTAACTGCATATAAGTAATATTATCAGCCATATTAAAATTCTTCGTGTTTGATGACACACGATTTTCTGCACGGAACGAAAACTTGGCTGCACCTTCTTTACCTGTTCTTGTATTCACCAATACAACACCATTTGCACCACGTGCACCATATACCGAGGCTGCAGCAGCATCTTTCAATACCGAGAAGTCGGAAATATCATCGGGTTGTAAACGGGCAAGATCAGTAGGTGATGATTCAACACCATCAATTAAAATGAGTGGATCTTGTTTACCTGTACCAAACGTTGACAAACCCCTGATGTAAAAAGCAGAGTTATCGGTACCTAAACCAGGCTCACCACTACGTTGAAAAGAAATAACACCAGGAATACGTCCGGCGATAGCATTAGTAAGGTTACCGGTTGGTCCTTTTAACTCCTTTACGTTGACAGTTGTAATGGAGCTCACCATACTTTCTTTTTTCCTGGTGCCACCAAATCCAATAACAACGACATCGCCAAGAGCACCGCTGGCATTTTTCAACACTACATTAATAGAAGTTTGACCCTTCACCGCTATTTCCTGTGTCTCAAATCCCACACTTGAAATAACCAGCGTTCCTTGCGAAGGCACCCTTAAGGTGAAATTTCCTTTGTCATCTGTTTGAGTAGCTCTCTTAGCATCAGATTTCAACTGAACAGTTACGCCTTGCAGCACCGCAGAATCGGAACGAACATTACCTTTTACAGTAATTTCATTCTCCTGCGCAAAGAGCGTAACTGAAAGGCAGAGCAACATTGCTAATAAAGCATAAGCTCTTTTGCCAGCTTTAATAGTTACTAATTCTTTCATGAGCAATCAATACTTGTTTAATTAATAAAAAATAGAACCTTGTACGTTTTGGTTAACGAGCAGGTGTAAGAGGTTGCCGGTTGGACATAGGGATACCATAACCTGTATGTCTCATCTCTTTCGATAAAGCATACTGATCAAAAAAAAGTTCGAATAAGACACCGCATCAGAAAAGAAACCCTTTGGAAACTTTCCGAATGCAGAACAAATTCAAATCATCAGGTAGAAATAAAAAAAGGTAGGGCTGTAGGGGTCATAGCAAGTCGTTTTAGTCGTTAAAAATTAATAAGTGTAAATTTGACAAATATTAATTTATTCAGTTCGACTAAAAATTCCGATATTTCAACAAATAGTACCAATTTTCAAAAGAAGCATTCCCAGCTCTATTGAAATCAATTAAACCTTCAACAAGTAACTATTGCGTTATTTACGAGCCATATGTGTTTCATCCATGCTGTTGCTGTTTCATTTTCAGCTGTTTGCGCAACCCTACTATTTCAAGCGCTACCAGGTGGAGAATGGACTTTCTCACAACAGCGTCATCTGTGCATTACAGGATAAAAGAGGTTTCATGTGGTTTGGTACAAAAGACGGTTTGAACCGTTTTGATGGTTATGCTTTTAAAACGTTTAGAAAAAATGTAAACGATAGCAACAGCATCGGCAACAACTTTATACAATCACTCTACGAGGATAAACAAGGACGCTTATATGTTGGTACCGACAAAGGTTTGTATCAATACATTGACAAAACAGAAGAGTTTAAACTTTTACCTTCCACAAAAGAGCATAGTGTTTTTAAACTTACTGGTGACACAAAAGGCAATCTATGGTTTATCTCCGGCTTTGCAGTTTGCAAATACGCTTTGGCAAATAATGCACTTGATTATTTTGATCATCCCACATTCTTTATTGCAAGTGCAGTGTGCGCAACTCCACAGGGAGATGTATGGGTGGGAACAGCTACAGGTGAATTAAAAAAATATAATGCGGCCAATCGTTCTTTCTCTAATATCCCGTTGTTTAAAAATACAGATGCTACAAAATACAAGTATATTGAAACCATCGTGCAAACCAACAACGGGCAACTATTGGCCGGCACGAATAACGCTGATGTGAAATTGATAGATCCGGTAAAAAAAACATACATCGACTTACCTCTCACTTTAAACCGTGAAACAAACTTTTACGTAAAAAGGATTCTGCAAGTTTCAGCAAATGAATTCTGGTTGGGCACAGCAGCGGGCATTTTTGTTTACGATCTGCAAACCGGTAAAGGCATACAATTGGAAAAAAATTATAACAGTCCTTACTCTCTTTCCGACAATGCAATTGAAACAATGTGCAGTGATAAAGAAGGGGGAATATGGGTGGGCACTTATTTTGGCGGCATTAACTATCATCCAAAACAAACAACTCCATTTACAAAATTTACTCCGGCAGGGAACGAACACACACTTAGCGGTAATGTAGTACGAGAGATAAAACAGAGTAGCGAGGGTCATTTATGGATCGGTACCGAAGATGCGGGGCTTAACAAATACAATCCACTTACCGGTGCAATTACACATTATGCAGCAACTGGAAAGCCAGGCAGCCTTTCGTTTTTTAATCTGCATGGTTTAGAAATTTCTGGTAACGAATTATGGATCGGCACTTTTGAACATGGATTAGATGTAATGGATATTCGCACGGGAAAAGTTGTCAAACATTTCCAGGTAGGTAACGGAAGTGTTTTATCGAGCAATTTTATTTATTGTGTTTATGCTATCAATCATGATAGCATTTTAATAGGAACAACACTGGGTATTTACAGGTATGATCGAAAAGCTGATCAATTAAAAAGAGTAGAAGGTTTTCCAGAATGGGATTGGTACACAAGTATATTGAAAGATGATAGTGGTACTATTTGGGCTACAACATTTGGAAGAGGAATTCATTTTTATAACCCGGCTACACGCAAGGGTGGCACAATTCTTCATAAGGAAAATGATGTCAATAGCCTGAGCAGCGACCGTATAAATTCTGTTTTCAAAGACAGTAAAAATAACTTATGGTTTACAACGGAAGATGGCTTATGCAAATGGAACAGGCAGACAAAGAATTTTACCCGCTATGGAACGTCGAACGGATTCCCCAGCAATTTTATGTTCTCCATTCTTGAGTCTTTTGCAGGCGAACTCTGGATCAGCACAACCAAAGGTCTTGTGCGGTTTATTCCAACAACAGGAAAAGCCGATGTTTTTACAACTGCCAATGGATTGATCAGTGATCAATTTAATTACAGTTCAGCATTTAAAGATGGAGATGGACGTATGTATTTTGGCAGCACAAAAGGATTAATTAGCTTTCATCCAAAAGATTTCCGACAATCTACCTTCTCCCCTCCCGTTTTTATTACAAACTTTGAAATTTCGAACCAGGAGATAGGCATAGGAAAAAAAGGCTCACCACTAAACGCATCTATTATTTATACAGATACAATTGTACTGACGCATAATCAATCGACATTTAGTATTGATTTTGCAGCGCTAGCCTATACGGCAACAGAAACTATTCAGTATGCTTATCAAATGGAAGAACTCGGGAACAATTGGGTATCACTGAAGAAAAACAGGCGGCTCGATTTTGCCGAGCTGCATTCGGGAACTTATCATTTAAGAATAAGGGCACTTGATAGTTATGGTAATGCAAGTCCGTTTGAAAAAAAATTATTGATTCGTATTTTACCACCATGGTGGTTGAGCAGCTATGCTTATATCTGCTATTTTATTCTTTCCCTTCTGCTCGTTTATTTTATCATTCGTTACTACATCAACAGAACCGAAGAACAGAATAAACGAAAATTTGAAAAACTTGAAGTTGCCAAGGAAAGAGAAATGATGGAGATGCAATTAACGAAGAACAAAGAATTGCTGGATGCAAAAATTGATTTTTTTACCAACGTTGCACATGAAATTAAAACACCGCTCACCCTAATCAAAGTTCCACTTTCAAAAATTACAAGAAACGCCGAAGCACTTCCAGAATTTGACCGCAGTTTGAAAATAATGAATCGTAATACTAACCGACTTATTGAACTTACCAATCAATTATTAGATTTCAGGCAAACGGAAATCGAAAAATTCCATCTTTCTTTTGTCAAAACGAATGTTACCCAACTGGTAGAAGATGCATGCAATGATTTTTCTGATCTTGCGGAAGAATACGGCCTCTCTTTTACAACTACCATACCCAAAGATCAATTGCTTGCAAACATTGATGTGGATGCATTCAACAAGATCATTAATAATCTTATCAGCAACGCCATCAAATTTGCGCATAGCAAAGCCAGCGTTGAACTACTGTCGCAATACAAAAACGAGCAGTCTTTTACTATTCTTGTAAAAAATGATGGGTACCTTATTCCGGGCGAATTAAAAGAAAAAATATTCGAGCCCTTTTATCGCATTCCGGAAACAGAAGCGCAAACAGGTTCGGGAATAGGTTTGGCATTAGCCTTGTCACTTACACAATTGCATAATGGTGAGCTCGTGCTTGAATCGCCAATAAACGATATGAATTGCTTTTCGCTCACGTTACCGTTTAATATCTCTGAAGTATAAGTAAGTCAGCCATTGATCAACAAACAACAAACAATGAAACCAAGAATTCTTTTAGTGGAAGATAATAAGGAGCTACTGGAAGTAATTGCTGACGAATTGGATGAGCATTACGAGGTGTTGACAGCTATTAATGGAGCTGAAGCATTGAAACTTCTGTCGGCCAAATCGATTCAATTGGTGATAAGCGATGTGATGATGCCGGTAATGGACGGTTTTGAATTGTGCACAGAAATAAAATCAAACTTTGAATACAGTCATATCCCTGTTATATTACTTACTGCCAAAAATACACTGCAGGCAAAAATTGAGGGTCTTAGTCTTGGTGCGGATGCCTATATAGAAAAACCATTTGAAACCGAATACCTGCAGGCGCACGTTGCAAGCCTGCTGAATAATAGAAACAAGTTGAGAGATTATTTTGTCAATACTCCGTTTGCGCACCTCAAAACAATTGCCCACAACAAATCGGATGAGGTATTTTTTGAAAAACTAAATCATCTTATTCAGGCAAATATTGAAGACCATACACTGGATGTTGATAAACTGGCCAAGTTGATGAATATGGGTCGCACAAGTTTGTTTCGCAAAATCAAATCGGTTACTGAGCTTACTCCTAATGAACTGATCAATCTTACCCGTTTAAAAAAAGCCGCTGAACTTCTTACCAGCGGTGAATATAAAATTTATGAAGTAGCAGATATGGTTGGCTTCGGATCACAAACAAATTTTGGCAGAATCTTTCTTAAACAGTTTGGAATGACGCCAACAGAGTACCAGAAAAATAAACAAGTCAACAAAACCGATGATGACAGTAAAACAAAATAAGAAGTAGGTTCATCGATATTGATAAAAACAAAAGGCAATCAATTTCTTGATTGCCTTTTTTCAGTCGGGAGGACAGGATTCGAACCTGCGACCCCCTGGTCCCAAACCAGGTATTCTACCGGGCTGAACTACCTCCCGCCGTGTTCAACTTCCCCAAAGGGGTTGCAAAAATAGTTGTAAGCTGCTAAAGTGCCAAAAGAAATCCCGGATTCTTGAAGAAATCCGGGATCAAATGAGTTGGTCGGGGTTTTGGGTATAATTACATTGCAGCTAACTGAACTTTTTGCTGCAGTTCCAGTACGCTTTCTTTAAACATACTGTCGGTATCCATCAGATCTTTTACAGTTTGGCAAGAGTGAATCACGGTTGTATGATCTCTTCCGCCGAAATGTTCACCGATTGTTTTGAGTGAATTCTTTGTAAATGTCTTTGCCAGGTACATTGTTATCTGGCGGGCCTGCACTATTTCACGCTTGCGTGTTTTTTGTAACAGTTTTTCGTAAGGCACATCAAAGTAATCGCACACCATCTTTTGAATGGCGTCGATAGTAATTTCTTTAGATGATGTTTTAACGAAGTTCTTAAGCACTTTTTTAGCAAGATCAAGATCGATCTCTTTTTTATTCAGCGAGGATTGTGCCAATAATGAAATTAATGCACCTTCAAGCTCACGAATATTGGTATTGATGTTATAAGCAATATACTTTACCACATCTTTATGCATTTCCAAACCATCGTTCTTCATCTTCTTTTCCAGGATCTCAATGCGTGTTTCGTAGTCAGGCATTTGAAGATCGGCACTAAGGCCCCAGCGGAAACGGCTGAGCAAACGTTCCTGCACACCTTCAAGATCCTTCGGTGGTTTGTCTGATGACAGGATCAACTGTTTACCACTTTGATGGAGATGATTGAAAATGGCGAAGAAAGCATCCTGCGATTTTTCAGCACGGTTGAAGAACTGAACATCATCAATGATCAAAACATCAACTAACTGATAAAAATGGATGAAATCGTTGATAGCATTATTTCGGCTATGATCAACAAACTGGTTAATGAATTTTTCTGAGCTTACATATAGCACCACTTTATTAGGATGCTGACGTTTTACTTCATTACCTACAGCTTGTGCTAAATGCGTTTTGCCTAAACCAACACCACCATAAATTACAAGTGGATTGAAAGAAGTTGCCCCGGGCTTGTCAGCAACTGTTTTACCGGCTCTGCGTGCAACACGGTTACAATCACCTTCAATAAAAGCATCAAATGTATAGTTGGGATTCAGCTGCGGATCGATCTGCACCTTTTTCAAGCCCGGTATTACAAACGGGTTCTTGACGGGGTTACTTATCACTAGCGGAAAATCCATTTCGTTATTTGTATATGTTTTATATCCGTGGCCCGGAACATCCATAGTGATGGGTTGGTTATTATTATTACCACTATCCATCATGATGCGATATTCCAGATTAGCATCTTTACCTAATTCACGTTTCAATGTTTTTCCAAGCAATGTAACATAGTGTTCTTCCAGATATTCAAAAAAGAATTGGCTGGGTACTTGAATGGTAAGGATCTTATTTTTTAATTCCACAGGTTTGATTGGTTCAAACCATGTTTTGAAATGTTGCCACTCTACTATATCCTTAATAATGGTTAAACAACTTTTCCAAACTTGATCAGCCGTTTTCGTCATTGTTCCAAAAGCAGTTTATATAATGAGTTAATAATGTTCCTGTTTGTCTCTTTGGCAATTTTTCATAATGAAAATATCATGAAAAAACTTGAGGGGGAAGGCGAATATCAACACTTTTTGTGGAAAAAAAAATTTTTTATTCCCCTGTTTTTTTACCTATCAATAACGCTTTTGCTCCCGTCATATTTTTCTTTTTATATCTGAAAAATTCGTAATCCAATCTTCCCAACTGAATACCGGCCCAACCCACCTGATTTACTAAAACATCTTCGCTCTTTTTATTTTTTACTAACACAGGTTCATTTAAGAACGTATGTGTATGGCCACCAATGATCAGGTCAACATCTTCGGTTTCTTTTGCAAGAATGAGATCGCAAATCTTGTTTGCATTTTCACGGTACTGGTATCCCAAATGCGACAAACAGATCACCATATCACAATCCTTTTCACGTTTGAGCATCGATGCAGTTTCATTTAACTTTTGCACAGGATCAAGATATTTGGTGTTACCTGCAAGGTTATCCGGCACCAGTCCTTTCATTTCAATTCCCACGCCAGTAACGCCGATTTTCAATTTTCCTTTCTTAAATATTTTATAAGGTAGTGATTTATTTTCCATGGGTGTTGCAGTAAAATCGTAGTTGCATAATAAAACGGGAAATGTTGCATGCTGAAGTTGCAGTGCAAAATTCTCGAGCCCTGCATCAAAATCATGATTACCCATTGTGCATGCATCATACCCCATCTTTTGCATTGCGATTATTTCCGGTTCACCTTTATATATATTAAAATAAGGAGTACCCTGGAAAATATCACCTGCATCAAGCAAAAGCACATGTTCTTCCTTAGCCCTGATCTCATTAATTAAGTTTGCTCTTGCTGCCACACCGCCCAGCCCCTGGTTACGGCTGCCATCCATTGGAAAAGGATCGAGCCTGCTATGCACATCATTGGTATGTAGAATTACCAGTCGCTGCGAAGTTACTTCTTCAGCCGACGAAAACTTACCTGCCAGCAATGCTGCCGTTGTGAACGAAGTTTGTTGTATAAATTTTCTTCTACTGAGCATTCGTAACCCTGTTTTGAATGGTTGCTGTAATAGATTCCCCTTTTTGAGTAAGTGCCTTCACATACTCTATCAATGCATCTCGGAGCAAAAACCCATTATTAATTTGCGGAATAGTCCGGAGCATATCGCTATTATCGCCACCATTAGCTACATAATCGGAGTTTGCGATTGTATAGGTCATGTTTGGATCAATTGGTTTACCAGCGATCAAAACATTTACGGCTTTCTTATCTTTTATTTGCATGGTAGTACCCGCTACCGGCCATCCTCCCCTGCCAACAATATGATCAAGGAATTGCTGCAATACAGAGCCTTTTATTTTTTGCAGGATAATAATATTATCAAATGGCATCAATTCAAAAATCTTTCCTCTTGTAATAGCGCCGGCCTTTATAACATTTAAACGAATGCCTCCATAATTAATAAATGCAGCATCAACTGTTGTTTGGTAATACTTCTCTGCCATCGCTTTCATAGCATCGGCCATAAAATTTCCAAGATTGCTTTCAGGTTGCCGTTTCTCAAGATCAACAGTCAGTTGCCCCAGCACGGTATTCATACTACCATTTACACTATCGGCATAAGGTTGAAGAAATTTTTGTATGGAGGAATCCTTACGTTGACCATCTACCTGGTAATCGATATACTGAACAGAAGAAGATCTGTAAACAGGGTTGCAGGAAAAAGAAATAAACAATAAAATGATAAGACTATAAGCGGAAGTAAGCTTTCTCATTTGCTTTTTGTAACTATTGAAAGATAACTGTTTTTAGGGCCACAAAAAAAATGTTTTTTGTTGATGAAAGACATAATTTATCAGCACAAAAATTACAATTATCTTTGCCTCAATTCTTGTTTTTAGGTTAACTGCCTGACACACATGCCACAACAAATTTCGCTTCGTTTACTGCCTTCACAAGCATCTGATAGTTCTTCTATCCAGGAACAAATTGCTGCTACAGCAAATGTTCCTTTCTCTTCTGTAAGCGGATTTCATATTCTGAAGCAATCGATTGATGCAAGAAGTAAACAAGCCTGGGTGAATCTCTCCGTTAAAGCTTTTATTAATGAACCTGCACAACAAAGAGATGTTATTGATTTCCATTTTAACAATGTGAGCAACGCTGGTAAACATGTAGTTATTGTTGGTGCTGGACCAGCAGGTTTATTTGCTGCCTTACGTTTGATCGAGTTGGGCATTAAGCCAATTGTAATTGAACGAGGAAAAGATGTACGTGCAAGAAGAAGAGATCTTGCTGAATTAAACAAGCAAGGGGAAGTAAACCCGGAAAGCAATTATTGTTTTGGCGAAGGTGGCGCTGGCACTTACAGTGATGGAAAACTTTATACACGTAGCAGCAAACGTGGAAGTATTGATCGTATTCTTCAATTGTTTGTACGTTTTGGAGCCGAAGAAAAAATTCTTTATCAAAGTCACCCGCATATTGGCACCAATAAGTTGCCGCATATCATTACTGCTATGCGTGAGTTCATTTTAAGTTGCGGCGGCGAAGTTCATTTTGAAACAAAGCTTACCAATTTTATTCTCGACGGAGATTTATTAAAGGGCATCGAAGTTAATCATCATACAACAATTCATGCGGATGCGGTGATCCTTGCAACGGGACATAGTGCAAGGGATATTTTTGAACTGCTGCATCAAAATAAAATTCTGATCGAAGCAAAACCGTTTGCGTTGGGTGTTCGTGTTGAGCATCCACAATCGTTGATCGATTCTATTCAATACCGCTGTCCTGTCCGGGATGAATTTCTTCCGCCTGCTTCTTATAGTTTGGTTGAACAGGTACAAGGCAAAGGTGTGTTTAGTTTTTGTATGTGCCCAGGCGGTATTATAGCACCTGCCGCTACATCACCTGGAGAGTTGGTGGTAAATGGATGGAGCCCATCGAAAAGAAATAATGCATTTGCCAACAGCGGCATGGTAGTAACAATAGAAGTGAACGATGCGGTTGAATATTTTAAAAGACAATACCCAAGCTCCAAAATCCAAACAGATGAAAACGATCCGTTGTTGCTAATGAAATTTCAGCAAACAATCGAACAAAAAGCATTTGATGCAGGCGGTGGTAAATTTGTGGCGCCCGCACAACGCATGGTTGATATGTTCGATTGGAAAACATCTTCTTCACTTCCTGATTCTTCTTATTTGCCCGGGCTTAACAGCGCTGATCTCCGCCAAGTTCTTCCGGCATTTGTATTCGATGATCTTCGGCTTGGGTTTAAAGCATTCGGTCAGAAAATGCGTGGTTATTTTACGAACGAAGCGGTGGTGGTAGCAACTGAATCAAGAACATCATCACCGGTTCGTATTCCCAGAGATAATGAAACACTGCAACATCCGCAAATCAAAGGACTTTATCCATGTGGCGAAGGAGCTGGCTATGCGGGTGGCATTGTGAGTGCAGCAATGGATGGCGAACGCATTGCCAACATCATTGCCTTGCAGGTGAACCGTTCGTCCGATTAAAAAGTTTCTGCAAAATTTTCTATACTACCTTGTAACAAATTGTGCAATCAACACTCTAATACTGCTATATGAGTACCATTTTAGAAGTTCAAAACCTGAAGAAATATTTTTCTTCTCAAAAGGCGGTGGACGATATCAGCTTCACCATCACGCAAGGCTCCATCTTTGGTTTACTTGGACCAAACGGTGCAGGTAAAACAACCTTGATCCGCATGATCACAGGAATTTTTTATCCTGATGCAGGGAATATCACCTTGAACGGGAAAAAATTTGATCCGGTTAATGATGTAATAGATATAGGTTACATGCCTGAAGAAAGAGGCTTATATAAAAAAATGAAAGTTGGCGAACAGGCCATGTACCTTGCCCAGTTGAAAGGCATGAACAAACAGCATGCATTTGCAAAAGTGAAAGAATGGTTTGAAAAATTTGAAATGGAAAGCTGGTGGAATAAAAAAGTGGAAGACCTCTCAAAAGGGATGGGACAAAAACTGCAATTTGTTACCACAGTTCTTCACGAACCCCGGTTAGTAATCCTTGATGAACCGTTTAGTGGATTAGACCCCGTGAATAGTAATCTTATTAAAGATGAAATTTTTAACCTGGCGAAAAAAGGAACTACCATCATATTCAGTACGCATCGTATGGAGCAAGTTGAAGAAATCTGCGATCATATTGTATTGGTGAATAAAGGACAAAAGATTCTTGATGGTTCAGTGAAACAAATAAAGCAACAATTCAAGCAACATATTTTTAATGCAGAATTAAATCGTTTACCGGTCTCATTGCAGCATCCATCGTTCAGTATTGTAAAGCAAGATGGAAACAATCTTACGCTTAAGATCAATGAAGGTTATCAATCTAACGACATTCTTCTGCACTTCATCAACCAGCAAAGTGTGATTGTGGCTTATCATGAAATTCTTCCATCGTTGAATGAAATTTTCATCAGGCTGGTTGAAGGCACACCTACTGCAAGACAATTCCAAACCGTTACTGCTTAATACAATATTATATGAACAAGATATGGATCATTATAAAACGGGAATACATCACAAGGGTTCGCAACAAAACCTTTCTCCTTTCAACATTCCTGTTTCCTTTGCTGATGTTTGCGCTCATGTTTGGCGGAGCTTTTATTGGCGCAAATAGTAAGCAGCAACGTAAAATAGCCGTGGATGATCAAAGCGGCATGTATAAAAATAATTTTAAAGATGGATCTTCGGTGGCATTTGGTTACCCCGATGGAGTAACGAAAAGTAATTATAAAGAAAAAGATTACGAAGGAGTGTTGATCATCTATTCATCAACTCCACAAAAAGCGGACTCAGTTCGCTTATATACCGAGAAGCAATTAGGTCTTTCAACCGATGAAGCTATCAAAAATCAATTGCAGAAAATAAACGAGAACAAAATGCTGATGGAACGTGGTGTAACACGCAGTATTCTCGATTCTATTAAGCAACAAAGCGAAAGTGCATCTTCTCTCAATTATCGTTCATACCAGGTAAAAGGCGATGAAATAAAAGAAGACAATAAAATGCTGGCGCTTGGCATTGGTTATGCAAGTGGCTTTATCATTTATATTGTCTTATTCATCTACGGCACAGCAGTGATGCGTGGTGTAATGGAAGAAAAAACAAACCGTATTGCAGAAGTAATGGTGAGCAGTGTAAAACCATTTCAGTTAATGCTGGGAAAGATCATTGGTATTGCAGCAGTTGGTTTAACGCAATTGTTTCTCTGGATCATACTCATTTTTGTATTATCGTCATTAAGCAGCCTGTTTATTTCACCTGAGGTTTTGGCTGAAGCGCAAAGTATGAATGAAGCAATGCCTTCTATGGCACGAAGCAATACAATGGCATTAAAGGTATTGGAAGCAAAAACTACGTTGGCCAGTGCAAACTGGGGATTGATCATTCCTTGCTTTATCTTTTTCTTTTTGTTTGGCTATTTATTTTATGCATCATTGTTTGCTGCAGTTGGTAGTGTAGTAAATGAAGATCCACAGGAAGCACAATCGCTCATGTTGCCTATTACGTTGCCAATAGTGTTAGGTATTTTTATTATGATCAATGCTATTCAAAACCCGTCAGGCTCACTGGCAGTGTGGGGAAGCATAATTCCGTTTACTTCACCTATTGTAATGATGGCCCGTATACCATTCGGAGTACCATGGTGGCAATTGGCTTTATCAATGGGCTCCATTATACTGGGCTTTTTATTCACCACCTGGCTCAGCGCAAAAATTTATCGTACGGGAATTTTGTTATATGGAAAGAAAGTAACCTTAAAAGAAATGGCCAAATGGGCGTTTCGTAAAGGTTAATCAACATAAGATTGACCGCAAAAAAAATCCCCCGATAAACATCGGGGGATTTTTTATTTAAACTTTAAAAAGAATGAATGGTAATAGGTGCCGTAAACGGCTGATGTATTTCTTCTTCGGCCGGTATCACTTCAAATTCAATTTTTAATAACAACCCTTCTTTCACAAGAATTGCTTCTTTTTTTGTTGCTCGATAACCAACCTTATCAATAACAATGGTGTGCTCACCAACAGGTACATTGCTCAAATTAAATTTACCGTTTGCATCTGTTGTTACTTCTTTTTGAAAAGAAGCTTTACGAATGGAAGCTGTAAACGAAGCGTTGGCAACTGGTTTTTTAGTTTCGGCATCAATTACAACGCCTTGAACAGAACCGGTTTCATTTCCCTTTTCCTCGGCCGCTTGTGCACTAATTGAAACGCCTGTCATGAGAATGGAAGCAAGGAGTAGTTTCTTCATAACAATAGTTTTACGTTGATGATAAGACTCTAAAGTTACAGAACTTATAACACATCTTTCATCAATTTTATGACAAACGAACCTGTTAAAATGTTCTGAAAATCTGGCTTTGAATTCAAATCTACGAATTAAATCGTAAGTTAGCTAAAATATTTGTTATGCCTTATCACCCTTCTAACTTCAAACGATTTTTACTTGTTGTTTTCCTTGGCGGTTGTTTTTTATGGAACAAAAAAGACAGCTTCGGTGGCATGCTATGTAACAACTCTGCATCGCCGGGCGCATTGGTGGAGTCTGGCCCGGTACCTATGCTGCATGATGTTCCAATGATGCCGGATTTTTCCCCAACTGAAGAAGTACTTTTGCCGAAACAGCAAGAATTAATTGAGCAAAAACTTCAACTACGAGATAATTTGCTAAGGGAATTAATGGAAAAACGAAACCACTTAAAAATTGATTAAGCTGAACCAAGAGGATTGTTCAAAGCTACGTTGAACTCTTTCCAGATGTTTTCGGTAATTGTGGCCGCAGGTAAAATGTCGTCGAGCAAGGCGCTCACCTGCCCAATTTCGAGTTCGCCTTCGTTGAGGTTGCCTTCAAACATTCCCCGTTTTGATCTTGCCCGGCCAAGAATTTGTTGCATTTCTTCTTTCGTAACGCCACGTTGCTCAGCTTGCTGTACCTGTTTGTAAAAATCATTTTTGATCATTCGAACAGGCGCCAGTTGCTTTAATGTTAGAACGGTATCGCCTTCATTGCTGTTGATCACAGCCTGTTTAAAGTTGATATGACTGCTTGCTTCTTCACTTGCCACATAGCGGCTGCCCATCTGCACACCTTCTGCACCGAGTACCATTGCTGCCAACATTTGCTTACCGGTTGCAATTCCACCTGCAGCGATAACAGGGATATGAACCGCTTTTTTTACAGCTGGAATTAACACCATTGTTGTTGTTTCTTCCCGACCATTATGACCTCCGGCTTCAAAGCCTTCAGCTACTACTGCATCGCATCCCGCCTCCTGCGCTTTTAGTGCAAACTTGCTGCTGCTCACTACATGCACGACTGTAATTCCTTTTCCCTTTAAAAGTGCTGTCCATGTTTTTGGATTGCCGGCACTGGTGAAAACAATTTTCACTTCTTCTTCTATAATAATGTTGATGAGCTGATCGATGTCGGGATAAAGTAAGGGCACATTCACAGCAAAAGGTTTTGCTGTAGCTGTTTTGCATTTTTGAATATGTTCACGCAAAACATCGGGATACATGCTGCCGCTACCAATAATACCCAATCCACCTGCATTACTTACGGCACTGGCTAAACGCCAGCCGCTTGCCCAGATCATACCTGCCTGTATGATTGGCTTTTCGATGTTAAAGAGTTGTGTAATGCGGTTGGAAAACATAATCAGCAAATTTGCTTATTATCTTATCAGGCGATTGGGACTATCCAAGATCAATCTCTGTGTTATCACCAATATTTAAACTTCTTGTTTCGCCTTTTACCTCGGTATCACTGCCAATGAGTGATTCTTCCAGAACTATATCAAACAGATCGGCATAAGAACCAATGATCGATTCTTTAATGATGGAGTAATTGATGGTTGTATTATCGCCCACAGAAACATTTGGGCCAATAATGGAATTGCGCACTTCACAGTTTTTGCCAATGCTCACCGGTTCAACCAAAATCACATTTTCGAAACGATGATCTGGTGAAATAGAAGTACCAAATTTCTTCAGCAGAGTAGCATTCGATTCAAGTAACGAATCTTTATTTCCACAATCGAACCAATTCAATACTTTGAACGATTGAAAAGGTTCGCCTTTTTCAATCATGCATTGCAAAGCATCAGTCAAACTATATTCATCCCTGTTCTTGACACCTTCACGATAGTTTGCTTCCAGGCAATCGTACATCATAGCAGAATTACTGATCTTGTAAATACCAACCAGCGCCATGTTGCTTTTCGGAATCTGCGGTTTTTCTACCACTTTCATGATCTTTCCTTCTTCATCAACTTCAGCAACTCCAAAATTGCGTGGATCATCTACCTTCTTTACCGCAAGCATCGATTTACTGTTGCTCAACACATCCTTGATATTGTATTCGCAAATAGTATCGCCCAGAACAATAATCACTTCATCATTTTGCACTGCATTTTTTGTCAGCATAATTGCATGACCAAGTCCCTGGCGTTCGCTTTGATTTACGAATATGCTGTGAATGGTTGGGAAAGTTTCTTTAACGTAGTCCTGGATCTTTTCACCAAGGTAACCTGTAATAAAAATGAATTCGTTTACCCCAGCATCCTGTAATTGTTCAACTATAATGCTCAACACAGTTTTACCTGCAATGGGTATGAGCGCTTTGGGTTGCGTATATGTATGTGGCCGCAGTTTAGTACCTGCGCCTGCCACCGGAATGATTGCTTTCATTTGTTCGTTTCTATTGTCTCATTTGCCACGGCAGCCCATTTTCGTTTACAGAAAACAAACTATCGTAAGCGTGGTCTCGAATCGAAGCGGCTAAAGTAGCACATTTTGAATTAATCGTTAGCCCCGCATCTTTAAATTCTGTTCATAAAAAACAACGCTAAAGTTCTTTATACAATTGCAACGGGCTTATTTTTGCCCCGCCAAACAGAACTAGTTGAGTGATATGTTACAGATCGATGTAACTTCCTTCATTTCCAAGGACTGTGAAGCAGCAACACTTCATAAAACGAACAAACCACTCATGCAAAGGGACACAACCATCTTCAATCTTATCAACCAGGAATTACAACGTCAACGTCATGGTATCGAGCTTATTGCTTCTGAAAATTTTACCTCACTACAGGTGATGCAGGCAATGGGTAGCGTACTTACTAATAAATACGCAGAGGGATATCCCGGTCGTCGATATTACGGAGGTTGTGAAATTGTGGATCAAACTGAACAGTTAGCAATTGATCGTTTAAAAGAGATCTTTAATTGTGAATATGCTAACGTACAACCCCATAGTGGTGCGCAGGCAAATGCAGCAGTTTTAAGCGCTATTCTTCAGCCCGGTGATGATATTCTTGGTCTTGATTTGAGCATGGGTGGTCACTTAACACATGGTTCGGCTGTAAACTTCAGCGGTAAACTATACAAACCACATTTCTATGGTGTGGTAAAAGAAACAGGTATTGTTGACTACGAGATGCTTGAAAAGAAAGCACGTGAAGTAAAACCTAAAGTGATCATTTGCGGTGCAAGTGCGTATAGCCGTGATTGGGATTATGTACGCATTCGCAAAGTAGCTGATGAAATCGGTGCTTTTGTTTGGTGCGATATGGCACACCCGGCAGGTTTAATTGCCAAAGGATTGTTGAGTTCTCCATTTGAGCATTGCCATTTTGTAACGTCAACTACGCATAAAACATTACGTGGACCACGTGGGGGAATTATCCTCATGTATAAAGATTTTGAAAATCCATTTGGTTTGAAAGATGTAAAAGGTAATACCCGAATGATGAGTAACCTGCTTGATCTTGCAGTATTCCCTGGTCAGCAAGGCGGACCGCTTGAACATGTGATTGCTGCAAAAGCAGTTTCATTTGGTGAAATTTTGAGCGATGAGTTCACTACCTACGCAAAACAAGTGCAGGTAAATGCCCAGGCAATGGCCGCATCATTTGTAAAAAGAGAATACCAGTTGATTTCAAACGGTACCGATAACCATTTAATGTTGATCGATCTTCGTAATAAAAACATCAGCGGAAAAAAAGCAGAAGGCGTTTTAGGAAAAGCTGATATTACCACAAATAAAAACATGGTGCCTTTTGATGATAAGAGTGCTTTTGTTACAAGTGGCATACGTACGGGCGTTGCTGCAATTACCACACGTGGTATGAAAGAAGAGCACATGGATTTTGTGGTAGATGTTATTGACCGTAGTTTGATGAATGCCGATGATGAGGCAATTCTCGCAGGCATTCGCAAAGAAGTAAATGCATTTATGGAACAGTTTCCACTTTATCCCGAATTGGGATAATTTCGTTTCATTAAACTTAATTTATGATTCAACGTATACAGTCCATTTGGTTATTACTCGCAGCAGTTGCTTCATTTGTTTCATTGAAGCTGACGTTTTACAGTGGCTATAAAGACAATAACCTTTTTGAAGAATTAAAAGGAAGCTCAGATTTCCTTTTGATGATAGTAAGTGTTGCTGTTGGTTTGTTGGCATTGATCACTATCTTTTTGTATAAGAACCGCAAGCTTCAGATACAATTAACGTGGCTGGGAATTGTATTGCAGGCTGTTGTTCTCCTGCTTTATTTTCAGCAAACCAAAACGTATGTTCAGGGAAATTTCACGTTAACATCTGTCGTAAGTTTTATCATTCCTTTGTTTTTTATTCTGGCCTGGTTGGGTGTACGAAAAGACGAGAAGCTTATTAAAAGCATGGACCGCCTGCGCTAAAACGATCATCCTTAATTAAAATTAATTAAAGCCCAACTGTTTAAACAGTTGGGCTTTTTGTTTCATATAATATCAACATCAGCAACAGAAATCGTATTTCTACTGATTCAAAAAGCACTATTACCCTTATTTAGAACACAGAGTATCTTCTATTGTTTTAATAAGTGCTTACCCTTATTTTTGAGTACCCAAATCCCAACCCTTATGAAACCCATTTTCATAACTCTTCTTTGCTTTGCAGCCTTAATGAAGGCCAAAGCAACTACAAAAACAGCCATTGCCAATACTGGTCAAGGTTGGAATGTAGCAAGTAACTGGTCAAGCTCAGGAGTTCCTCAAAATGGCGATACAGTAGTTATTCCCGCAGGTGATACTATTTCAGTAAAGACCAATATTTACAATTCTCTTCCAAACATTGTTATAAAAGTTTACGGTACACTTCTGTTCACTTCGGGAGGAAAGCTTGAGCTCGGTATTGCTGCAAAAATATTTGTTTACACAGGTGGATTTATTTCCGGTTCGAGTCCGTCGGAGGTCATCAAAATAAATGGTGTATCTAAATATAAGGGTAATACGGATGGAACAATTGTAGGCCCTGCCTATTCAGACATTTTATCGGGTGCATCGCCGGCAGGGTTTGCATTAAATATTTTGCCGGTTAAATTTCAATCGTTCACTGCAAAAACTACTGGTCGCAAACAAGCAACTTTCAACTGGATAGTTAGTGACGAAAGCCAGGTACTGTCTTATGCTTTGGAAAAAAGCATCGATAATCGCAGTTGGAAAACAATAAGAATACAAAATGCCAAAACTCATCAACAAACCAATATCTATTCTGATTTGGATAGCCTTTTAACAAACGGCATTTCCTATTATCGTGTAAAAGCCGAAGGTTATACAGGGGAACATTTTTATTCGAACACCGAGAAAATAGAGGATTATTCAACTAAAGGATTCACAATTTATCCCAACCCTGTTTCTTCACGTTTACGTTTGCAAGTTGATCCAACACAATTGCAGGGAGGAGTTACAGTTTCTTTATTCAATTCAAATGCTGTTCGTGCTGAGCAATTTCATTTTGAAAATACTTCAGCCGGTAATCTTGAAATGAACATCAGTCATCTTGCAAAGGGAACTTACAGAGTTGTACTTATTGATGCAAAAGGAACAAGACAAGATCAAACAGTAATCATTTACTAAGCAATATATTTTCCTGTTCGGCTATTTTTTGCTTTCCTCATTTCTGAAGGCAAACCCGTGTAAACAATTTCGCCACCGCCATCACCAGCTTCGGGACCTAGATCTATCACCCAATCAGCACGCTTAATTACATCAGTATTATGCTCAATCACTAAAACAGAATGTCCTTTCTCGATCAATGCATGAAAGCTCTTGAGCAATTTATTGATATCATGAAAATGCAAACCCGTTGTTGGTTCGTCAAAAATGAATAGAATATTTCCCTGTCCGTTGCCTCGGCCTAAAAACGATGCGAGCTTTACACGCTGGGCTTCACCGCCACTCAATGTATCACTGCTTTGGCCAAGCTTTACATAGCCTAATCCAACATCGCTCAATGGCATGAGTTTTTTTACGAGATCTTTTTCAGCTCTGAAAAAATCAATCGCTTCATCAACACTCATCTCAAGTACGTCAAAAATATTTTTATCGTTGTACTTTACATCAAGCACTTCATCTTTAAAACGTTTACCTCCGCATACTTCGCAGGTTAAATGTACATCTGCAAGAAACTGCATTTCTACTACCTGTTCGCCTTCGCCTTTACATGCATCACATCTTCCACCATCAACATTAAATGAAAAATGTTTTGGTTGAAAGCCTCTTATTTTACTCAATGGCTGACTGGAATACAAATCCCTAATTTCATCATAAGCTTTTATATAGGTAACAGGGTTACTCCTGCTGCTTTTACCAATCGGGTTTTGATCAACCATTTCAATTTGTGCAATGGAATCAATATCGCCGGTTATTTGTTTGTGCATACCCGGACGGTCGCCAAATTCACCTTTCAACTTACTTAACGCAGGGTAAAGAATATTTTTAACCAATGTTGTTTTACCACTACCACTCACACCACTCACCACACACAATACATTCAGAGGAAACTCAACAGTAATGTTTTTCAAATTGTGCTGACGGGCACCTTCAACTTTAATACTCCTGTTCCATTTACGTGGTTTTCCAAAATTCTGTATCTCGAGTGCACCACTCAGGTATTTACCTGTCAAACTTTTTTTATTGTTGATAATGGAATCGTAATCGCCTTCCGCAATTACTTCACCACCAAGGTGACTTGCCAATGGCCCCATATCTATAATATGATCTGCTTCACGCATCATCATTTCATCATGCTCCACCACCACAACCGTATTACCAAGATTACGTAACTCTTTTAATACCGTGATTAGATTAGCTGTATCTCTCGGATGTAAACCAATAGATGGTTCATCAAGAATATATAATGAGTCGGTAAGATTACTCCCCAATGAACGTGTCAATTGTATACGCTGGCTTTCGCCACCACTTAAACTATTTGCAAGACGGTTAAGTGTAAGATAACCAAGCCCCACATGAAGTAAGGTTTGCACACGATTGTTGATCTCAATTAAAATGCGCTTAGCCACAGTTTGATCATATTCGCTCAGCTTCAATTCATCGAACCACACTTTTAATTCTTTCGTGGGCATTTCGCAAAGCTCACCAATATGTTTGCCTGCAATTTTAATGTACAAAGCTTCTTTACGTAAACGATAGCCCCCACAATCAGTGCACTGTGTACGTCCACGGTAGCGGCTTAATAATACACGGTATTGCACTTTATATAAATTCTGTTCAACCTCTCTGAAGAAATCATCAATACCCATTGCATTACCAACACCTTTCCATAGTTGATCGTATTGTTGCTTTGTAAGATCAATAATTGGTTTATGAACAGGAAATCCTGTTTTTGCTGTTGCCTTAATAAATTGCTCTCTCCATAAGCCTAACTTCTCTCCTTTCCATGGAGCAACAGCGCCTTCATACACACTTAAACTTTTATCCGGAATTACAAGATCTTCATCAATACCTAACACCTGGCTAAAACCTTCGCATACCGGACATGCACCATATGGATTGTTAAAGGAAAATAAATTTGGAACCGGCTCTTCAAACCTGATACCATCTAGTTCGAATTTGTTTGAAAACTGCAACAGTTCTTTTCCATCAATTTCAACAAAGACCTCTCCTTCACCTTCGAAAAAAGCAGTATTCGCACTATCGCCGATGCGATGTATTTCATCCTCATCAAAATCCCGTGCCACTAAACGATCGACCAACACATAAATAACCGTCTTTGTATTTTTCGTGATGAACTGTGCGTTCAACTCTTTTTCGCTTTGCTCCAGCAAGTCTTCAATACTAAGTGTTTCGCCTGTTTCTGTTTTTGCCTTACCTGTTTCATTTTTTTTATAAACCCTGGTAAATCCTTTTTGCAAAAGAATATTCAACTCTTCTTTTATACTACGTTTTGCATGAATAGGAAAATGCACCAACAACAATATCTTCGCTCCTTCCTTACATTTCTGAATGGCTTTTACCACATCGGCCACATCGTCTTTTTTTACTTCACTACCACTTACAGGGGAAATAGTTTTACCGACCCGAGCAAACAAGAGTCGCAGATAATCATAGATCTCTGTCATACTCCCTACTGTACTTCTCGGCGTACGGGTAATTACTTTCTGCTCAATAGCGATAGCGGGACACAATCCTTTGATGTAATCGACATCCGGCTTATTCATCCTGTTGAGAAACTGGCGGGCGTAAGCACTTAAACTCTCTGCATAACGACGCTGGCCTTCAGCGTACAAAGTATCAATAGTTAAAGAAGACTTTCCACTTCCAGATACACCTGTTACCACGATCAGTTTGTTGCGTGGAATTTGCACCGATACATTCCGCAGGTTATGAACCCTTGCACCTTTTATATATATATCATCTTTCTTTAAGGGAGCCGAAAGATCGATCTGCTTTTTTTTTGCCGCTGTAGCCATAGAAAAACAAATTTAACTGATAAACAGATGGCAGGAAGAGTTTTGCTAAAATTTTGTGCATAGCCGATAGAGGGTTCTGAGAAAATGTTCGAGACTGGCTGTCCTGCTTCTACTACAGCGCAGGGAAAATACTATTAGAACGCTGCGGGGTAATACGTTAAATAATTCTGAATGTTGGAAAGTTGAATTATTTCTGTTATTTTTATTCTGAAATTCAATATTCAAATAAGAAACCCAAATTTCTTCGCCTATAGCTTCAAACTTCTACACAATTATTTTCAGTCTTGCTTATTAGCTGAAACCCTTTATTGAAAACCATCAACCGTAGAAGTGTATGCATCTGTATCAACAATTTACCGATCAACAACTCGTCCACCTGTTTAAAGACGGTGAGGCTGAAGCCATGGAAACATTAGTGCTGCGTCACAAAGACAAGCTCTACACCTCCATCTTCTTACTTGTGAAGGACAAATACCTGGCTGAAGATCTCTTTCAGGATATGTTCATTAAAGTAATTGATACCATTCGTGGCAACCGGTATACCGAAGAAGGAAAGTTTCTTCCCTGGGCTATGCGTATTGCACACAATCTTTGCGTAGATCATTTCCGCCGGGTAAAGCGCACACCAACGATTAAGACAAGTGATAACCATGATATTTTCGAAGTACTGAATTTCAGCACAGAAAATGCTGAAGAAAAGATGATGAAAAACCAGAGTTATGACCGCATCCGCAGGATGCTCGATCTGTTACCTGAAGAACAACGTGAGGTGATCATTCTGCGTCACTACGCTGATCTGAGCTTTAAAGAAATTGCATCGCTCACCAACTGCAGCATTAACACTGCATTAGGCCGCATGCGCTACGGGCTCATAAACATGCGTAAAATGATGACAGAAAAACAAATCGCTCTGTAAAAATCATTTCCTTTAAGAGAGCCTGACAAAACCAGAAACCCTTCACAAGCGAAGGGTTTTATTTTTTAAAGATCCATTATTTATTTCGACTTTTTACCAAACGCTTCCAATCCACACTCCAGCCAATCTTTGAACTCAGCAGCACTCGGAGTATAAGCTTTAGTTTTGGTCAAAGCCGTTTCATCTAACCCCATAATTGCATATTGCGGCTGTGCTACTGCATTAAAATTTTCGCTTTGGAAAGTTGCCCATTTATCACCTACCGTCACAATTTCTTTCTTCACTCCTGTTTTTGTTGTGAATGTTTGTTGCTGAGCAGCAGGTAAAACTTTTCGTTCATCAACATAAAGTGACACAACCACAAACTTATTTTTCATGAGATCCAATACATCAGGATTGGTCCAAACATTTTCCTCCATCCGACGGCAGTTAACACATGCCCAACCAGTAAAGTCAATCAGCAATGGCTTATTCTGTCGTTTCGCCAAGGCTAGTGCTTCTTCATAATCACGCAATGGCTCTAATGAGGTTTCACAATTCACCGGATGCGAGTAGACACTGTAACATAGAGGCGGCGGAAAACCGCTGATCAGTTTCAGGTTAGCCCATTTTGTATTGGTAACTCCGGGAATTAAATAGATAGTGGCCGCAGCGAACAGCGAAATAAATGTCCACCTTATACCACCGATCTTCACTTTCTTATCATCATGTGGAAATTTGATAAAGCCTAATAAGTATGCAACCAACAAAATGCCGATGACCACCCAAATACCAATGAACACTTCACGTGGTAACAGGTGCCATTGTTTCACCAGGTCGGCATTGCTCAGGAATTTTACAGCCATTGCTAATTCCAAAAATCCTAATACAACTTTTACGGTGTTTAACCAGCCGCCACTTTTTGGCAGTGATTGTAACCAGTTCGGGAACATTGCAAACAATGCAAATGGCAAAGCCAAACCTAAACCAAAACCTCCCATTCCAAAACTTAACTGAATAGCTCCGCCATCTTTTGTTAAAGCACCTGCCAATAATGATCCAAGAATCGGCCCCGTGCAGGAGAACGAAACAATGGCCAAGGTTAATGCCATAAAGAAAATACCAAGCGTACTTCCTACACTTGCTTTTGAATCGGCCCTGTTTGCAACGCTGCCCGGCAGTGATATTTCAAAATAACCGAAGAACGAAATTGCAAATACCACGAAAATGACAAAGAAGATAATGTTGAGCCAAACGTTGGTGGAAATATTATTCAGTATCTCCGGATCAGTTTGATCCAGCAAATGAAACGGCAGACTTAATAAAATGTAGATGATAAAAATAAACAAGCCATACAGCAATGCATTACGTATACCCTTTGCCCGGCTGCCGCTTCGCTTGGTAAAAAAGGAAACGGTTAATGGAATCAACGGAAATACACAAGGCGTAAGTAAAGCAATAAACCCGCCTACTAAACCAAGAAAAAATATGCCCCACAAACTTTTTCCTTCGGTGCCTTCATCGCCACAATCACTGGCCGTGTTATTTAAATCAATTGAATTGATTTTGATGCGTGCTGTTTGTGCTACACCACCTTCCAGTTTAACGTCAAATGCATATTCCTGTGATGGTAAAAACTCTTCGGTCCCACCCGTTGTATAAACCAACGTTCCTTTTAATTGAGCCGGAACAACACCAGTTACTTTTATTTTTTGGGTAAGAACAACTTCCTGCTTTGCAATCAACACATTTTTGTTGTCAAAAATTGGATCGGCAAATGAACTGGTTCCCTGAAGTATTTGCATGGAGCCATTGTTCACAATTGCACTGTCTGTGAACTTTACTGCTATTGAATCGAGACCTTCTGCATCTTTCGTAAAGATGTATAAGAATTTACCCGATTTTACTTTGCCTGTGAATAGCAATTCATATTCATTGCCCGATATTTTCTTACTGCTAACACTCCACTGTAGCACACTGGAATCCTGAGCAGTTGAAAAATTGAAGAAGAAAAAAGAAATGACGATAGTAATAGCCGTGCGTAGAAATAATCTCATGCTGACAGAGTTAAAAATCCCGCCTTATAAAAGACGGGATCAATTTTTTATCCTTCTAACTTAACGCTGAATTTTGATTTATCGGGAGGTAAACACTGCTTATCATCACACACCATAAACTCTACATCACCCGTAAGCGAAGTTTTGACGTTTGATTTTACAGTCACCACTTGTACAAATTCTACTTTATTAGAATAAAAACGTGAACGAGATTGAGTGGCTTTATCGAAAGCATCAGTTACTTTACCAACTTCTTTTGGCTTGCCGGCTACAACCAACAGTGGATTTTTGGCAAAAGTGATTGTAGTTGGTAAAGCTATGGCATCCTCAGCCTGTGTTTGGCTATATAAATGCCAGCCCGGTTGAATATTGGCTACCATACGCACTTCGTATTTTTTATCGCCAAGCTTCTTCACGGTATAGTCCCATTTCACTTTGTTGCCGCTTTGAGCAAACAGCGCAACTGAAACGAATAGTAAACCAATTGATAAGAAAAATTTTTCCATGGATTTGTATTGCTGATTTACTGCAAAGATGCCTCGAAATCCTTTACCGAAATGTCAGTTCATCACAGAATTAAGAACTTTATCAAATCATTTACGATTGGGCCTTTCTATCAGATGGCAACGGCAGCATTGATTAACAAAGAATTGAGAATTATACGGCCATCTGTATTGCCCAGAATTGCACTTGTAGCACGCTCAGGATGTGGCATCATTCCAAATACATTCCCTTCTTTGTTAGAAATACCGGCAATATTGCGAATAGCACCGTTTGGATTAGCTTCAGCCGTAACAATCCCGTTTTCATCGCAGTAGCGATAAATAACCTGTCCATTCGTTTCAAGGCTATCCAGCGTTTTTTCATCGGCAAAATAACGTCCTTCGCCATGGGCAATGGGGATCTTTAAACCCGTACCACCTTCACCCGTGAGGTAAATATTTTTACAAATAAATTTCTGGTTGGCATTACGCAACAAAGCACCGGGGAGCAGGAGACTTTCGCATAAAATCTGGAAGCCGTTACAAACACCCAACACTTTGCCCCCTTTGTTAGCAAAAGCGATCACACTTTCCATCATGGGACTGAAACGGGCGATAGCTCCGCAACGGAGATAATCTCCATAGGAAAATCCGCCGGGCAACACAATACAGTCGTCGGTTGAAAACATGCTCAGATCTTTGTCTTTATGCCAAAGCATCACCACTTCCTGGTTCATATCATTTTGCAGGGAGTCCTGCATGTCTCTGTCGCAATTACTGCCGGGGAAAACAACTATACCAAATTTCACGAGCTAATTTTTTATTTGATTTTGGCCACTTGAAAGGAAAGCGCAAAGGTAAGGATTGAAGGCGATTTAGCTGTTGAGGATAACATAATTTGCGATGATCCAGACAAGGCTGACCCAAAAAATAAGTTCGGGAAAGGTTTTCTTCTTTGGATGATAATAAAAAGCTGCGTGGTAAAGGCTGATGGGCACCACCGCCAGCACCCAATGTGTAAGGCCCTGGAAGCTATTTATAAATGGGATGAAAAGAGAAATTATCAGGTAAAATGCCATGAAATTCCAGCTTTTGCGGGTTTGCACCAGCAGACGACTGGAATAAGTGCGACTCATCAGTAACCCCACTACCAACGGAAATACCACCAGGCAAAACTTCACCCAAAATTCCCAGTTAAACGATACATCGGGCAAACGCAGGTACTGGGCAGGAACTACTCCCTTTACCATGGCCCATTTATCCCACACAAAAAAATACACCAGTAAAAAGTAGAATGGCGTAAGGATACCAAGAATAGCGATGAGCCATTCGGTTAAATAAAACGGCCTGAAAAGAATAAGCGCTGCAATGAGCAACAGTAGCAAGTAAGCCGAAGGAAAATAAAAGAATGAACAAAGACCAAATCCAAAACCAATATTGAATAAAACCGTTTTCGGTTTGGGGTGATTATACAGTCCAACCATTCGTGGCCATGCCCACACAAGAATAGTATTGATGATAAGTGCGGGCGACAAAACATTCCACTCAGGCACCACGCTTGTAATAACCAGGTACGATAAGGCAAGCAGGTAATTGGGTGTTACAAACAACTTTTGATCGTTCACCAAGCCGTTAAATGTAATGGCCTGTGTAAACAACAACATGTAAGCAATAACACTATAAATTACCGGAAAAATTGCTCCCGTTTGCTGCAGTGTTTTTAATAATTCAATATAGAGAAAGCCATCCGTTACTTCCGGTTTTGGAATAACCGGCGTAATGAAGTAAGGCAACTTAATAAGAAGCCCCAGGAAAAAAAGAATAATCACATTCAGCGGATTATTGCCGGAGAAAAAACGGATCACAGGCTAATTGATTTGCGGCACAAACATTCCGAAAGAAATTCACTTCACCAAAAAAAATACCGCAAGCTTTTACTTGCGGTATTCTATTTCATTAAATCAAGGCTTAAAATTCTATACGTGCAAAGCTGAATGAGTTGCGGTATAAGCACGGAACAATCATTTCTCTTGCGCTAACCTGTTTACCAAAACGAATCATAAATTCATATCCTTTGTCGAGACTTTTTAACGGAGGTTCTTTATTTACTCTTCCGTTAGGATCCAGTGATTGTGCGTTCAATAAAGGTGAACGCCTGCTCCACTCATTGTACAGGAATAATAATTCAGCGCCGCTGTTCATTACCTGGTAACTGATCATATTATCGGTGTTATCATCGAACTGTGTTTTTGCAATAACATTGTTCCACTGCATATTTGCATCCTTGTCAAGAGAAATCACCATAATATTATCCGCATAATATCTTGTTTGTTGGCTGCTATTCCAACCGTAAGGTGAATTCCACCCACCATAACCACGCCAGCCCCAATTATTGTAAGGATTCCAACCCCAGTAATTGCCCGGATAAAAACTATTTCCCCACATCCAAGGATTATCCCAACGATTAAATCCGCCACCTCTTTGGTTGCCGTAAGTATTTTCGCCAGTGATAAGTAAACCACCATCCCTTCTCACCACTAAATGTTTCAGGAAATAATCATTAAACGCCAGCTTGGTTGAATTATCGCCTTTCGCTAATGCCCGAAACTCATCACTAAATTCTATCGCCCGTTCAATACTGGTTCCTGAAAGATCTTTATTGATAATGGCTGTAAATAATCCGTCAATATTGCCTCGTTTTGTTTTTGAATAAAGTGATGTGAGAATGTAGCGACCATTCAGATTATCAACTTTAATTCTCAATTCATCGAGCAATACTTTATCAAGGGTGAGTTTAAATGACCTGATGGAGTCGGCATACACCGGCAACACCACTAGTTTGGCTTCATTGATATAATCTCTCGATGCAGGCCGTGTTACATGACTGAACAGAAAGTTTCCTTCGTTGTCAAGATAAAAATCAGCAATGGCCTCTCTTGAATTTTCAAGATGATAATTGAACGATGATTTGCGTAAAGGCATTAAGTTATGACTCAGCAAAACAGTTTGAATAGTGAAATCATCCCTCTGCTTGTTCTTCATTTTAAACACCATTAGTTTTTGCTTGTCGTCGCTTATGATGGTGCTGTAAATTTTATTATCGCTGAAAATGCTTAATTCAGTTGTATCAAGTTCAAGTGGTTCGCCAATTTTTTTTCCGCTACCATCAATCATTACACCCATACAATAGATCACGTTCTTCTTCTGGTATTGGTAAATAACCATTGAATGTTCGGGGTTAGAAAATACATCGACATTGATAGCACGGTCGGGAATAAAATCAAGTTCCACTTTATCCTTTTGCTTCATCTCTGCATCGTACACCGCTATAAAATGACGACTGCGAATACTTTTATAAACTAAATAATTGCTGCCATATTTACCCATAACTTCAAACTTCAATTGACGCAGATCGTCTCGGTCGGGTTCGGAGTAGTAGATGCGTTGGGCCTTTGCAGAAGAAACAGCAAGCAAAAGTAGCAGGGCTGGTATGATCGTTTTTAAGATCTTCATATCTCTCATTAATTACTTCTTAAAATTACGCTGAAAGCAAACATTTCGTATAAAGATGCCGTTAAAAATTAAATTGCATAACAATACGAGAAAACAGCAAACTTTTTATGGCAACAATTTGTATCACGGGCGGAACAGGTTTAATTGGAAAGGCACTTACGCAATATTTTACGGCCAAAGGTCATGCCATTATTGTTTTAAGTCGCTCCGCAAAAAAGAGTAATCAACCGTCTGTCAGTTACAAAACCTGGAATCCTGAGAAAGGCACAATTGACGAAAAAGCAATTGCCGAAAGCGATTATATTATTCACCTGGCTGGTGCTGGTGTAGCCGATAAACGCTGGACAGACAAACGCAAAGAAGAAATCAGGAAAAGTCGTGTGGATGGAAGTAACCTGTTGGTGAAAGCGCTATCTGAAATTCCGAACAATGTAAAAACTATTGTAAGTGCATCGGGCATTGGTTGGTATGGCCCTGATCAAAAAAATGCGTTTGTTGAAACCGATCCCCCATTCCAGGATTTTCTTGGTAAAACTTGCGAAGAGTGGGAACAAAGCATTAAGCCTGTTACAAAACTTCGTAAACGTTTGGTGATATTACGAACTGGCATTGTGCTGAGTAATGAAGATGGCGCATTGGTTGAATTTAAAAAACCGCTTCGTTTTGGTTTAGCAGCGGTGTTAGGCAGCGGCAAACAAATTGTGAGCTGGATACACATTAATGATATTGTGCGCATGTATGAATATGCACTGCAGAATGAAGAAATAACCGGCGTGTATAATGCAGTTGCTCCTAACCCAGTTTCAAATAAAGATCTAACACTGGCGCTTGCAACAAAAATGCGGGGCCGGGGATTTATTACGATGCCTGTTCCTTCGGTTGCGTTAAAAATGGTATTGGGTGAAATGAGTATTGAAGTATTGAAAAGCGCAACCGTCAGCGCATCAAAGATCCGTAACAGTGGATTTCAATTTCTTTATCCCACACTTGATGCAGCGTTAAATGAATTGATCGCTTAATTCGTTTTTCCGTCTGCAGCTTTTATTACCGGCGGTTTCATTGGAGGAATTACAATATTGGGACTCAGTTCAGGCAATTTATCTTTTGCGTCCTTTTGGTTGTACAGCATGGCATCAACAAAATACCATTTCTTTCCATCCTTCGATAAACCAATCAATGTTGTTTCTGTTTCAAGCGTGCCCATGAGTGCTTCAATAATCAGGGTTTGAGGCAATGTGCATTGCATAAAGTCTTTATACGTTACTACTTTCGAGGGGTTTCCTATCAGCACCTGTTTTACTTTAATGCCAAACTGTTCCCTGTATTTATTTACAGAATCGATTCCCTGCTTAATTTTTTCTTTCGACTTATTATCGTTTACAAGTGAAGGATACATAAAAGTGCTATATGCTTCAATATCCATAGCCGAAAGTGCACGGCCCATCTTTAATGCTTCTGTTTTAATAGCGGTATTAATATTCTGAGCATTTACCGAAGCGAAACTGATCAGCAATGCGACGAGTATCATTTTAATCTTGTTCATATTCAAAGGTCACGCTTTTTATAAATCCAGAATACCAATGCCCAAAAAATTAACAGGTAGGCAATTGTCACGAATATTTGTTGATTGATAATTCTTAGTGAATGATCGTAAACTTTCGGATCGAGCCGGCCGAGAAAAGCCGGAACTGGTGTTAACAAATCAGATGATTCTGTTGGCAGAAAACGACCGGCTTCGGGATGTACATATTTCTTCAGCAACTCTGCCGAAATATTTTCAACAGGAATTTTATAAAAAATAAAAACACCTAATGCAATGAATGCCCTTCTTATAAGAAGCCCCAACAGGAATGCAAATGACAACTGTGCAAATGTCTGCAATGCAAACAAACCAATATAATTCACCAGTTGAAATTTATCTTTCACATCTGCACCGGTATTAATAAACCCAATAGTAAATGCTACAATGCTGTAAAGCGCTACTACAATCAGCGATATGATGACTACATTAAGAAACTTGGCAATAAGAAACTCTTGCCTGCTCCAGCCATCGATCACATTCTGACGGTTTGTTTTATACGTGTATTCGTTTGTAATGAGCATAATTACCAGCAATGCTGGAACCGTAACAAAACAGGAAGATAAAAAAGCGGCGGTTCTGAATACTTCCGGAAATGCGAATGGATTTCCAATGAGCATTTTCAACATTTGTGCCGCCTGCTTGGCATTTGCTGTTTGATCTTTATAAACAAAATAAAACATACCGTTGATGCCGGGGTACGATAAAACCGTCATACCCATTAGCCACCAAAAGCCGGGATAGTTTTTTAGTTTAAGCCACTCTGTTCGCAATAAGTGAAACATATAAATTTTGGATTGATAAGGTTAGTTGTTAGTGAGTTCAAAAAATCGTTCTTCCAATCTTTTTTTCTTGATGGAAAGATATTGCAACACAATACCCTGCTCAAAACAATAACGATTCACCGCTTCGGCACTGGCTGTGCCTTTGGGGAAATGTAATTGCATTGTTTGTGCATTAAACGTAGTTGATGTTTTACCCGGGTAATTAATCAACACATTTTTCAATCGTTCCATATCTGTCGCACCCAGCTCAACAATATCTTCATCTACCAACACATCTTCAACAGAACCTGAAGTGATCAACGTACCGGTTTTCAAAATGGCTACATGCGTACAAACTTTCTCCACCTCGTCAAGAAGATGGCTCGCCATGATTATTGTATGGCCTTTCTTACTAAGCTCAATGATCAGTTCACGTATTTCCATAATACCAACAGGATCGAGACCGTTGGTAGGCTCGTCAAGCACTAATATCTGCGGGTCGCCCAATAAAGCTGCGGCTATTGCTAAACGTTGTTTCATTCCTAAACTATAACTGCTAAAGCGACTGTTACGACGTTCATACAACTTCACTTTTTGTAATACAGCATCAATTGCCGCTGCATCTCCCCGCCCACTAATACTGTTGGTGATCTTTAAATTATTTACGGCTGACAGGTAATGATAAAAATTCGGCGTTTCCAGTAACGATCCGATTCGCTTACGCAAATCAGGTGATGCAGGCTGACCAAACCAGGAATAAGTACCGCTATCAGCATTCAATACATCAAGGATGATGCTGAGCATGGTTGTTTTACCGCTTCCGTTGGGGCCAAGAATACCAAACACAGCACCTTGTGGTATTTCAAATGAAACACCTTTCAACGCTTGTATTTTTCCGTAAGTTTTTTTGAGATCCTGAACCTGTAATACGCTCATAGATTTGTTTGTGATGATAAATGAAAGCTAAATGTAACTGATTATTCTTTTGGCAGATAATGTGCGTGATAAATACTGGTAAAATCTCCAAGAACGGCAAAGCCTGCTTCATCGAAATCAAGTTTATGAAGTTTGAGTTGCTCAATATCTTGCGCTAATACTTTGCGATGCTTTGGATCAAGTGTGCCACCTTTTTGCCCGGCAACTGCATTTGGATCATATTGAAAATGCGGATCGCACAAGGTACCCCTTGGATACATGATGCCCGGTGCTGCATGTCCACGAACATCCAGTTCTTTCGGATGATGCAACCCAATCATGTGACCATATTCATGCGCAGCTGTTGTTGATGTTTGCAGGAGATTACCCAATTTAAAATATCCTGTGTTGCTGCCAATGCCGTCGACAAACGAAATATCCAATGGCGAATATTCTTCAATGCGGAAGAAAAACAATTTTGGATCGGTGTTGTACCAGACATCGTCAGGTTTGAGTTGGGGTTCATACACAGCTTTAACATCGAAGATCAATTTGTACCAATCGTGTTTGTACATAACATTGGCCTGCGGTTCATTCCAATGCTGTGCAATATCATTGCCGATCTGTTTGGCTAATGCTTCTGTAGCCGCATCCCCATAAATATAGAAATGCGAATGAATGATAAGTTGATTGGAGGATTGTATGAGTTGAGCGAGCGCCATTTTAATTCTTTAAATCAGTTTTATTCACCCATCCAAATACAAATTTCCCTGACGCCGAAATAAATTCTGTGTAGACACGATTTATTTCATCCTTTAATAAAAGAATTCGATCACCCTTTACAAAGTATTGCATAGACGGATTTATATCATTTTGATTTTTGTAGATGTATGCTTTTGCCTTCGCAATTGTAACCTCTTCGACGTCGTATTGAAAAGTCTCTTCAATATCCTCTGTTCTGACCTGTTTTCGTTTTAAAGGATAAACACCTTGCGCTGTCACATTTGCACCAAATCCGCAATAACCATTTTCATAATCATGATCAATCAAAATAGTCTTACCATTGACACTGAAATTGAGCTTACAACTACCGACAATATCATCATCAACTAGCCTGAATTTAGATTTCATGCTATTAAATTCAATAAACCCATCAATCTGCCCGCTATTATAACTTGGAAATCCTTTACATACGTAGAGCCAGAACTTATACTTATTACCACTTACTTTTTTAAGAATAAGTTTGGCATCATAACCAAAATCATCTTTATCAGGGCTTAGTTCTTTGTATACTTCCCTCATCTCTTTAGATAAAGGAATTTTTTCTCCATAAACTCCCGAATAATCTTGTGGCGAGAAAAGTTGCTGCTGAAACAATAATAGAATTACACTAATAACAAGGTGTTTCATATTCTGTATTTTCAAACGAACTTATAGTCGATCATTATTAATAAACTTATCCCTTCCAGTAATCGTACTGCATGTACTTTGCAGTTTCATCAGCCACTTCTTTACCAAACAATTTACCAACGGTATACAAACTCATATCGATTCCTGCAGAGATCCCTGCTGATGTAATAACAGTTCCATTATCAACAAACCGTACATTTTCTTTTACATGAATCTGATCGGAGATTTCTTTTAATCCATCCATCGCTTTGAAATGAGTGGTTGCTTCCAGTCCTTCCAGTAAACCAGCTTTACCTAAAATGAGTGAACCGGTGCAAACACTCAAGACCAATTTGGCTTGCGCCGCTTGTTCTTTTACCCAGTTGAGTACAATGGGATTGTTCATTTCCCTGCGGCTTCCAAATAGCGTTCCATCTGCATGTCGTCCACCTCCACCGGGAATGAGAATGATATCTGCTTTGGGCGCTTTAGCAAAGGTATAAGTAGGTATTATCGTTAAATGATTTCTTGCTTCAATGATTTCAAACTGTGCAACAGTGAAAACTTCGAAAGGCGCTTCGGGCAATGTTCTTAGTCCCGCTATACTAAACACTTCAAAGGGTCCTGCAAAATCAAGCACCTCTACTTCATTGAAAATAAAAATTGCGACTTTGTATTGCATAAAAAAAGCGTTGATTAAAATTAACCAACGCTTTCTATTTCGGATAAATAAATATTTAATTCCTTACCGGCTTACCACCCCTCAATACACTTTGAATTCGTTCAAGTGATTTCTTTTCACCGCAAAGCGATAAGAAAGCTTCCCGTTCCAAGTCAAGTAAATATTGTTCAGTAACAAAAGTTGGTTCACTCAAATCACCGCCACACATCACGTAAGCAAGTTTTTTAGCAACAACCGAATCATGTTCCGTTGCATAACCTGCTGTTTTCATTCCGTTAATACCGGCAAGGAGTGCACCAAGTGCAGAACGACCTAACACTTTTACATCGCTGCGTTGTGTTGGAGCAACATAACCACTATCAAAAATTTCAATCACTGATTTTTTTGCTTCTGCAATTCGTCTGCCCTGGTTCATCACCACTTCATCCAGGCCTTTACGGAACACACCCATCTCAAAACCTTCTTTGGCTGATGTGGCAACTTTTGCAGTAGCTATTGACAAGAAACGATTTTTGAGTGTAATCGTTTCCGGTTCGTCTTCATGCATTTCATCAGCGGCACGCAGTACAAATTCTTTGGTGCCACCACCGCCGGGTATTAATCCTACACCAAGTTCAACAAGTCCAATATATGTTTCAGCTGCTGCACAAACTTTATCACTGTGCAAACTCAATTCGCATGCACCGCCCAACGTTAAACCATGCGGCGCAACTACAACAGGTATGGATGAATAGCGTGCACGCATCATGGTATTCTGGAACATACGAATAGCCATATCGAGTTCATCGTACTCCTGTTCAATGGCGAGCATAAAGATCATCCCCACATTGGCACCTGCACTAAACTGTGCTGCATCATTTGCAATCACCAAACCTTTGTATTTGTCTTCAGCTAATGCAATTGATTTTTGTATTCCTTCCAATACTTCACCACCAATGCTCCCCATTTTGGTATTCCATTCCAAGCCCAGCACATCATCACCTAAATGATAGGTACGACAAGCTGCATTTTTCCAAACTGTCTGGTTCTCGAAATTCTTCATCACAATAAATGCATCGCCACCAGGAATTACTTTGTACGATTTACTTGCAGGATCGTAACAAACACGTTTGTTATTTTCTACTTTGTAAAAACTTGTTGCACCACTTGCGATCATTTCGTCGATCCAGGGAGCTACTTTATAACCCTCAGCTTTCATGGCATCAACTGTTTTAGCAACGCCTAGTACATCCCAACTTTCAAATGCACCAATTTCCCAGCCAAAACCGGCCATCATTGCATCATCAACACGATAGACTTCATCGCTGATCTCCGGAATACGATGTGAGATATACGAAAACAAACTATAATGAAACTGTTTGTAAAACTCACCGGCTTTATCAGTACTATTGAACAACATCTTCAATCTTGTTTTCAGATCGTCGATGGGTTTGGCTGCATCAACACTTGCAAACTTTGGTTTTACACGTGGACCATATTCCATGGTTTGCAGATTGAGCGTAAGGATTTCTTTCTCGCCCCCTGCACCTTTATTTTTTTTAAAGAAACCCTGACCGGTTTTATCGCCAAGCCAGTTGTTATCGATCATTTTATTAAGCCACGACGGAATCGCAAAAATTTCTTTCGCTTCATCATCGGGACAATTCTCTGCAACTCCTTTCGCCACTTTCACCAATGTATCCAATCCAACCACATCACCTGTGCGGAAGGTGGCAGATTTTGGTCGGCCAATAATAGTACCGGTCAATGCTTCGATTTCATCAATCGTCAACTTCATTTTGTCCATCAGATTCATAATGGACATCATTGCAAATACGCCAATGCGGTTGGCAATAAACGCAGGTGTGTCTTTACACAACACCGTTGTTTTGCCGAGGTAGAGATCACCGTAGTTCATTAAGAAATCAACAACGGACTGATCAGTATATTTTGTAGGAATGATTTCGAGCAAACGCAAATAACGTGGCGGATTAAAGAAGTGTGTACCGCAGAAATGTTTTTTAAAATCATCACTTCTGCCTTCGGCCATCATGCTGATGGGAATACCGGATGTATTGGAAGTGATAAGCGTGCCCTGCTTACGATATTTTTCTACCTGTTCAAAAATGAGTTGTTTGATGTCGAGACGCTCCACTACTACTTCAATCACCCAATCGCAGGAAGCAATATCTTTCATGTTATCGGTGAAGTTGCCTGTGGTAATTTTCTTCACCACATCCTTTGTGTAAACAGGCGATGGATTGCTTTTGATGGCTGCAGTTAATGCATCATTCACCAGTTTGTTACGCTCAGCAGGTTTGGTGCTTTCTTCAAAGCCTTTCGGCACCATATCGAGCAACAAGGTTTGCAAACCGATTCCTGCAAAATGACAGGCAATGCGACTACCCATGACACCACTACCTAATACGGCAACTTTTTTAATTGTTCTTTTCATATTTCAAGCTTTTAAAAAAATAGTTGCATAACTAACTATTTACATCGAAGATAGCATTAAAAGCTATTTCACAAAAGACTTGAAATGAAATTAACAGCTAAATTTTTGTTGCGAAAGATCAGCTCACTTTACCTGCAACAACCAATGCACTCAGGTCAGGAGTTGGTTTGCCGCCTTCATCTTCAAGCGTAATAGCAAACATTTGTGCACCGGGTTTGGTCTGCTTCATTTTTTGAATAGCAACATCTGAAAGACTGATCATACCTGCATCTGTTGGTTGTCCATCGATCAGGAACCATAGCTGGTATTGCTTGCCTTTTGGTGCTGGCGGTAACGATGCGGGATCGATATATAATTCGCCTGTGGTTTTATTCCAGAACACTTCAGCGTGCTGCTTTACTTCAGGTTTTACTGATGCAAGCACAACAGAAGTCATCGAAGCATCTGATTTTAACTGGCGGTATAATTCGTAAGAAGAAACTTTTTTGTTGAGTTCAGCAACTTGCTGTTCAGATGTTGCAGCATCTTGCTGTAATGCAGCTACATCATTTTTTAATTGCTGGTTGCTGTTGTAAAGATAAATGGCGAATGCTCCGGCCAACAGGAATAAACCCCATGAAGCAGCGATCGCTAATTTGCCTGATGATGAGTTTGGTTTCAGCTCCACCACTTTCGCAGGAGCGCCATTGGTTTCGGCAACCGCACTTGTTCCTCCTTTTGCAGGAAGCGAAGCCATTAATTTTTCTTTTACAGCAGACGAAGGTGCTACAGCCATTTGCATGGCGCCCGCTTCAAAAGTAGCGGCAATAGCATCTACCTCCTGTTGAATTTCAGGAAACAGTTTACACAAAGCCTCTATCTTGCCTGCCTCTTCGGGAGAAAGCATACCAAGAACATAAAGCTCCAGGTCACCGGATTGTATGATACAACTCAGATCCACGTCAGGTTACATTTAGTTTTTTACGTAATACAATTAAACTATTCCTGATTTTGGTTTTTACTGTTCCCAACGGCATATTTAATTCTTTGCTTATTTCTTCCTGAGTGTAGCCGATGAAATAAGCAAGACGCATTAACTGTCGGTTTTCTTCGGGCAGTTGTAAAAGCCAGTTTTGAACATCCATTGTATCAACACTTGCTCCTGCTGAAGGAACTGTTTCGCTCACATATACGGAATCTTCAAGCGAAGAGTTTTGCGAACTGTTCTTAAAACCTTTCGATCTTGTTTTATCGATCGATTGGTTGCGGGCAATGTTGATCATCCAGGTGAAAAGTCTGCCTTTTGAAGTATCGAAGCTGCCGATATTGTTCCAGATCTTTAACATTGTTTCCTGCAATACATCTTCGGCAGTTGCCTGGTCTGTGATGATTTTCATGATAACGCCAAGTATGGCTCCTGAAAAACGATCATAGAGTTCGGACATTGCCTGCTGGTCGCCGTTTGTGAGGCGGCCTACAAGCTCGCTTTCGTTATATGTTGCTGCAGAATACAAAAAGAGTGATTGTTTAACGAATATAGAATTACACCGATCAATTCTTCATCACAGCATCCTATAACAGGCTTATACGTAAAAAGTTCGGTTATGGTTCTAAAACATGAACAATAACCGAATTTTTTTTTGAATAAACAAAATTCACTTCGTTCCCGAGTTACTTCGTCTTGAAAATATGCAATTCCAGATATTCTATCTAAAAAGCTTATTGAGAAATTCTAAGAATAATCTACTTACTAATATCAAAATGGGTAACAGAAACTACAGTATCATTCGCAATCTTAAACCAAACACCTTTTCCTTTTCCAGGTTGTTGTTGTAAAACCAGTTTGGCCTGTTCCAAAGTTGTCGCATTTAAAATGGTTCGTTTTGCATAATAGCTTATTTGGGGGCGCATTTTTCTATTCTCAACAAATACCACTTCATCATCATAGGAATTTAATTGAATAATCTTACCTGTCGTTTCGCTGAAATCGTAACGATCACCATTCAAAGAGATTTGCCCAATTCGATTGATGTAATAATACTGAGCCAGGCTAATTGTAAAGAAAAAAAACAAAACCAATCTGGTTGAAATTTTGGAGGCGAATAGCAAAAGACTGGTAATCAAAGACAAGAAGAGTGCAGTTTTTAAAACAGCATATTCGTGAACAGAAGTAAATTCTACGAAAGTAATATGATGAAGAAAAGCTGTAAAAAAGGTGAGTAAAACAATCTCCCTGGTGCCTTTATCAAAGTTGATTTTTATTTTTTCCCCCTTTGAAAGCCTAACCAAATAAACTCCCAAAAATATTGAAAGGAGTAGCAATAATGATAAATAAGACGAGAGATAGTGTTTTACAATTTTGATAAGTATAGCTCCAATACTATTAATATTAATATTTAACACCCCTCTCGATTGATACCTATTGCCTAAGGCTGAAATGTACTCATGTATACCTAAATAATAGCCATAGTGGAATATTACGAGTAAACATGACAAAAGTGCCGATAAGAACGCCATCATCAGATACTTTATCCATTTCGCTTCTCGTTGAACCTTGGTTAATGCGAAAATAAAGGTTACTATTAGCCAAAAAATACAAAGCCAGTCACTAAATACACCCATCACAGTGACGATGAAATAGAGAAACATTTTACTCTTAGAAAATGAGTTACCCTTCAGGATATCGATAAATAAATTTACCTGCATTAGAAAAAAGGGCAATACCATCACTTCATGCACATACCCATTTCCGGTATACCAAAGCATGCAAGGAGTGAAAACATATAAAAAAACGAGGATTAGTGATTTGTAAGGCAGATCTGAGTCCAACTCTAAAAAAAACTTGCGGCCAATAGAAAACACTAGCAACATGCAAAACAAATTTAACATTAAGTTGAAGATAACTAGCGTGGCAGGTGCGGGTGAAAGCGAGAATAATTTAAAAAAATAGTATGGGTATAGAAACCATCCCGCTCCAAAACTGGCATAGATCAAGTTACCTTTATTGTCAGTTAAAAGCGATGTTGGTAGATCAAGGTTTCGATCGCCCGGTTTACTGTAGTTTAAAACTGGAGTATAAAAAGTGGAAGAAGGCCCACCGTTGTCAATCCAATAATCCATTCCTATTAACACCATTGCTGCATTGAACTCATGGTGCTTGGAAAGTGGCCGATCAAAAGTCGGAATCCGTATAATAACAGAAACTACAAATATTACAAACAGGACAACCTGATACTTGCGAACCCGCATAAACTATAAGTTTAAGTAAGATGATTAGCTCACTCCTGCACCCGGATTAATCACCCTTTCAGGCTTTACAAAATGCAGCTTGCCTTCTTTATCTTCTGCCATTAAGATCATACCATTACTTTCGATACCACGCATTTTGCGTGGAGCAAGATTAGCCACCACCACTACTTGCTTGCCAACGATCTCTTCGGGGCTAAAATGAAGTGCAATACCACTCACTATCGTTCTTGTTTCAAAACCAAGATCAACTGACAACTTCAACAACTTATCTGCTTTCTCTACTTTTTCAGCAGTAACAATTGTTCCTACTTTCAGATCGATCTTAGCGAAATCATCAAACTGGATTTCAGATTTCAGGTTAGCGGTTTCAGATTTTGTTTCTTCCACTTTTACAGTTGTTGTTTCTGGTTTCACCAATCCGGACTTTAATTTTTCTACCTGATACTTTATCTCGTCGTCTTCAATTTTTCTGAACAGCAGTTCTGGTGCTCGCATGGTATAACCCACACTCAGTAATTTCAGCTTACCTGCATTTTCCCAATCGAGCATTTTTTCTACCACTTTCATCATGCCCAACATTTTCCTAGCCGTGTTTGGCAAGAATGGATTGATGAGGATAGCAAGGTTTGCACTCAATTGCAAACACAAATGCATGGTATTATCAATACTCATCTGTGCTTCCGGATTTTCGGCTAATTGTTTTGCAACAATCCATGGCTCTTTCTTTTGCATGTATTGATTTCCCTTACGGCTGAGATCAATTACTTCAAACAAGGCCTCCCGGAATTTATATTCTTCCAGCAGATTTTCAACTTTCGCTTTTGCAGCTTCAATTTCTGTGATGATCCATTTATCTTCTTCTACAAACACATCTTCGTGCAGCTTCGGTACTTTACCACCGCAGAGTTTATGCATCAATACCCATGTACGGTTTACAAAATTGCCGAAGATATTTCCCAGTTCACTGTTCACAGCATCCTGGAAACCTTTCCACATAAACTCACTGTCTTTGGTTTCAGGAGCAATTTGTGTGAGATAGTAACGCAACATATCAACGGCTTGTCCGCCGCCCTTTTCTTTCTTTACAAAATCGTTGATGTAATCACGCATGTCGAGTTTCCAGTTGCGGCTGGTACTCATTTTATCACCTTCAAGATTTAAGAACTCATTGGCAGGAACATTCGTGGGCAAAATATTTCCATGCAGTTTCAGCATGATCGGGAAAATGATGCAATGGAAAACGATATTATCTTTTCCAATAAAATGCACCAGCTTGGTATCCTGATCGTACCAATACGGTTCCCAATCTTTTTTATTATCAATAGCCCATTGCTGGGTGGCGCTTACATAACCAATCGGCGCATCGAACCATACATACAACACTTTTCCTTCTGCATCTTTCAACGGCACTTTAATACCCCAATCAAGATCACGTGTTACCGCTCTAGATTGTAAACCGCCTTCGATCCAGCTTTTACACTGACCAACAACTGTTGCACGCCAATCATCTTTATGTTCTTTCAATATCCATTCACGCAAAAACTCTTCGTGCTTGCCTAAGGGCAAATACCAATGCGAGGTTTTCTTTTTGATGGGCGCTTTACCACTGAGTGTACTCACCGGGTTTATCAACTCATCAGGGCTTAATGTACGTCCGCAGTTTTCACACTGATCACCAAATGCACGGTCGCTGCCGCAATTCGGACAAGTACCTTTTATATAACGATCGGCTAAAAATGTTTTTGCTTCTTCGTCGTAATACTGTTCGGTTTCTTTTGTTTCCAGTTCGCCACGCTCGTGCAGGTACGTAAAAAATTCCTGCGCTGTTTCATGATGGATCGGTTCGCTGGTGCGATGATAAATATCAAAGCTCATGCTCAGGTCTTCAAAATCCTGTTTCATGGCTTCGTGGTATTTATCAATAATTGCTCTTGGCGTTGTGCCTTCTTTTGTCGCCTGGATAGGTATAGCTGTACCATGTTCATCACTCCCACACACAAACACCACATCACGCTTTTGTGCACGCAAGTAACGGGCATAAATATCCGCAGGAATGTAAGCACCGGCCAAATGACCTACGTGTTTCAAACCATTTGCATAAGGAAGTGCACTTGTAATTAAATATCTTTTCGGTTGAGTCATACTTCGTTCTTTCTTACAAATAATCCGCACCTGTTTCTGATGCGGGGCACAAATTTACCGTTAAATGAAGGAACGGGGAAATGCTATTTCTGTCTGCTGTAAAACCGTTTACTGAGGGGAGCTGTGAACGAAACGCCCAACATATTCCTTGAAACAGGTTGAAATGCTTTGTTTTTGATGGTCCAGTTATAAGCATAATATATCCTGAAGAACAGCAAACCTAAACCAGCTTCGGGCCTCAGCACAAGGTTTTTCTCCTTGCCATACATGAACTGAAGCATGCTTATGCCAAGTGTTGTGATAGAACCATTCACCCATGCACCAACTTTTGGAGCCACCAGTGTTCCCTTGTTATAACCTGTGAGTTCTACCCCGCCATACATTGTATATGAAAGATGCCCATGATTGCTGAGTTGATGCCGGTAATAACCCAGACCAAGTTCTAATGCACTTCGTCCATAATATTTATAGCCGATGACTGCAGCAATACTTTTTGCATTGTGTATTTCATCGTGATGAGGAGGGAATAAAGTGTCATTCTGTTCCTGGGCAGAAACATGAAGCGTAATAAGAATAAGGTTGATGATGAGGATATGCTTCAGCATATTATTTAAACGATGCGCTCTGGAATTTTATTTCAGAATAGCTGAAAAGATAAAGCCTAGTTCTTGCTCAGTAATTTTCCTTTCAGCCATTTCCTTACCGGTTCATCGTACCATTTCAATGCTGCATAAGCAAGTACAACAAACAATACAAACAATCCTGCAGCCACTGGAATAATTTCACTTTGTGCCGGCTTTTTTACATACACCCATGCGGTGTAAACATAAATGAATGGATAATGAAGAATATAAATCGGGTAAGAAATGTCACCGCAGAACTTGCAAAGTTTCTCCCAGGTGCCATTAAGCTTACTGCCTGCACCCGCAGCAACAATCACCGGAAATAAAAAAATGATCACTCCAGCTTCGTACCAACCATTCCATCTAAAAGTGGGCAATGCAAATAATACTGTCAATGCAATTGAACAAAGTAAAAAAGCCATTGGCAATTGAATCCGTTTTCCGGAACGAAACAGCAACAGGCCGGCCGAAAAAGGAAACATCATTCTAACAAATGCGATCCAGAATGTATTGTAAGCCCAACCTGTTCCCACATCGCCACGCCATACAGATGTTGCTGTTAATGCTGCTGCACTGATGATAACCACAAGCCATAAGGCGGTGTTGCTGAGTTTTCTGCCAAACAATGCGTATAGGATATTAGCAAGGTACTCCTGTAGCAACGACCATGTCGGACCATTTAAAGGATGAGTTTCGTTCCAGCCACGTATATCAGGCGAAGGAAGAATAAGCATGCCAAGTATAACTGCGGCTACAATTTTGAAAATAAATACAGCTATAAATTCTTTCGGTGTAAACGGGTCAAGCAAAAAAGCAATTAAGCCAATGACAACACCAAGCACCACTAATGGATGCAAACGCACCAATCTTATTTTAAAAAATTGTTTGATGCTCATTTTACTCCAACGATCGTCGTAAGCGTAACCAACTACAAAACCCGACAATAAAAAGAAGAAGTCAACTGCAAGATATCCGTGATGCATAGGCAAATCCTTTGGCACAGGAAATACTGCTTCAAACAAATGAAAGATGACAACTAAAATGGCTGCAACACCCCGTAAGCCATCGAGAATGGGAAAATGTGGTTTAGATTTATGTGGGTGCATAAGGCGATGGGTAGGCTAAGTCTATTTCTTCTTTTGTTTTTGCTGAAACATCCATTTTAAAAAATCAGGTTCGGCAAAGGCATTATCCCAACTGTTATGATTTACGCCGGGATATTCGGTGTACTTAACATCTGCCTTTATTGACTTCAACTTTTCATTTGCATCTCTCGAAAACTTCACCGGCACAACCGGGTCAGCATCGCCATGAAATATCCAGAATTTGGTTTTTCCTGTCCAGTGAGTGTAATTGGTAAGATCAGCACCGCCACAAATGGGCAGTGCTGCAGCGTATAATTTAGGATTACGATAAACGATTTCAAAAGTACCCATTCCTCCCATCGACAAACCTGCTACATAAATGCGGCGCTGATCGACAGATTCTTCACTGGTTACTTTTTGCACCAGTTCGTTCGCAGCAAGTAAAGGCCAGTTCGCTTCACTTTTATAATCGAATGAAATTGCACGTGGCCGCACGGTGGTATCCACCTTTATTGCAGCCCAAAAAGAGTTGGCAGGGCATTGCGGAAAGATGACTATTGCCGGGAACTTTTTCCGATTTTCTTCACCAAGAAAAAGTTTGGAGCCATGCACTAATTGTTTTTCATTGTCGTCACCACGCTCGCCTGCTCCATGCAGAAACAATACCAACGGATACTTTTTTGTTTTATCATAATTCTCCGGGTATAAAATTCGATAAGGAAGAATTTTTCCATCAGCATAATGATATTGTTTCTTTTCAAAAGCTGCAGGAGTTTGCGCTGAAAGGGTTGATGTAAACAGTAATACAATAAAAGCAAGCAATAAACGCATGGCATAAGTTTTACCTTATGAATGTATGATGTTTCGCTGATTAATAAGTGATAAACTCCTGGTACACTTTCTGCAGAACTGCTTTCCCTCTTCTTACCATTGCTTCCTTTGATGTTTTAGCGGCTTGCGACTGAATAATCTTCCGGTTGTTATTATCGAATGATACGTAGCCATCTTTCTCCATCCATATAAAACCATTATCAAAGGAATTAAATGCAAACTGTTTAATATTCGGGTTCATCAAATCTTTACTCCAATAAAACGTTTTATGATCCAAGCCCGTTTGTGCAAGTAGAGTGGCTGGTATATCGCCTTGGGATCCCAATACATTTATTCGTTTGCCTTTATATTCCGTTTTCAATACATCGCCCACAAACAAAAGAGGAATTTGTGAACGCCGGGGCATATAAATCTCATATTTTTCGGCAGGCAGGCGATGACCGTGATCGGCCACGATCACGAATAATGTGTTTTTGTACCAACTTTCCTTTGAAGCGGCAGCAAAAAATTCCTTCAAACTTTGATCGGTATAATATGCAGTGCTTCTGAATTTATCGGCAACGTCGTTTCCTGTAAATTTTGCCTTCACTGGTATTTCAAAGGGCTCATGATTGCTTAATGTTAGCACCGTTGAAAAAAATGGCTGCGGTTCATTGTTCAAGTCTGTGTGCACACGTTTCAACAACACATCATCATGTGCACCCCATTTTGAGTTAATATCTTTTTTGTCGAATGAACGGATATCGACAAGTCGTTTGTAATCTTTATTTAAAATGAAGGAGCGAAAGTTATAGAAATCAGTTTCGCCACCATAATAAAATGAAGTATTGTATCCATTGTTAAAAAAAGAGGAAGAGATGGAAGGAACTTTCTTTGCTTTTTCAGGAATAGTGATCAAACTGCTGATGGCTTGCGAAGGAAACCCGCTATGCAAGGTTAGAAAACCAATATCAGTACGTGAACCAGATGCATAAATATTGGTGAACAGTAAATTTTTAGCTGCAAGGCTGTCGAGAAATGGCGTTACATTTTTTTCACCGTTGAGCGATTCCATCAGATCGGCCGTAAAACTTTCCAGAACAATTAAAACAACATTTGGTTTACTGGTATCAAGGAACAAAACGGTAGAATCTTTAGCCTGGAACAAGCTATCGCATATAGCATTTGCTTCCTTCATATCCATAAAAAGATATGGATTAGCAGGGGCTGAACGATGATCGATAATATCACGCACTAAATTCCATTCGGTGTTAACAGCCGCATGATTGAGTGTTTGATTATTTGAATAGTAAGCCGATGAAATAGATAATGGCGAAGTAGAAATCCCTCCACGTAAAGCCACAACATATAAAGCAAAAACCGCCAGCACAATTCCAATACGTTTGATCCAATGAGGATATTGTTGAATCAGCACATCCGGTTTCAAACGGAGATAAAAAATCAATCCCAATGCTATTAAAACTACCCCAACAATCATCGAGATAAAAACCGGTGGTATCATTGAACTCGCCAACGCAAGCGAAGGTGTTGTGAAAAACACATGGAATGCCCGGTAATTTAATTTCGTGCCCCACTCACGGTAGGTGTTCACATCAACAATGGTAAGAAGACCGATCAGTAAGATCATCATGATCATATACCAGCGATAAATTTTTGAACGGGTGGGAATTTTTCCCAGCAGAAATAAGGCAGCGCAAACAATTAATGGCAAGGAAGCGATATAAGCCGTGGTGGCAATATCCATAGGTAAACCAAACAGGAACGAACGCATTACTTCCATCACACTGTCTTTCTCCCATTTTGAAAAAAAGAAAAGGACAAAGATCATCCTGCACAGGGCAAAATACAATATCCAGAACAGCACAAAAAAAACGACCGAGTAAAATAATTTCCGCATAGTTAACCAGTACCGGTTGCAAAGATGCCATTAAATATGAAACACGCAAGACCAAACAAAGCTCATATGGTTTTTTTTAAATAATTTGACCTTATGAAGAGAAAGCATTTCTTACAGTCTGTGCTACCGGCTGGTTTTTTATTAACTGATGGGCTACAGGTAAATATTAATGAGCTGCAATATGCTGAGCCCTACCAACCACCCTATTTAAAAGACGGGGATGTTATAGGAATTACTTCACCTGCAGGCTACATAACTGAGAAAGAAATAGAACCGGCCATTCAACAAATTGAAAGCTGGGGGCTGAAAGTGAAGATCGGCAGCAGCATCGGCAAGCGTGATCATACATTTGGCGGAACAGATGAAGAACGCAGGCAGGATTTTCAACAGCTCATTGACGATCACAACGTAAAAGCCATTCTTTGTGCAAGAGGTGGTTATGGCTTTGTACGTATCATCGATCAACTTGATTTCTCCAAAATGAAAACAAAGCCCAAGTGGATGATCGGCTTTAGTGATATTACTGTGCTGCATAGTCATCTCAACCGCAATTTTGGAATTGCTTCTATTCATTCAAAAATGTGTAACAGTTTTCCTGACGACTGGAGCAAAGCAGAACCCATACAGATAGAAACGATTCTTTCTATTCGTGATGCACTAAAAGGCGTGAAGATGAAATATGCTGCAGCAGCAAATGAATACAACAAACCTGGTGAAGCTACAGGCACCTTGGTTGGCGGTAATTTGAAAACACTGGAATCGCTTGCAGGCAGCAAAAGCGATTTACGTACAACCGATAAAATTTTATTTGTTGAAGATACCGGCGAATATCTCTACAGCATCGATCGTATGTTCTGGAATTTAAAACGCAGCGGTAAACTTGATCATTTAGCAGGATTGATCGTGGGCGGGTTTAAGATTAAGCCCAGCGAAGATGTAACCGAAGAATTTGGTAAGGACCTCTATGAAATTGTGAGGGAAAAAATTTCTGATTGTAAATACCCTGTTTGCTTCGATTTTCCTGTTGGCCACCAAAGAAATAATTATGCGTTGAAATGCGGGGTGAAACATAAATTGCAGGTAACAACAAACGGAAGCACATTAACTGAAATACGATGAAGATTCCTCCTTATTTACAAAAAGGCAATACAATTGGCATTACATGCCCTGCCGGCTATATGGCAAAAGAAAAAGCTGCAACCTGTATTAAAGTGTTACAGCAATGGGGCTACGAAGTATTGGTGGGTAAAACACTCGGCAGCAAATCAAAAACGTATTTCAGCGGAACAGATAAAGAACGTTTAAATGAGTTCCAGGCAATGCTGGATGCACCTGAAGTAAAAGCTATACTGTGCGGACGTGGTGGTTATGGGGTTGGCCGCATTATTGATCAATTGGATTTTACTGCATTCAAAAAGAATCCAAAATGGATCATTGGCTTTAGTGACATTACCATTTTTCATGCGCACATTAACCGCAACTTCCACATAGCAACACTACACTCTCCTATGGCTGGTGCATTTAATGATGGTGGTTATAAAAACAAATATGTAAAATCGATCAAAGCAGCATTGCAAGGCGAGAAAGCAAACTACAGTTGCAGAACACATCGCTTCAATCATACTGGAAAAGCAACTGCTGAATTGGTGGGCGGTAATCTTGCATTAGTTACCCATCTCATCGGTACGAAAAGTGATTATCAAACAAAAGGCAAAATTCTCTTTATAGAAGATATTGGTGAACAACATTATAATATCGATCGCATGCTTCATCAATTAAAACGAAGTGGTAAGCTGAACGATCTTGCTGGTCTCATCATTGGTAAGTTTACTGACATGCAGGATACTGAACGACCTTTTGGAAAAAATGTTCAGACGATTATTCATGAGCTCATCAGCGAATACAAGTATCCCGTTTGTTTTGGTTTTCCAGTAAGTCATGATAAAGAAAACCTGGCGCTGAAAGTGGGATGTACTTATCAATTAAGTGTAAACAAACTAACTGTTCAATTAAAAGAACAATAGACCAATTCTCTCCAATAAAAAGCCTGTAGAATATAAACTACAGGCTTTTTTATTTTAAATCAGCGTTGGAATGACACTCTGAAACCCTTGCCAGCAAAGAACTTCAGCGATTTTGTTATACCCTACCTGACCCCGGTCATTTGAACTTGTGACACAAGTCACTCAAAAGCCTGTATTAGATCATTCTAGGGCCAGCCAGCCCGAGCAATATTTGTGGAGTCAATTTGAACGAAACAATTAAACAACAAGTTATGATACGCCAATCAATCCTTCTGTTCCTCGCCACACTGCTTATCGCAGGAACTGTAAGTGCACAAAGCAAATTCAGTACTAAATCTTTTCAATTAACTATTAATGGAACATCAAATGTTCACGACTGGAGTACAAGAGCAACAAACGTTGTTGTAACCGGTGACTTTGGTGTAAACAATACAAGTCTTGAAAAAATAAATGCTGCTTCTGTAAAAGTAAAAACAGCATCACTGAAAAGTACAAAAGACTCTGATCTGATGGACGACCGCACACACAGCACATTAAAAGCTGATAAATTTCCTGAGATCACTTACGTTTTCACAAAAGTGTTAAGCGTTCAGCAAAGCGGTAGCGAAACCATCATGAATGTTACAGGTAATCTTACATTAGGTGGTGTAACTAAACCAACTGATCTCACTTTACGCATTAAAACTTTACCTGGTGGTGATGTGGAAGTAAAAGGCACACGCAAAATATTAATGAGCAACCACGGTATCAAACCTCCAAGCTTTATGCTGGGTGCCATGAAAGTGGGCGATGAAGTAACCCTTACTTACGATGTAGTTCTTAAAAAAGCTTAATAATAAATCATTCAATTTTTTAACTCAATTAAAACAAAGTATATGAAACCTCTCCTTACAAACTGTCTGAGAAAAGCAACCGTAGTTGCACTGCTCCTTTCACCATTCGTAATGCAGGCTCAGCAAGCAAAAATTCAGAACTGGCGTCCTTATGATCAAAGCGGTATCAATGTATTTGAAGCTCCTAAAGACACAGTTACTTCTTTCGATGGTTTAAAAGTTCGCATTGGTGCCGGCTTTACACAGCAGTTCCAAAGTTTGAAACATAAAAACTCAGGTGCAGTAGCCTTATACCCTCGCTTAAAACCCGGCTTTAACCTTGCGCAGGCAAACCTGAACATCGATGTTCAATTAGCCGATGGTATTGCTCTTAACCTTGTAACTTATCTCTCTGCACGTCACCACAACGAAGCATGGGTAAAAGGTGGTTACATCCAGTTCGATAAAGTTCCATTCAAAGGAAAAGTATGGGATGATATCTTCAAAGTAGTTACTCTTAAAATCGGTCACTTTGGAATCAACTATGGCGACCAAATGTTCCGTCGTTCAGATGGTGGTCAAACACTCTACAATCCCTTTATTGAAAACTATATCATGGATGCATTTGCAACAGAAGTTGGTGGTGAAGTGATCGTTCGTAAAAATGGTTTACTCGGTTCTGTTAGCGTAACAAATGGTTTGATCAGCGGTGGCGTACAAGCTCCACTTGAACCAGGCAGCACTACTGAAACTTACAAACGCAATCCTTCTTTAGTTGGTAAACTTGGTTACGACAAACAAATCACCAGTGATCTGCGTGTTAGAGTAACTGGTTCAGTTTATCACAATGGAAGCTCTGGCCGTAGCACATTATATGCCGGCGACCGTACAGGTAGTAACTATTGGATGGTGATGGAATCTGCTACTGCAACTGCAAAAGACAACTTCACTTCAGGCCGTGTAGCTCCTAACTTTACTAACCAGATCACTGCAGTACAGTTGAACGGTTTGCTGAAATTCCAAGGCTTAGAATTATTCGGTACTTATGAAAATGCAAAAGGCCGCACTATCAATGAAAAATTAGCTGGTACTCCAAAACGTAAAGTTGACCAATATGCTGTAGATGCTGTTTACAGAATTGGTGCAAAAGAAAATGTGTTCTTAGGTGTTCGTTACAACCAGGTAAAAGGTCAATTGGTAAACAACGCTACAAAACAAACTGTTGACCGTGTAGCTTTCGGCGCAGGCTGGTTCTTAACTAAAAACGTGCTTCTGAAAGGCGAATATGTTAATCAGAACTACAAAGGATATGCAACAGGAAATATACTGGACAAAGGCAACTTCAAAGGAGTGGTTGTTGAGGCAGTAGTAGGATTCTAATTGCACAAATTAACAAAGCCCTGTTGAACAAACGGGGCTTTGTTCTTTTCACCATCCAACCAAATCATGTTACGTCTGTTATTCATAATAACTCTCTCTCTCTTTATGCTTTCAGCCGATAAGATTGTCCCAATCAGGCTGGCATACAATATTGATGAAAACAGCGAGCTCTATCTTCTTGGTTCCACTAACGTCAATAATTTTCGTTGCGATTGTAAAGATAAATTTCAACCTTCTATCCTCGAAGGCGATATTAATCCCTCTACAAGACTCATCCAGTTTAAAAATGCCAGGCTTCGTATTAAAACTAAATTACTGAGCTGCAGAAACAACGTGATGAACAGAGACCTGCACAAAGCATTAAAGGCTGAAGAATTTCCTTATATCATTGTTGATCTTTTAAACGCACAGCCACTGCATAATGAAAAAGACATGCAGCCAGGCAAAGTGTACAGCTACAACATTAACAGCGTTATGTACATTGCTGGTATCAGTAAAGCGCAAACTATACAAGTGAAATTATTACGCAGTAAAGACAATATCTACAAGCTTACTGCCAGCAAAGACATTTCCATGAGTGAATATAAAATTCACCCACGCACTCCGTTTAACATCATCAAGATCGATGATATCATTACTATTCACTTTGAATTATTAGTAACTGCAGGTAAGTAATCCTTCTTACAAATTCAGCAAACTATCGAGCTTCTGTTGAAACAAAGTATAATTCTTTAAATTGTTATGCCCGCCTTTTTCAATAGTAAAAAACTCATCGCCCTTCTTCAATAAAGGTTTTAATCGGCTGCTATGTTTATAAGGGATCACTGCATCTTTTGTCCCGTGAAAAATAGTAACGGGAACTTTTACCATTTGCAAATATTCAAACAATGGAAAATGATAACGCACCAGCCAGGTAACAGGATACATAGGGAAATGCGCTCCTGCCAATTCTTTTAAACTATAATAAGGTGTTTCAAGAATTAATCTTTTGCATGGTTCATTGCTTGCCAGTTCAGTTGCCACTCCGGTACCCAATGACCGACCGTAGATGATCATACCGTCGGGTGAAAATCGTTTCGCAGCAAGTTTATAAAGTGTATGCGCATCATCATACATTCTTTCTTCGTTGAACTTGCCGGTTGTTTTTCCAAAGCCGGGGTAATCGGGCATCCATACTTCGTAACCATGCTTTGTAAACATTTCTGATGCTGATGCATAGCGATTAATATTTTCCCTGTTGCCATGGAAATACAACACAATACCTTTTGTTGAAGAAGTATCGGCCGGGAAAAATTTTACAAAGTTAAGCGTGGAGGAGGCGTCAACCGGAAGGTTAATTTCTTGGTGTGAAAGATTAAAATTGAACTGCCCCCCTGCTCTTATTTTTTTCGGATGAAAAAAAATTGTTTCCTGCAGGTACCACAAAGCCACGCCGCCAACAACATAAAGGGCGACAGTTATCTTTAACGCAGTCTTTATTCTTCGTTTTGTTTTTTCCTGCATACCTATACTTTCAATATATCACGGATAAAATTATGATACTCGGGAAATGATGGAAGATTATTATGTCCGCCGCCATGAATACGGATGAGGGTTATCCGTCGGGGATTGATGGATTGTAAACGTTCGCTATGTCTTAATGGTATTAACCAATCTTTTGTTCCATGTAAAATATAGGTATGACATTTCACCTGCTGAATCCATTTATCGGTACGCAAATGATAACGCAATACAAATCGTATTGGCAGGAAAGGAAGAAAGCGTTCCACTACTTTGCGAAAGCTGTAATAGGGAGCATCTAGAATTAAATAACGTGGATGATTATCGGCCGCCAGTTTGCTTGCAAACCCACTGCCCATACTGCGGCCATAAACAAGAATGTGATCTTCGGGAAACTGGAGACATAACTCATCGTACACAAACTGCATGTCACGCAACATGGCTGTTTCACTTCGTTTGCCAATGCTTTTGCCAAAGCCACGATAATCAACCAGCAAAACATCGTATCCAAAACGAAAAAAATCACGGGCATATTTGCCCCAGCCCTTAATACTTCGTGTATTGCCATGAAAATAAATGATGAGTCCGTGGGGCTTTTTTACGTTGAAGTGAATTCCGCTGATGGTAACACCAGGCTCTGGATTAAAACTTACTTCTTTGAAAGGAGCATCATATTTAAATTCAAAATCGGCGGCCAGTTTCTCAGGTTTAAAAATAAATTTCTCCTGGATGAAATAAGCGATCACCATCAATAGGACATAACCGATAATGATATAGAGAATGGTTGGAGACAAGAAGGTTGATGGTTTTTAGTTTATAGTTTTTAGTTGAGATCTTACAACATGCAAACGTTAACAAGTTAATTACATTACCCGAATTAAGGGAACGAGAAACAATAAACTATAAACCAAAAACTACTCCCTATTCCTCATCTTCATCATTGTGAATACGCTTCAGTTTTAAACTGCTGATTGGCGCTACAATCAATGGGAATTTCTCAACCGCCACATTGCTCTGATCGAGACCAAAACCTTTCTCTTCGCTCAATCCGAGTTTTTTCACCATAAAGTAGAAACGCATGATGATCCGTTCAAAGAAAGGCAATTCATTATCCTGGCTCAGGAATTTTTCCATCACCACAAATTGAAAATCGCCCACTACATTATTACGTTGTAAACTTTCGTACCTGCTGGTGATGTTTACTTCCTTGTTGCTTACCATATCTTCCACCACCTTGCGGAACATCAGGTTAATACGTGGCTGCATACGAAATCCTAAACGGAATTCAACACGAATTACTTCATTGGGAATGATCGTAGTTACTTCATATTCGCAGGTATAAGGATCATCTAATGTATCAACATGAACAAACCAATAAATATCTGCACGCTTTGGTTTGCGGTTGAGGATAGAATAAATGATTTTATGTTCGATCTCTTTCGGATTGTTTGCACTGGTGAGGTAAACAAGATGTGTGGCGTGTTTGGTTACCGTCATATCATTACTCAACTCCTGTAGCATCGGGAGATAATGATCTAAACGCACAAACTCCACGTAACGGTTTTTGATCTTGCGTGCACGATACCACACATACATCACCATAAACATCACAAAGCCGATGATGAGTGTAATATAACCGCCGTGTAAAAACTTATCCATCAATGCCACTAAGTACGCAGCTTCAATACTTAAATAACCCACGAGAAAAATCCATATGTAAATTGGTTTCACCCTGTGCAACACAAGGAAATTGGCAAACAGCATGGTTGTCATGATCATCGTTACAATAATGGCCAATCCATAGGCGGCTTCCATTTTTGATGACTCCTGGAAATACAACACCACGAACGTACAACCGAGATACATAAACAGGTTCATTCCCGGTATAAACAACTGTCCTCTCTCTTCACTTGGATAAACCACTTTTAAACGTGGCCACAAATTCAAACGCATGGCTTCACTTATAAGCGTAAACGCACCAGAGATCATAGCCTGGCTGGCAATGATGGCAGCCGAAGTTGCGATCACCACACCGGCAATAATGAACCAATGCGGCATGAGATCATAAAAGGCATGAATGCCCGATTCTGCTTTGAACGTGCTATCAATCAGTTTGCCATTATAGTTCGCAAGTAAAGAAGCTCCCTGTCCGAAATAGTTAATGAGCAAACAGGTTTTCACATATACCCATGAAATGCGGATGTTCTCTTTTCCGCAATGACCGAGATCGCTGTACAAAGCCTCGGCACCCGTGGTACAAAGAAACACCGCACCTAACAACCAAAAACCTTCGGGATATGTAGCCAGGAATTCATACGCATAAAAAGGGTTCAGTGCTTTGAAAATAGAAAGATCATCAAACACATGCGCTGCACCAAGAATGGCCAGCATCGTAAACCACACCGTCATTACCGGTCCAAAGAATTTACCGATTGAACCTGTACCAAACTGCTGCATAAAAAAGAACAACGACAAAATGATCAGTACAATCGTTACAACTGTGTTCACCGGTATATCACGCAATTGGGGTAATACTTTCAAACCTTCAATAGCAGAGGTAATTGAAATGGGTGGTGTAATAATGCCATCGGCAAGTAACGATGCACCACCGATCATTGCAGGAATCACCAGCCACTTTCTTCTTCGTCGCACTAAAGCGTATAATGCAAATGTGCCACCTTCCCCACGGTTATCGGCCCGCAGGATCATGATCACATATTTAATTGTTGTTTGAAGAGTGATGGTCCAGATGATGCAGGACAACGTGCCCACAATAAGTGTTTCTGAAATTACACGGTTACCTATGATAGCATTGTAAACGTACAGGGGAGAAGTTCCGATGTCGCCATAAATAATGCCTAACGCAATTAATAAGCCGGCCGCTGTGGCTTTTGATGTGTGCTTTCCCACAAATAATATTTAAGTGAGGATACGAACCAATTGGTGATTGGTTTCCTGTAAACTGAAATCAAAGGTAATAGAAGGATACATATGTGCAAGAAAATTCGAAGAAAGCAGTTCCTGCAGGCTATTGGCTGTTAGCAATGAATAGCCGGTAGCCGATAGTTTTGAGTCTTTAGTTACAGTCGTTTTGTACTAACTACTAACGGCTAAAGACTATCGGCTTACATTCGCCCATAATAAACTCCCATCACCATAACTCAAAAACCTGAAGTTGTTTTCCATGGCATGAGCGTATACCTGTTTCCAATGGTCACCGATCAACGCAGCAACTAATAATAATAAAGTAGAATTGGGTTGATGAAAATTGGTGATGATAGCGGAAGCAATGCGGGTTTTATATCCAGGTGCAATTAATATTTGTGTGTGACAAACTAATTGTTTGAGTTGGTTGCGCCACATCCATTGCAGCAAAGCCTGCAAAGCTTCTTCAGCAGTAACATCCTGTTGGGGCAAATCATATGCATCCCATTGCTGCACTTCCAGCTGATCAATCGTTGCATCAGGATTAATAATAGCTTTCACACCCATCCAATATAAACTTTCAATACTGCGGAGTGAAGTGGTGCCAACGGCAATTACAGGACGGGGAATTTGTTTCAACAGATCTTCAACCGTATCTCTTGCTATTTCAATCCATTCCCGGTGCATATTATGCTGCTGCATGGTTTCACTCTTCACGGGTTGAAAGGTGCCTGCACCCACATGCAGCGTAACAAATTGTTTTTTGATGCCGTGCGCCTGCAACTGTTGTAATAATAAAGGAGTGAAATGCAGACCTGCAGTTGGAGCTGCTACACTTCCTTCCTGTTTTGCATACACGGTTTGGTAGCGTTCGTAATCGGCCACTTCTGTTTGTCGCTGCAGGTAAGGCGGCAGTGGTAATACACCTGCGAAATGTAACAGCTCAGCAAAAGTGAAATGAGCATTGTCCCAGCTGAATTCAATTTCAAAACTGCCGTGCGCCTGTTGTAATTTTTCTGCTTTTAATAATACCTCACCATCTGGCGTGCTAAGAATTTTTTCGAGGAACCGTTGTTTCCATTTGCCTGCGCCACCAACAAGACAGGTCCATCTTACCGATCCCTGGCTCATCATGGCTTGCGTTAGTTCAACACCTGCAGCAGGTTCCAAACAAAATATTTCAATAATGCTGCCGGTTGATTTTTGAAAGAGGATACGTGCCTCAATTACTTTGGTATTATTGAAAAGCAGCAAACTATCGGCTGGTAAATGCTCAACTATGTTGCGGTACACATCTTCAGTAATCTGCCCTTCTTTATAAATAAGCAATTTGCTCAGGTCTCTTTCAGCCAATGGATAACGGGCAATACGTTCATCGGGTAAATCGTAAGTAAAATCCTTTATCTGTAATTGCGAAGGGTGCATACATGCAAAGAAAAAGAAATTGTATGAACCGATGTTTAACTAGGAAGCTGCAGGGATTATGTTCAAACCGCACATTATAACCTTAACAGCTATAAAAAAAGCCGAATGCTACGACATTCACTCCCTTTGCGCTAACAGATGTTGCTGTTCCAAAAATTGAACATATTAAATGATTCAAATCTGTTAATATTGCTAATCCTTTTATCCAAAAAACTGCATCCATCCTTTTGAACCGAATTGCATTTTACCTCACCAGAACTTCAGCGATCATTGTGATTGTGATTTCTCTGTTGGTATTATGGGGCTGGCAGCAGGATATTGTTGTACTGAAACAGGTGTTACCTGATATGGTTGCAATGAACCCGATGGCCGCCGTGGCTTTTATCCTTGGGTGCATTTCTCTCCTACTTTCCAATCAAAAAGGTTATTCTCTCATCATCGCCAAAGCATTGGCAGTATTAGTTGCATTCATTGGGTTTGCAGGTTTTCTTTCTGTTATTGGCGTCTACGACGCAGGTATAGATCGTTTGCTTTTCAGCGAACAAATGAAAACAACGATCTACAACGGATCGCCTAATTACATGCCGCCGCAGGCAGCGGTTGGTTTTTTACTGGCTGGTATTTCACTTCTTCTATTGCTAAATAAAAAGACAATCGCATCGCAGTGGTTGGCTTTACCCGTAAACGGTTTGGCAGTTATCTCTGTTATTGGTTATACTTATCATCTAAGTTCAAACTATTACATTACTTCTTTCACACCACTTGCTTTTCACGGCGGTATTTGTTTCATGCTTTTTTCAATGGCATTGTTGCTGGCCAAAAGCAGGCGTGGTTTTGTAGCCGAAATAACCAACATGCATGCTGGCGGAAAAGCTGCACGTATATTATTACCTGCATTAGTAGTGGTACCTGCAGTGCTGGGTTATTTTGTGTTGTCGGGCATTTTAAGACAACGGTTTTCCATTGTTGTATGGATAGCCCTGCTGGTATGTGCCGTTATATTTATGTTTGGTGTTTTAGTGTGGGCAACTGCGTACATCATCAATAAATCAGAGATAAAAAGATTACAGGAAAAACGTAATGCCGAAGAACAACGCAGGCAGCTTGCCGATTTCAAATTCAAACAGTCGCAGGAACGTTATTATACATTGATGAATAGTGTGGATGGTATTGTGTGGGAAGCCGATGCACAAACACTGGTATTCACATTTGTAAGTGAACAGGCCGAACGGCTATTGGGGTACCCTGTTGAGCGATGGTTGAATGAGCCTGATTTTTGGGCCGAACATATTTTTGAAGAAGATCGTACCTGGGCCATTAACTATTGTGCACAATCAACAGCCGAAGGAAAATCGCACCAGTTTGAATACCGGATGATTGCTGCTGACGGTCGTATTCTCTGGTTGCGTGATATTGTTGCCGTAAGTGTTGAAAATGGCAAGCCGGTAAAGCTGAGCGGTATCATGGTTGACATCACCGAACAAAAAAAGATGGAGCAGGATCTGAAAGAAAAAGAACTCTCTCAACAAAAACTAATTACCGAAATAACCATTCTTGCACAAGAGAAAGAACGAAACGAACTTGGGCTTGAATTACATGATAATATTAATCAGCTGTTAAGTGTAGTGAAGTTGTACCTCGGTGTTGCAAAAACAGAAAAAACATTTAACGAGGAGATCATTGAACGGAGTTACCTGCATTTAGAAGAAGCCATGCAGGATATACGCAAACTTTCACATTCGCTGGTGGCGCCATCACTTGGTCATGATGGATTGAAAGAAGCGTTGGAAGACCTTGCAGAAAGTGTGCAGCAACCCGATCAGTTAACAGTTAAGTTAGTGATAGATGAGGACTATGATGCTTTACAAATTGACAGCAACAAAGAACTGATGATTTACCGCATTGTGCAGGAACAACTGAACAACATCATAAAATATGCAAAAGCATCAGAAGTAAATATCCGTTTAAAACAACAGGACGATCAGCTTATCCTTTTTATTTCAGATAATGGAATTGGTTTTGATGTGCATGAACAAAGCAACGGCATTGGTTTAAAGAATATCAACAGCCGTGTTAATTTCTACTCAGGAAAAATGCATCTCGCCTCCTCTCCCGGTGAAGGTTGCACGCTGGAAGTTTCGATCCCCAATTAAACAAAATGCCTTGTCCGTTAACGATTGGTTAACTCAGCTTACTCATTAAACGATTATATTCGTTTAATAACACTTCCACTAACTCCTCAAATAGATTATGAAAAAATTACTGCTGCTAACCATCCTGTTTATTTGCTTCCATTTCACCTATGCCCAATGCAATAAGTCCATCACTTTCAAATGCGATAAAGCCCGGGATTTTAAAAATGGTATGATCGATACGGAAATGCCTATGGAATCGATCATTACGATCGACAGTGGTAAGATCAGCTTAACAGCCACCATGAATGGTCAAACTGAAACTGTGGAAGGCGAGATTGCTGAAGTATTACTGTGCGACTGGAAAGAGTTTCTTGTGAATGGCAAAACACAATACAAAGCTTTCATCAAAAAGGGAAATGAAAATCCGGAAGCATCGCTTGTTACAATTGCCAGCGAGAACGGTGTCACAAAAATTTCCTTGTCTCTTGTTTCGGAGGAAGGTAAAAGGTTGGAGGTTGATGTGGCCGAATACAAGATCACAGAGCCTGAAAACCTCCCTGCGAAAGAAGAAGCGAAAAAGAAAGGACGAAAGAAAAGAAAAAGTTAAGTCTGTCGGCCGGCATTTGAGCCATATCCTATCTAACTCTCCACTGGCCTATCTTTGCAGTTAAAATAATTTCCATGGAATTAGGCGTAGGTATGTTTGGCGATAATCATTACGATGAAAAGGGCAAACCATTATCAGCAGGTGAACGTTTGCGTGAGTTAATAGAAGAAATAAAGTTGATGGATGAAGTGGGACTCGACTTTTATGGCATTGGTGAACACCATCGTCCTGATTATGCTGTATCAACACCGGAAATTATTTTAGCAGCAGCAGCTACCGTTACAAAAAATATTAAGCTGGGCAGTGCAGTAACCGTTTTAAGTTCGGCCGATCCTGTAAGAGTGTACCAGCAGTTTGCCACCATTGATCAATTAAGTAACGGCCGTGCAGAGTTGGTTGCAGGTCGTGGTAGTTTTATTGAATCATTTCCCTTATATGGTTATGATCTCAATGATTATGATGAACTCTTTGAAGAAAAGTTAGACTTACTGCAACAGATCAACAAACAAAATCCTATTACATGGAAAGGAAAACACAGGGCCGCATTAAACAACCAACAAGTGTTGCCCCGTGCAGTAAATGACCATCTCAACATGTGGGTGGCCGTTGGCGGCACACCTGAATCTGTATTACGTGCAGGCAAAGCAGGATTGCCCGTGATCTTTGCCATTATTGGCGGTAACCCCGAACAGTTTAAACCTTTGTTCGACTATTATAAAAAAGTATACCAGCATTTTCAACACGACATGAATAAGTTTGAAGTGGGTGTGCACATGCATTGCTTTTTTGGTGAAGACAGCAAACAGGTTGCTGATGAATATTATCCATTGTATGCTGCACAAATGACGAGAGTGGGCAGCAGTCGTGGATGGCCACCCTATCAACGCAACCAGTTTGATTATGGCAGAGGCAAAGAAGGTGCATTAATCATTGGTGATACCAATGAAGCGGTTGATAAAATTCTGCAGATGCAGGAACTATTTGGTCTCACCCGTTTTTCTGCACATATGGATGTGGGTGGTCCTTCACATAAATCATTAATGAAATCAATTGAAATTTTTGGGACGAAGATTGCACCGAAGGTGAGAGAAGCGTTGGGTAAATAAATTTTTGGTATTTGTCATTAATAACTTCGTAATAGTCGATGGACATCACACTTCAGATCACTCTTGTTCAACCACCTCCGGGTGTTGATTTTGCATTGCAAAAAGGATCAGGTAATGACTATGAAATTGTGCAAACACAACGATCGGGCAACACAAATCTTTCATACAAATTCACTGTTACAATAAAAGGTGATGAGCAAAAAGATGCACTACCGAAATTAGCCGGACCATTTGTGCAAGGCCCAACCGGTGGTAAGTTTGTATACATTGGCATTGGAACATATGCCCTGCAAATCAATACACCATGGTCAAGACGATTAAAAATTCCGTTATCTGGCATTACCTGGCAAATGATCAAAGAAATAGAACGTGATCCAACGTTGATTTTAGAAACAAGCGTTCCCGGCACCGGTAAAGATGGTGGCCCGAATTGTGCAACGGTAAAACCGTTCAACGGCTGGAATTTGAAATAGTAAACAGGTAAGGTTCTTTAAGAAAAATCAACCGATCATATGTCTGAAATAATCATTGCCCTTGTATCGCTTATTGCGCTGGAAGTAATTCTGGGAATTGATAATATTATTTTCATTTCCATACTTGCCGACAAGTTACCAGAAAATCAACGCAACAAACTTCGCTTTTGGGGTATTGGTCTCGCCATGATCATGCGTTTGATTTTACTGGCTTTACTTTCATGGATATTAAAACTCGACCAGACATTATTCACTTTGTTTAACATTAACTTCTCGGGCAAATCACTCATCTTAATCGGGGGTGGTATTTTTCTGTTGTATAAAAGCACCAAAGAAATTTATCACAAAAGTGAAATTGCTGCACAAGAAACACCTGATGTTCCAGTGAAGGCAAGTTTTGGCAGGCTGCTGGGTGAAGTAATTTTGCTAGACCTTGTTTTTTCCGTTGATTCAATTATTACTGCTGTTGGTATGGCAAATGAATTATGGGTGATGTACACCGCCGTAATTGTAACGGTGATCATTATGCTTATTGCATCAAAACCAATCAGCAATTTTATTTATAAACATCCATCGTTTAAAATACTGGCGCTTTGTTTTTTAATGATGATCGGTGTATCGCTGATTGCTGAAGGTCTCGCATTTAAGATACCCAAAGGCTATATTTATTTCTCGATGGCTTTTGCCTTTTTGGTTGATGTTATTCAAATGAAAACAGTGAAGCATAAAAATGAATAAATCACGCCTTTTTGCGAACTGTTTTTTTTCGTAATGGCTAATGAATCTCTGCAAAGTAAAACTCTTCACTTCTTAACTTTAAGCAATGAACGAAGGGAGAAATAATATTCCTTATTACAAAGAGATCAACGATTTCCTGGCATCTATCCCGGCTGATCATCGCACAAAGAATCCTCATTTTTACTGTCTGCGCCTGAAAGAAAACGAAGGCTCCATCAGTAATTACAAACCTCCGTTCCGGAAAGATTTCTATTTCATTGCATTGGTTTCAAACGCTGGTAAAACAACCATCACGTATGATCATACCAGCGTTACTGAACTGAATTCTTTTTTGGCATTTCAATCACCGGGTTTGCTGTACAGTTTTTACAGGGATAATTCAGCAAACGGCTATCTAATCTATTTCAAAAAAGAATGCCTGTCTTTTTTTAAACCAAGTTTCGAAAAAGAGTTTCCTTTCTTCGATTTGCTACACACAAATTTTTTCAAGCTGAACCGACAAAAATTCCTTGAGTTCGCTCCCCATTTTGAAGAAGTATTTTCCGCTTATGAAAACGCATCCGACAATACGCATACAATTGCATCGGTAAAATTGCTGGCATTGTTATACCAGCTAAAGGAATTCACCAGCGCATTCAGGCAGTGGGAAGAAGGCTTTGCTACACCGCAGCAAACGCTACTTCAGAAATTCATTCAACTGGTAAACAATTTCTACATTGAAAAAAGAACCATCGAAGAATATGCAGCATTGCTGAATATTACACCCAACTATCTTTCACAATCAATAAAATTGGCATCCGGCAAGAATGCTTTGTCTTACATCAATGAACGCTTGCTGCAAGAGGCTAAATCCATTATCCTGTTTACCGAACTGGATATCGCAGAAATTGCTTACCATCTTAATTTTTCCGATCCTGCTAACTTTGGGAAATTTTTTAAGAAGCACACCCTGCAAACACCACTGGAATTCAGAAAGACAAAAAACAATACAGCATGAAACGGCCTGAAGAAATAACCAAACAGTTTTTGAAAGAGCTGGACAAGCACATGCTGGAGTTAAAAACCGGCAAAGCGGAAAAAGCATTTGAAGTGCAGGATATTGCTTCGCTACTGCATATTCACCCTACACATTTGAGTAATACTATTAAAGAAGAATTGCAACAATCGCCATGCGATATTTATGAAACTAAATTAATGGTAGTTGCTAAAGATCTCATTGAGCATACATCTTTATCAATAGCTGAAATTGCACGACAGCTTACATTTGATCCATCAAACTTCTCCAAATTCTTCAAGCATTTTGAAGGCATGACGCCGCTTCAGTTTCGCAACCTGCGCAAAGAAAAATCCTGAAGTTTTCACCATGCTGTTCTGCAAATAGTTGCAGACCTTTACATTCTATCAAAAAAAAGAATTGCAATGAAATCAATACAATTAGGTAAGAGCGGGCCAACGGTTTCCTCTCCGGGGCTTGGCACAATGGGCATGAGTGATATGTATGGTACAAAACAAAATCGCAATGATGAGGATAGTATAGCTACCATAAGGGCAGCACTCGATATGGGTATTAATTTCCTTGACACAGGCGATTATTACGGCGCCGGTCACAACGAATTACTTATTCGTGAAGCGTTGAAAGGAAGAAAAGATAAACCTGTGATCAGTGTAAAGTTTGGTGCATTACGTTCTCCTTCAGGAGAATGGCTTGGCTTCGATAACCGACCTGAGGCGGTTAAGAATTTCGCAGCTTATTCACTTAATCGTTTGAATGTAGATGCAATTGATATTTACCAGCCGGGTAGAATTCAACCGGCAATACCAATTGAAGATACAGTTGGAGCAATTGCAGATCTTATTAAAGATGGAAAAGTGAAATACATTGGATTGTCGGAGGCGAGTCCTGAAATTATAAGGAGGGCACATAAGGTGCATCCCGTAACAGCAGTTGAAGTAGAATATTCGCTGGCTTCAAGAGTGATAGAAAAAGAGTTACTGCAAACCTGTCGTGAATTAGGAATTGGCATTGTTGCTTATGGTGTGTTAAGCAGAGGATTACTGACAGGTGAACTTACAGGCAATTTTGGTCCCACCGATTTCAGGGCACATTCGCCCAGATTTACCGGCGAAAATTTTGAGAAAAATAAAATTAAGGTTGAAATATTACAGGCTATGGCAAAACAAAAAGGATGCACAGCATCGCAATTGGCCCTTGCATGGGTGCTACAGCAGGGAAATGATATTCTGCCTCTTTTTGGTACTACAAAAAAAGAAAGGTTAAAAGAAAATATTGACGCTGCAGAGATAACATTAACAGCAGAAGAGTTGAATTTTTTGGATAAACATTTCCCGGAAGGTGCATTCGCTGGCACCAGGTATGCTGCACCGCAAATGGGAATGGTGGTGAATTAATACTGACACAAGTTGTTTAAAAAAGGCTTTGTCTCAAGGACAAAGCCTTTTTTATAAATCTACCATTACAACCAAGATATAGACCATGCTGCGGTGTTATTGTGGGCTCATCTTTGCAGTATAAAATTTAAATAAAACAAAATGAAAATAGCAGTACTCGGATCTGGCAGTGTTGGTCAGACCTTCGCTTCCAAACTTGTTTCACTTGGTCATGAAGTAATGATGGGAACAAGAAATGTAGCCTCAAAATTAGCAGCAACCGAAAAAGACATGTATGGTAATCCACCTTTCAGCAAATGGCAAGACGACAATAACACAGTACAGCTGGGCACATTTGCAGAAGCTGCTGCCTTCGGCGAAATTATTTTGAATGTGACACAGGGCGGCAACAGCATCAACGCATTGAAAATGGCAGGTGCAAAAAACCTGGATGGAAAAATAATTGTGGACATTGCCAACCCTTTGGATTTCAGCAAGGGCATGCCGCCTGTTTTATTGCCCGAATTGTCGAACACAAATTCATTGGGTGAAGAAATTCAAAAAACATTTCCTGCAGCCAAGGTGGTTAAAACGCTCAACACAATGTGGGCAGGATTGATGGTGAATCCGAATATGATCGGCGGCGGTGATCACACTGCATTTATTTGTGGAAACGATGCAGATGCAAAAACAAAAGTAAAATTATTGATGAATGAATTTGGCTGGCACAATGAAAACATTCTTGACTTAGGTGATATTACATCGGCAAGAGGAACCGAAGCTGTGCTGCCGGTATGGCTTCGCATTTGGTCTGCCACACAGAACGGTGCTTTTAATTTCAAGGTAGTGAGTTAAAGAGCGGCATTAAATACCTGTTTGTATTCGTGCAGTATTCCGTTTCCGGAATGCTGTACGATGCATTACTCCGATAGTTAGTGTTAAAAATAGTTGATGATTTTCTATACTTTTTCCTTCAATATCTTCATCAGCATTTTTTCAATCTTTGATAAGCCTGCTTTATCATCATCTTTCTCTATCTTATCCAGCTCCGTAAAATAACGTTGCAGGGTTTTGTTTTCATACTGGCTGATGAGTTTAGGATGCACATAATACTTTTTACAAACCGTTCTGGTATTACCTAATTTCTCCGCTACTTTATCCAACGCATTCACAATATTTTTTTTGATGTTGCCTTCATCTTCATCAATGCCTATTTCAGAAAAAGCAACAAAGGCATGCACAGTGCCCGCCCATGTACGAAAATCCTTTGCCGTAAAATCCTGCCCGCTGATCTCCCGTATATAATCATTTACCATTCCGGAATCAACAGGTTTGCGTTCGCCATTGTCATCATAATACTGGAATAATTCTTTGCCTGGGATGTCTTTACATTGTTGCACCAGCTTCGCCAATCTTTTACTTCGCAAATCAATATTGTGATGAACACCTTTCTTTCCCTTGAACGAAAACTTAATGTTGTTGTTCTTTACCTGGATGTGGTTATCCTTAAAAGTGGTGAGTCCAAATGAGCCGTACAATTTTTCATACTCATAGTTTCCCACCCGTATATGGGTACGTTCGAGCAGGCTCACCACCAGGGCCAATACTTTTTGCAACGGCAACCCCGGTAAGGCAAGGTCTTTTTCTATTTGCAACCGCATCTTTGGTAATAGTTTTCCAAACTGCGACATGCGGTAAAATTTGGTATGATTGCGCAATTCATTCCACAGTGTGTGGTATTTGTATTGCTTTCGCTTATTGGCATCAACACCCACCACCTGCAAATGGCCGTTCTCTAAATAACAGATCCATACATTCTCCCAGGCTGGTGGTATCACCAACGATTTTATGCGGTCGAGATGTTGTTTATCGCTTAGCTTTTTGCTTTTGAATTTGTAAACAAAGCCTTTGCCCGAACGAATTCTTTCAATGCCTTCATCGCCGGCATTTACATACACAAGTTTCACAGCCTTGGCCGTTGCTTTAGGATCGTCGATGATTTTTTCAATTACTGCGTCGTTTATTTTAAGTACAGCTTCGCTGGGCATAAGTGGGGTGTTTAATTGGGTACTGCAAGTTCAGTGCCCTTTTGATTGACGGTAGAAGGCTGATTAGATTCAAACCCGTTATTTGATCCCCCAAGGCAGCATTTTGTATTGGCAACAGGCAGAGCAACTTATGAATTGGAGGCAGATTTCCGGCCCGGATTTTCACAATGCTTTAGTAAACGTTGAACAACCGCTACCCGTCTGTGGTACGTAAATTGAATCACACTACAAAAACAATGGAGGCACTATGAAAAAACAGTTGAGCAGATGGATGTTTTTACCGGCCTTACTCCTTTTTATTGTTGGCTGCGGACCAGCAGCGCACGTTGAAAAGGACCAGGCATTTAATTTCTCTAATTACAAGACGTTTGCATGGGTTGACAAAGATGGCGAAGGACGAAATGATCGTAACAATAAAAATGATATTGCTGAATCAAACATCAAAGCTGCCATCACGAAAGAGTTAGGCAGAGCAGGCTGGAGTGAAACAAAACGCCGGCCCGATGTTTTGTTAAGTTATGATTTGCTGGTTGAACGTTCTACTGTTCAGAGCAGCGATCCTGTTTTTTCGCAACCATTTTACAGAACATTCTACAGCCCTTATTACAGACGTTACTTTATTGTAAACTATCCTTCGCAGTTTGTTGGTTACGATCGTAGCGAACGTACCATCAAGGAAGGAACAATCACCATTAACATGCTCGATGCACAAACTGGTAAAACAGTTTGGCAGGGCTGGGCTACTGATGAAGTAAGTAACCGTAACATGAGTTCGAAAGAAATTGAAGCAGCGGTAAGATCCATCTTTAAAAAAGCCGATTTAGCGAAACGCTAAAAAAACAAACCCTTTCAAAAATGAAAGGGTTTTGTTTTGCTGCTATAATTAACGACTGCTCTGCTACTTCTTCAATTCAAATGTTGCTTCTTTTACATCACGGCTATTTGTGCCAATAAATAACTTAAACTCCCCCGGCTCATAAATGTATTGGAGTTGATCGTTATAAAAACGAAGATCATTTGCCGTCAATATAAACTGTACTTGTTTTGTTTCTCCTTTGCCGATCTTAATTTTCTTAAAGCCTTTTAATTCTTTCACTGGCCGAACAACTGACCCTGTAATATCACGAATGTATAATTGAACCACTTCTTCTCCATCATAAATTCCATTGTTGGTTACAGTAACAGTTGCTGTTAATGTTTCACCAGGTTTGATGGTATTTTTATTTAATTGAATATCGCTGTATTGAAATGTTGAATAACTCAAACCAAATCCAAATGGATATTGTGGACTATTCAACAGATCAGTATAAGCCGATACATAATTAAAATCGGTTTCTTTTTTTGCAGGGCGACCCGTGTTGAAATAATTATAGTAGATGGGTATTTGCCCTTCACTGCGGGGAAAAGTCATGGGCAATTTCCCTGAAGGATTATAATCTCCAAATAAAACATCAGCAATAGCATCAGCTCCTTTTGTTCCCAACCACCAGGTGTATAAAATAGCAGGTACATGTTCAGCCGTCCAGTTAAATACCAATGGACGACCGGCTGCTATCAATACAATTACCGGCTTACCAGTTGCAGCAACCGCTTTTATTAATTCTTCCTGTACACCAGGCAAATGAATATTGCTGCGGCTCTTTGCTTCGCCACTCATGTTTCTTGTTTCACCCACATAGATCAAAACCACATCACTTTGATTAGCAGCTTCAACAGCTGCTGCAAAACCTGCTTTGCTGCTATCTGTGAGTTCGCAACCTTTTGCATAAAGCAACTGGGCACCACCAATTTTGTTTTGAATAGATTGATAAAGACTTGGCACCCTTGCACTGTCATCGTCCCAATCGTAGCTCCAGAATCCAAGATTTTCTTTTATTGCTTTTACCAATGGGCCAATGAGTGCTATCTTTTTTGTTTGCTTTGAAATAGGTAAGAGTTGTTGATCATTCTTCAACAACACAATACTTTTTGCCGCCACTTCTTTGGCAACTGCAAGATGTTGCGGATTATTCCATTGGTCTTTTTCCCGTTGAACATTGCTGAATTTGTATGGATCAGCAAACAAACCCAATTCATATTTTTTGCGAAGGATGCGTCGAACTGCATCATCAATCACACTCATCTTTACTTTTCCTTCTTTTACTAAACGTGCAAGATGTTGAATGTATGCACGACTTTCCATATCCATATCGCTGCCGGCATTTGCTGCCAGCATGGCTGCTTCATAATTATCTTTTGCAAAGCCATGATTCACCATTTCCCCAACGCTTCCCCAATCACTAACCACAAAGCCTTTAAACTTCCATTGGCCTTTTAAAATATCACGCTGTAAAAAACGGTTACCTGTTGCCGGTATACCATTGAGGTCATTAAACGAATTCATGAATGTTGCCGCACCGGCTTCTGCTGCAGCTTTAAATGGCGGCAGGTACGTTTCATACAACATACGTGGACTCATATCAACTGAATTGTAATCACGACCACCTACGGCTGCTCCGTATGCAGCAAAATGTTTTACACAAGCAAGCACTGCATCAGTATTGCCAAACCCTTTTCCCTGGAAACCATTCACTCTTGCTTTTGCGATCATAGAGCCGAGGTAGGTATCTTCGCCTGCGCCTTCCATTACACGTCCCCAACGTGGGTCACGTGAAATATCAACCATTGGCGCAAAGGTCCAATGAATGCCTGCAGCACTTGCTTCAATAGCTGCAATACGTGCACTGCGTTCAATAGCTTCCATATCCCAACTGGCAGCTTCTGCCAATGGTAAGGGAAAAATTGTTCTGTAACCATGAATCACATCTTGTCCAAACAGTAACGGAATTTTCAATCGTGATTGCATGGCAATTTCCTGCAACGAACGTGTGCGTTCAGCACCTGTAACGTTGAGATAAGAACCAATCATTCCTTTGCGCACTTGTGTTTGCTTGTCACCATCTTTTGTGATGGGACCCGTTGCAGCAAAATCACTTGTGTACTGGTTCATTTGCCCGATCTTTTCTTCCAGCGTCATCAGCCGTATTAATGAATCGAGAAAACGATTCATCTTTACTTCGTTTGTTACCTGTGCAAATAAAACAGCAGAGCTGAAAGAAAAACAGAATAATAGTGCAACACGTTTCATGGTCTGTGTTGATTAAAAATTAAAACAATCGTTTACAATTATTGATATACCCGAACGTAATCAATTTCCATCCGTTGTGAAAAAATGTTATCGTCAACACCAAATTTTCCGCCCCAATTACCACCTACTGCAATATTCAGCAGCAAATGAAATTGCTTATCGAAGGGCCAGGCAGCGCTGCCTTGCTTATTATTCTTAAAACGGTGGTATTCTTTTCCATCCATCATAAAAATAATTTTATCGGCTTCCCATTCTATAGCATACACATGGAAGGCTGTTGAAAGATCTTTGACTGATATGGCCGTACCCACCTGTGTTCCTATACCATGATTAAATGCGCCGGTATGCACGGTTGCAAATAATGAATCGGGCCAGTAACCTACATTTTCCATGATATCAATTTCACCACTGTGTGGCCATCCGCCATATTCCCATTTGGTAGGAAGCATCCAGATAGCAGGCCATATACCACGACCAGCAGGAAGTTTTGCTTTTACTTCAATACGTCCGTATTTCCAATCGCCTTTATTTTTTGAAACTAAACGTGCAGAGGTATAAGCAGCATCTTCAAATTTTTCTCTATGCACTTCGATAATAAGTTTACCATTTTCTACACGTGCATTTTCTTTTCGCTTTTCAGTATAAAATTGCAATTCGTTATTTCCCCATCCGCAATTAGTTGGGCAGCCACGACCAAGATCGTAACTCCATTTGCCCGGATCAGGCAAGCCGTTCTTATTAAACTCATCGGCCCAAACCAGCTTTCTTTTCTTTTGCGTTTGCGCTCCAGCAAAACTTACACACAAAAACGCCAGCAGCACAAACAGTAAATGATTTGTTTTCATAAAAAAGATATTAATTAATGTGAACCGAAAGGAAAGCAAAGACAAAGTGAAAGATGTTTGATTCGATAAAAAAACATGATTCACTTTAGCTATTGATTGCGGGAATACGCCATTCCCTTCTGCTGTATGAAATTCATTATTGATAAACCCTGATGTAATCTACTTCCATGGATGCACTATTGAAATTAGGATCAACAGCGCCGCCAAAGTTTCCACCCATTGCCACATTCATAATGATGAAAAAATTATGATTGAAAGGCAACGATGTTGAATTAGCAACCGTATGAAACAATACATCATCTACAAAAATTTTAATTGATGCCGCCGTCCACTCCAGTTTGTAAATATGAAACTCAGTTGATGCATTACTGATGATTCGTGAACCACCATCGGCACTACCACCAGACCGACCCGGATAATGAAGCGTTCCGAAAATGCGGTTAAGATCATTTCCCTTGTGCTCCATGATATCTATTTCGCCACAGGCAGGCCAACCAGCTGTGTTAATATTTGCACCCAATGTCCATATAGCAGGCCATGTGCCACCACCAGCAGGAAGCTTCGCTCTTGCTTCAACAATACCATACTTGAATGAAAACTTATTTGCAGTGAGCATACGTGTTGATGTGTATGAACTGCCGCTATAATTTTCTTTCTTCAATGTAATTTTCAATATACCGTTCTGCACAATTACATTATCACTCCTGTTAGTGTAATACTGTTGTTCATTATTTCCCCAACCACCTGAACCTGTACCAATATCGTAGCCCCACTTTGCAGGATCGGGTGCGCCATTCACATCAAACTCATCGCTAAAGATCAACGACAAGCCAACAGCAACTGTTACCTGTATTGTTTTTGATGCAGTTTTACCTCCCGCACTTTTTGCAATAACCGTAACAGTATACGTTCCTGATGCTGGATATTTGTAAGTGACTTTCCCTGAAGGCACCAAGGCAAATGTTCCGTTTCCGTAACCGTATTCATAAGTGGCCGCATTTGTTGCTGTAGCTGTGAACTCAACGTTGCCGCTGTTATCATTACTTACAACTGCATTGAGTAATAGATTTGTCGGGGCCACATCGGTGTCACCCGTGCTGCCTTTTTTCTTACAAGAGAAAAAAGACAACACAGATAACAACGCTATTAAACTGAATTTTGACATGAGTTAGGATTTCACTTTTAATTTCTGATACCACGCATTGCCATCAATACCAATGTTACGCAGGTGCATAGTAGTTGCAGTCACAGATAATATTTCATACGTTGTTGCACCGGTGCCAAAAATGATCAGTCCATTACCAGGCACTTCAAACTGTACTCTTGTTGAGTTTGATGGCGTTGATGCAGAAGTTGCATCCATGAAGGATAATTTCTTTGAACCAGTTGCCGTAACACCAAGACAAGCATCGCCGCCACCAAATCCGTAAAATGCTGTGGAAGCTCCAATAGAAAATGATTGACCCTTGTTATCGATGCTCATGAAAATATTATTGTTCGCATCTTTTGTAAACGTGATCTCATCGTCATAAGAACAGGCATCACGTGAGTTAGGTCCAGCTTCATACCAGATGGGTGAAAATTGATCGTTGGGTCCTACACCAAAATGACCTGGGGCTTCTTTATCTGACACCCATATTTTGGAGTTTCCACCGGTCATATTCTGCAAAATGGGCGCTGGAATTTCGAACGCAACAAACACTTTTATTTTTTTGCTGATTGTTGATACCACCCCACCAGTACCAATTGCACTTACAGTGATTACATAATCAGCAGTACCGGGATTGTTGTATTTGTAACTAATGGTACCCGATGGAACAAGTTGTGATTTGCCATCTCCAAAATCAATTTTATAAGTGAGTGCACTTTTTGCAGTTGTGGTAATTACCACAGAGCCACTGCCATTTCCATTGGGATTACTTGCATCTACACCTGCAATTGCAGTTGTAAGTGTAAGATCAGATGGCGTTTTCATTTCGCCAAAACTGTAATCTTTCTTTTCGCAACCTGCAATAAATGCAACGGCTGCAAGCAAAAAGAGGGAGAGTGATTTTATTCTGATTGTCATAAAATTCTTTTTAAGCATTATTGAAGACGAATATCATCAAGAAGGAATGTGAAGTTGGCTGAACCATCACCTACAGTTCCCAAATCGAAAATGAGTACCACTTTCTGATAAGTATTTGCGGTGTTGATAGCTGAATAATCAAATGTTAGTTCTTCCCAACCATTGGCAACAGTTGTAAGCACTTCTTTTTCAAAATTGAGTGCGCCGTTTGAAAGGTTCTCTACTTTCAACAACACTTTTGCACCCACACGTGGTGAATACACTTTCATCTTGAATGTTTTCCTTACAGAAAAATCGATCACATTATCCAGTGTAATGAAACTTCCACCCCATTGCTGACCTGCACCTTTCACCATTTGTGCAACTTTCGCACTGTTGTTGATACCACCAGGATGTGGGTTATTAATTACAGTCAAATTGCCACCATCGAAGTTGGTAATATTATAAGGTGATGCAGATTCGAAATCGAGAATGGTAACACCTGCTGAGCCGGGAACAAATTTTACATCATCCCACATAAATACTTTACCTGTACCTGCAGTACCAAAATCGAAGAACACCGATGCTTTATCGTAATTAGTTGCAAGATTAATTGCCGCAGTACCGCTTACATGACTGGAGAAATCAAAGGTCAATGTTTCCCATGCATTAGCGACAGTTGTGTTCACTTGTGTTTCTACTGACTTTGTATTATCGGCATGATCTTCCACTTTCAAACGAACAGGAATACCTGCTGCAGGAGAATAGACACGCATACTCATTTTGGTTGCGCCTGCAACAAAGGGAATTTTATTTGCAAAGCCAATTGGTGTTCCAATAGTTGTACCTGCCCATGTTTCGGCACCATTACCTTTTGTTGTTACTTTTATTTTGTTGGCATTGTTGCCTGGATCAACTCCATCGGCCGTGTTGTTACCCCCAAAATCAGTCATGGTATAATTTGTACCAGCTGCATCAAATGTAACAGGCAAATCAATTTGCGCTGAAGGCAGCGTATTGGTTAAACGAATGTCATCAAAGAAGAAGGTGAAATTAGCAGAGCCGTCACCAACAGTTCCCAATTCAAAGATGAGAACCACTTTCTGATATGACTCAGTGGAACTAATAGCGCTGTAATCAAACACCAGGTCTTCCCAAGCATTGGCAACAGTAGTAGCTGTTTCTTTTTCAAAATTTATTCCACTGTTTGTCGCATTCTCCACTTTCAATAACACTTTGGCACCTACTCTTGGAGAATATACTTTCATGCGAAACACTTTGTTCGCAGAAAAGTTAATCGGTGTTCCCAATGTAATAACACTGCCACCCCAAACTTCAGGAGCACTTTTAATCATGCGTCCAACTCTATTACTTGTGTTGATACCTGTTTTATGTGGGTTATCAATTACAGTTGCATTGCCACCACCAAAATTGCCAAAGTTGTACACTAAGGTTGGTGACTCAAATGTTAAGGGCAGTAATACCGGATCAACGATAGTAATGTTTTTCGTAAACTGTGTTGTAGCTACACCACCACTGAGCGCCACAACCTTTACTGTATAAGTGCCAACAGCTGCATAAGTATGACTGATGGTTTCACCTTCAAGAAATGAAACAGGTACTTCGTTTGGCACATCACCAAAGTAAACACGAAACATGGTTTCGTATTGCGCCTTTGCACTTACGTTTACTTTGAAATTATTCGCCACATCAACATCAGCTGTAACTTCTAAGTTTTCTGGTGCACGAAATGATACGGTCAATTGCTGCGTTGCTTCGGTTGCTTTACCTGTGATGTTATAACCAATCACTTTCACTGTGTAAACACCTTCAGCATATTTATGCTTGGTATTTTTTCCTGCCAATACTTTGGCGGGTGCAGTTGTACCATCGCCATAATATACATCAAAGGAAACCGCACCTTCACCATTTGGAGTAATGGTTACGTTCCCGGTATTATCCTGTGTAATTTCAAACAGTGCCGATAATTTCCCGGCAGTGGCGGCACTGTTGATAAACGATATATCGTCATTCAGCTCCTGCTTACATCCCGTTGCAACGAGAAGCAAGACCACAAACTGAATTATATTTTTTATTGTACGCATGATTTTCAGTTTTTAATGTGTTGGATTTAGTAATTGTTATTTTGGGTGATACCTGAAATATCTCTTTCCTTTTGAGGAATTGGAAATACTTCGTGTTTACCGGTAACAAAGCCTGTGATCTTTGTAGGAGCTTGTCCTGTGCGTACAAGATCAAAGAACCGATCGCCTTCCATACCCAACTCTAACCTGCGTTCGTCCCAGATAGCCTGGCGCAAAGCAGTACCGGTGGCAGCAATGTTATGCAGGTTATCGCCAAATGCACGTTGACGTACAAGATTAAGATAGGTTTGTGCTTTTGTATCGTTGGGAGTTGTTGAACGATTAAATGCTTCCGCTGCTAACAACAACACTTCAGCAAAACGAAGGATGCGGAAATTGTTTGTGTAATTCAATTCTAATTGTCCGCTTGTTTCACCTTTACGTGGCAAATACTTCTGGTTGTATAAACCGGTATTCTTATAAGGCGCAACCTGGTAAGTAATATTAAAAGAAGGATTTGCATTTTTGTATGCTTCAATATCCAGTACAGTTACCGCTTTGCGCTGATCTCCTGCTGCGTATGCATTTGCAAGATTTTGTGTTGGAAGATTGGTACTCCAGCCAGCTGCATACGGCATTGCATTTGTACCATTTAAACCACGCACACCGCATTGTTGTACTGCATAGTTACCTTGGCCCCTGTTATATCCACCCCAGTTGTAATAAGGTGAAGTGTTTGAATACTGAATTTCAAAAATTGATTCCGGACCATTTTCACCGCTTGCTAAATACATCGATGCAAAATTTGTTACCAGTGAAAACGCATTAGAAGTAATAATGCTTTCTAATACGGGGGCAGCTGCATCAAATTTGCCCTGATAGATCAATACTTTACCAAGTAAAGCTTGTGCAGCATATTTTGTAATACGACCTTTTTGTTGTTGCACAGCTGGCAATACTGCAATAGCTGCAGTAAGATCGGTTTCAATTTGCTTATACACTTCAGCTTTAGGTGCACGTTGTAAAGATCTGCTATCGCTTAAGCTTAAGCGCTTGTCAGCAAACAAAGGCACATCACCAAACATTTTTACCAATGTGAAATAATAGTAAGCACGAATAAAGTATACTTCACCATACAACGCTTCTTTACCTGCAAAGTCAACAGTGTTACCTGCAAGATTTTTGTCCTTGTACTGCGTCATATAATTGGCACGGTTAACACCTTCGTATGCAGATTTCCATATTTCTTCAAGTGCGGAGTTAACCGGTGTGTGTGTGTAATCATCGATCTGCTGAAGTGCCAACACATCTGAGGCATTTTCGCCACCACTCACCGCATTGTCTGATGCGATATCCCCAATAGGCACTACCTGGTTGATCCACTGGAGCGGAGTGTAAACACTTACTGCCATTGTGCGGTAGTCAGTTTCTGATTTCAGGTAATCAAGTTCTGTAATTCTGAAATCCTCATGTGGATTGTAATCAACCCACTTTTTGCAGGAAGCAAGCGTCAGCATCAACAGGAACAAACTTGCTATATATAATGTGATCTTCTTCATTGTTATTTTTTTAGTTGAAGATTATAATTTGATGTCAACACCAACTGAGTAAGTTCTTGCCTGTGGATATGCACCACGATCAACACCTGTATCAAGAATACCACCGGCAATCTCAGGATCAAAACCAGTGTACTTCGTAAAGGTGAATGCATTACGCACCTGCACATACAAACGAACTTTGCTGAAAACTTTCTTCGTCATTTGCTCAGGGAACGTGTAACCCAACTGCAGGTTTTTGATCTTTACATACGAACCATCTTCTACATATCTTTCTGATACACGAATGTTGCTGTTTGCATCAGTAAATGAGTAACGTGGTGTGCGTGCATCATTGGTTGTGCCTGCACCTGTCCAGCGGCCTAACACTTCTCTTGATTTATTAGAGTAATTAGCGTTGCGTTCAAATGCTTTGTAAACATCATTACCAATAGAGGCATACGTAAACATGTTGAAGTCGAAATTTTTGTACTCAAGACCAAGGTTCCAACCCATTGTGAAATCGGGGAAAGGATCACCAATCTTGGTTTGATCATCTGAATTAATCTTTCCATCACCATTTACATCCACAAAGCGTATATCACCTGGTTGTGCTCCTGCCTGTGTTGGTGCTTTGGTAATTTCATCGAAGGTTTGGAACAAACCATTTGTTTTATAACCGTAGAAATAACCAGGCGTTTGTCCTTTTTCAAACACAGTAACTGTTTGCGACTGTCCGTTAAAGTATCCACCACCAACAATCTTAGCTGTACCATCACTGTTAGTAGCCGTTACTTTATTTTCAGAAGTTGTAAATGTGAGTGAAGTGTTTAAGCGGAATTCTTTACCGATTGTTTCATTATAGCCCAATGTGATATCAACACCTTTACTTGATGTTGAACCAATATTAGCAGTTGGGATAGGAACTGTACCCAGGTATAAAGAAGCAGAAGGTGTAAACAACAAACCATCAACCTTCTTCTCAAAATAATCGGCTGTAAGGCTAAATTTCTTTTTAAAGAATGTAAGATCGAAACCAACATTCATCTGCAATTGTTTTTCCCAACGCAAAGCATTGTTGGCTGCAGAACCTACTGTTGATCCGGGATAGAAAATATCGCCGAAAGTATAACCGTTGCTGTTTGCAGTTGATCCATAACTTGGACCACCGGTAACAATACCTACAAACTGCGGACTTACATTTTCATTACCAATAGATCCGTAGCTACCCCTGATCTTTAAGTAGTCAACAAAATCAGACTTAAAGAAATTTTCATTTGACACTACCCAACCTGCCGATCCAGAAAAGAAGTTGGCGAATTTGTTATCAATACCAAAGGCATAAGAGCCATCACGACGTGCAGTAAATGATGCCAGGTATTTATTTTGATAATCATAGTTAACACGGCCAAAATAAGAAAGGTTTCTTCTGAAATATTGGTAGTAGTAACCAGCGAGTGCATTCGTGTTGGTTGCTGAATTATTACCTGTTGCGGCAGTAAAATCGGCAAACTCCCATGAGTTAAACGGAACATCCTGGCGACTTGCACCTGCTGCATTACCGCTTGTTTTTGCCAATGAAAAACCTGCCACTGTTTCAAAATTATGATCGCTGCCAATATTGAAATTGTAGTTAGCAAATGTTTCCCATGTATAATTAAAGTTGCTTGTCTTCTCGTGTGATACGCTGTTAAAACGTCCTGTTACCTGTGAGCCATCGGCATTCATACTGTTCTCAACATTCAACGGACCATAAAACACCAATGGTGTAAAGCTCTTTGAATTGCCATCATACTTTGTATACCCGAAACG
>NZ_JBMQSG010000018.1:0-48938 GCF_057361365.1 Lacibacter sp. | reverse complement strand
TTACTCTCCCGCAAACAAGGCCTTCAACTCTGCTGCGTCATGTGGCTTCATTTTACCCCCAAGTATCAAACGCAGTTGACGGCGGCGTAATGCACCTTCAAATAATTTTTGTTCTTCTTCTGTTTCGGGAACTAATTCTGGTACTGGTTTAGGTCGGCGGTTAGGGTCAAGAGCCACAAACGTATAATAAGCTTCGTTACTCTTGTAGCGGTATTGCTGCACGGTATCTTCGCCCCACACTTTCATATGCACTTCCATCGAGCTGTTGAATGCTCTGGTAACTTTTGCTTCAATATGAACAACGTTACCCAGCTTAATAGAACTTTCAAACGAAATATTGTCGACGCTTGCAGTAACAACTGGAGAGTTACAATGTTTGCCTGCTGCTAATGCCGATGCAATATCCATCCAATACATTAAACGGCCTCCCATGAGATTACCAAATACATTGGTATCGTTTGGAAGTACCAACTCTGTCATTACGATAAACGATTCTTTTGCTGTTTTGCTGTTCATGTCAATAAGTTTGGCTGCAAAGGCGCTAAGCCGCAAAAATAATGGAAGAAACTTCTTTGTGTTGCATTAAACTGTGTAGAAAAAAAATCCCTCTCGCAAGGAGAGGGATACTATCATTAGATCACCAGCATCGCATCTCCATAACTGAAGAAACGGTACTTGTCTTTAATTGCTTTTTTATAAGCTTCCATTGTAAGATCGTAACCTGCAAAAGCACAGGTCATGATCAGCAAACTTGTTTTCGGCAAGTGGAAGTTTGTTACCAGTGAATCAGCGATATTAAAATTGTATGGAGGATGAATAAAGATATTCGTCCAGCCTTCGCTTGGTTTTAATAATTGCTGTGCAGTAAAAGATGTTTCTAAAGCACGCATAGTAGTGGTGCCAATAGAACAGATACGATGTTTCCCTTCTTTTGCTTTGTTTACAATTTTGCAGGAGAAGTCATCGATCTTATAATATTCAGCATCCATCTTGTGCTTGCTGAGATCTTCCACTTCAATTGGACGGAATGTACCCAGGCCTGTATGCAAAGTTACTTCTGCAAAACGAACACCTTGAATTTCCAAACGCTTGATCAACTCCTGGCTAAAGTGCATACCTGCAGTTGGGGCCGCAACCGCACCTTCGTGTTTTGCAAACACAGTTTGGTAACGCTCACGATCTTCATCATCTGGTTTGCGCTTAATATATTTTGGAAGTGGTGTTTCGCCCATGTTGTATAAAACAGCACGGAACTCTTCATCCGTTCCCTCAAACAGGAAGCGAATGGTACGGCCACGTGAAGTTGTGTTGTCGATAACTTCAGCAACCAGGTCTTCTGTATCGCCGAAATATAATTTGTTGCCTACACGAATCTTCCTTGCGGGATCAACAATTACATCCCATAAACGGTTTTGCTTATTTAATTCACGAAGAAGAAACACTTCGATCTTTGCACCTGTTTTTTCCTTGCGGCCATACATGCGGGCTGGAAATACTTTTGTGTTGTTCACTACAAAAACGTCTTTATCATCGAAGTATTCCATGATATCACGGAACTGGCGGTTTTCGATTTGGCCTGTTTTGCGGTGAACCACCATCAAACGGCTGTCTTCACGTTTTTTTGTAGGATTTTGGGCAATGAGGTTGAGGGGTAGGTCGAACGTAAACTGTGATAACTTCATACTGCGTTTTAGAATTTTAGTAACGGTGCAAACGCAGCCTTGAGAGATGAGTAGTTGGGAGTGACTCTCCAAACCCCGTCTTACGGCACCGGGTTTGAACCTGTTACTTTTTAATGGCTGCAAAGGTAATGGAAATAGCGGAAAACTGGTGAAACTTATCCACAGTAAGGCTGCCTCGGTTAACCGCATTATATTGGCTGAACTCTGCCCGGTATTGCAGCCAGAAGCTGCCGGGTGTAAGCCGATTGGGGACGTAACCAAATATCTTCGGCAGTTCCCATTTCTTCTATCTGGCCTTTGTTCATCACAATGATCCGGTCGCAGATGTACCGCACCACCGAAAGATCGTGGGAAATAAAGATGGAGGTGAAATTGAATTCTTTTTTCAGATCGTTCAGTAGATTTAATACCTGCGCCTGTACACTTACATCCAGGGCTGAAACGGATTCGTCCCACACAATAAAGGAGGGATGAAGTGCCAGTGCCCGGGCAATAACGATCCGTTGACGCTGACCACCGCTGAATTCATGCGGATAGCGGTTAAAATGCTCGGAGTTGAGATTCACTTTTTCCAGCAACTCAATCACTTTTTCTTTCGCTCTTTTTTGATTTGGCTGGAGTTTGTGTACCAGCATAGGTTCCGCTATAGCATCGCCAATACTGATTCGTGGATTCAAAGACGAATATGGATCTTGGAAAACGATCTGAAGATCTTTGCGTTGTTGCTTAAATGCAGACGTGGATTTTTGCAAAATGTTTTCGCCATTCAGCAGAATAGATCCTGAAGTAGCGTCAACCAAACGGAGTAATGCTCTGCCTAATGTTGTTTTGCCGCACCCGCTTTCACCCACAAGTCCTAAGGTTTCGCCATGGTAGACCTCAAAACTTACATCATTCACCGCTTTTATGAAAGATGATGATTCGCCAAATAGTTTCTTCTGTTCGGGAAACCAAACGTTGAGATTTTGAATTTGAAGAAGTGCTGTTGGGAATCGGGAATTTGGAATTGGGGTGTTGGGATTTGGGTTCTCGTTTTCCACTTTCCACTTTTCGTTTCCCACATCTAAGAAATCGCTCACCACGGGCAGGCGTTTTCCTTTTGGATGCAGTGCCGGCCGGCAGGCAAGCAGAGCCTTTGTGTATGGATGTTGAGGATGATCAAAAATTTCACTTACAGAACCCTGCTCAACAATTTGCCCCTTATACATCACCACAATTTTATCAGCAATATCATGCACCACGCCAAGGTCATGTGTAATAAACAAAACACCCATCCCTGTCTCTTGCTGTAACTCTTTTATGAGTTGAAGAATGGTGTTTTGTACAGTAACATCTAATGCTGTAGTTGGTTCATCGGCGATTAATAAAGATGGGTTACAACTCATCGCCATTGCTATCATTACACGTTGTTTTTGCCCGCCACTTATTTGATGCGGGTAACGGCTAAGCATAGCTGCGGGGTTAGGTAGCTTTACCTTTTCAAATAATTGTAATGTTCTTGTTTTAGCTTCTTCTTTATTTACTTTTTGATGAAGTTGAATTGCTTCCATTACCTGCATGCCACATGTGAACACGGGATTAAGTGAAGTCATTGGTTCCTGGAAGATCATGGCAATTTCATTTCCACGAATGTTTTGCATTTCTTTTGGAGATGCTTTAAGCAGATCAATAACAGTTCCGTCTTTTTTACTGAAATGAATTTGGCCGTTCGGGTAATAAGCAGGTGGTTGTGGAATTAATTTCAACGCCGAGAGTGCAGTAACAGATTTGCCCGAACCTGATTCGCCCACTACTGCAACCGTCTCCGCTTTACCAACGCTGAATGAAATGCCATGAATGGCTTTCAGCAAACCTTCTTCCGTTTTGAAGTTCACTTCAAGGTTTGTGATATCAAGGAGCGGTTTTGTCATTAATCAAAACGAAGATGCTTAACCGTGTTGCCGTTGTTGATGAGTTGTTTCAGCGAATCAATGCCGATTTTGATGTGCTTTTCAACATAATTGGTCGTTACTTTTTTGTCGCTCTCTTCTGTTTTTACGCCTTCAGGTGTCATAGGGCTATCGCTCACCAATAATAGTGCACCCGTGGGAATATGATTTGCAAAGCCAACCATAAACACAGTTGCTGTTTCCATATCAATAGCCATTGCTCTTATTTTTTCGAGATAGCTTTTAAACTCCACATCATGTTCCCATACACGACGGTTGGTTGTATATACAGTTCCCGTCCAGTAATCGCTGTCGTAATCACGAATAGTAGTGGAGACAGCTTTTTGCAATGCGAACGCTGGTAACGCCGGCACTTCTGATGGAAAATAATCACGGCTTGTACCTTCACCACGTATAGCAGCAATAGGAAGAATAAGATCGCCGATTTTGTTCTTTGATTTTAATCCGCCGCATTTACCCAAAAACAAAACAGCTTTTGGTTGAATGGCTGACAAAAGATCCATGACTGTTGCTGCAGTAGCACTACCCATTCCAAAATTGATGATGGTGATGCCTTCGGCAGTTGCACATTGCATGGGCTTATCAAGGCCCGTAACTTCAACATTGTTCCACTCAGCAAACAGCTTTACATAATTACTGAAATTTGTAAGCAGTATATAGTCACCAAATTCTTTGAGTTGTTTACCAGTGTAACGGGGCAGCCAGTTCTTTACAATGTCTTCTTTTGTTTTCATGTATTCTTGACGATTGATGACAGACGATTGACGATGATATCAGCCTGTCTTTTTATTAATCACCGATCTTTGAGATGAAAGATTGCAGCATTTTCACAAGCACTTCACATTCCAGGTAATGCTTTTGAAAAATTGTTTCATCAATGTAATTTCTACTTCGGGCTTTATGAAGGCAAGTTACAACTTCCAACGCTGACCGATTTGCAATTCTAAGGAATCTTTTCTGTTCCGCATTTGACCGACCTGTTGATCCTTCTGAAATATTAAGTGCAACACTATCGGCAGATCTTCGTATCTGCTGTTTCAAATTGAAATCTTCATTTTTTATGCAATTGATCTGCAAGAGAATCCATGTCTTCACCAAGGTCCATAGCAAGTTGCCCTACTCGAAGGTTTTCAAATTTGAATGACATTTTTTTTTCAAAATACAATTTTGGTGTCACTGTGGCAATATCGGCATCTAATTGTCTGTTGTCTGCTGTCTATCGTCCTTTTTTCATTTACTTTGGAGCATGGTTAAGGTTGATTTTCCAGCACCCTCATTTCGAATAAAAGACGAAGATGGTAAGGAATTAATTTTTGATGAGCTTCGTAAACAATGGTTGCGGTTAACGCCTGAAGAATGGGTGCGTCAAAACTTTATTCAATACCTGTTGCAGGTAAAGCAATATCCATCCGCATTTATTGGTATCGAAAAAGAAATTCTGTTGGGCGAGTTAAGAAAGCGTTTTGATTTGCTCGTTTTCAATCGTAATCACGAACCTTGGATGATGATCGAATGCAAAGCGATGGATGTTGATTTAACGCAAAAGGTGTTAGAGCAAGTCATTCGATACAACATGTCGGTTCCGGTAAATTACCTTGTGATCAGTAACGGAACTTACACCTACGCCTGGATAAAAGAAGAAAACCGGCTCGTCAGTATTGCTGAGTTACCGGTTTTTGATTAGCTTATCGTTGATTCTACAAGTGTTTCGGCGCTCGCTTTAAAAATAGGTGTGTGGAGCTTAAGGTTAGTAACGGCTTTTGGTAATGCAAATCTACTGATGCAGTAACCTTCGTAAAAAGGTGTTTTAACGGTTTCTTTCTGGAGCAAACAACCGTACGTCATTATAAAAACATTTTAACGCTGAGCGGAAATGTGCTTTGTTCCTCAAGTATCTTTGCTTTGTTGCTTTTCAGTTCAGTAGTAATACATCAATCATCAACATCATGGATGTAGAGATTCTTTCCCGCATACAATTCGCTTTTACCATTGCTTTTCATTACATCTATCCGCCAATGAGTATCGGGTTAGGATTGATACTTGTTATCATGGAAGGAATGTATTTAAAAACAGGGCGAAAAATATATGAAGATGCTACCCGTTTCTGGATAAAGATATTTGCACTCATTTTTGGTATTGGTGTGGCAACAGGTATCATCATGGAATTTGAATTTGGGACCAACTGGGCAACTTATTCAAAATATGTCGGCGATATTTTTGGGAGTGCACTTGCTGCTGAAGGAATTTTTGCTTTTGCACTCGAGTCGGGCTTTTTAGGTATTCTCATTTTTGGTTGGAACAGGGTTAGCTCTCGTGTGCATTTCTTTTCCACCATTATGGTATTTCTGGGTTCATTATTTTCCGCTATCTGGATCGTTGTAGCAAACTCATGGCAGCAAACACCGGCCGGTTATCATATTGTTGGTGAAGGCATGAATGCAAGAGCCGAGATCACAGATTTTTGGGCGATGGTATTTAATCCATCGAGTGTTGATCGTTTAACACATGTGTGGATCGGTGCATTTCTTTCGGGAGCTTTTTTGGTGTTGAGTGTAAATGCTTACTATATCATTCGCAAACGTCATCTTGAAATAGCAAGACCTTCTTTTAAAATTGCATTGATTGTTGCTACTGCCTGCTCTTTGTTTCAGTTGTTTGTTGGGCATAGAAGTGCAGATGGAGTTTCAAAATATCAACCAGCAAAACTTGCTGCACTTGAAGGGCACTATGATAGCTCGTCAAAAGCTGATATGTTTTTGCTGGGTTATGTCAATAACAGAACACAAGAGGTGAGTGGATTGAAAATTCCCGGTGGCCTTTCATTTTTAATTCATGGTAATTTTAATGAACCGGTGAAAGGATTAAATGCATTTCCTGAAGAAGATCGGCCTACACAAATCAATTCTATTTTCCAGTTCTATCATATGATGGTGGCATGTGGTATGAGTATGATAGCGCTCACATTATTTGCGGTATGGCAGTGGAAACGTAATCGCTTGTTTGAAACAAAATGGTTGATGTGGATTTTTGTGTTTAGTGTACTTCTTCCGCATATCGCCAACCAGGCAGGATGGTTTGCAGCAGAAATGGGACGGCAACCATGGGTAGTGTATGGTTTGTTGCGCACTTCGGATGCATTGTCGAAAACAGTAACTGCAAACCAGGTTTTGTTTTCACTCATTCTTTTTACTGTCGTATATGTAATGCTGCTGCTTTTATTCCTGTATTTGCTTAACAAGAAAATCAAACATGGCCCGGTTAGTGATCATGCAAAAGAAGAATTGGAAGAAAGCAGTAAACGTAACAATCCAATCATGCAACAATAATTATGGAAACATTTCTGGGGTTAGATTATAATGTCTGGTGGTTTTTGGTGTTCGGCGGCGTTATCAGCGGCTACGCCATTCTTGATGGATTTGATCTTGGTGCAGGTGCACTTCATCTATTGTTAAATAAAGAGCAAAGCCGCCGTATTGCCATGAATGCAATTGGTCCTGTGTGGGATGGTAATGAAGTATGGCTCGTAATTGGCGGCGGTGCATTATTTGCAGGTTTTCCTGTGGCATATGCTGCTATCTTTTCCGCATTTTATGTGCCGTTTATGATTTTTTTGGTGGGCCTGATCTTTCGTGCTGTTGCTATTGAATTCCGGAGTAAAGAGCCCATGCTTTGGTGGCGCAAAACATGGGATGTGGTTTATAATATTGCGTGCATCGTTATTGCACTTTCATTAGGATTGATGTTGGGCAACGTAGCTTACGGTATTCCTTTGAATGAAGAAAAGGAGTTTGCAGGGAACTGGATGTCATTCTTTCATCCATTCCCCATTATGGTATCAATTACAACCCTGGCACTTTTCTTGATGCATGGTGCTATTTATCTCACCATGAAAACGGAAAACAGGTTGTACACAAAAATGCATTTACTGGCAAATAACTTCACGGTGTTTTTTGTGTTGAGTTTCGTGATCACTACATTATACACTTTACTTTATATTCCTCACCTGAGTGATCAATTCAAACATAATCCCACATTATTCCTGTTGCCCGTGTTTATGATACTTGCAATTGCCAACATTCCTCGGCAGATCAAAAAGGGTTTATACCGGTATGCATTTATCAGTTCAGCAATTACCATCGCTTTATTGCTGATAATGGTAGCGGTTGAAATATTTCCTTATTTGCTTTATGCAAGTAACGATATCAATAACAGTATTACTATTCATAATGCGGCTGCATCGCCCAAAACAATGAAAATACTACTGATCATTGCACTTATTGGTACTCCGTTAGTAGCCCTGTACACCGCCTTTGTATTCTGGACCTTTAAAGGAAAAGTAAAGTTGGATGAGATGAGTTACTAAGGAAGTTCAATAAACAACTGCTTGCTGTTTGTTACAGTAAGAAAAAGTAAAAATGAAATAAGCAGTTGGAGTTGATTGTTTAATCAATCGTTATGATCGTAATGCAGGTGCTGTTTGTATGCTCCCGCTGCCACATGCAAGGCAAACGCTGCAATGGCAGTATCCTTTAAGAGATTGATCAATGCGAGTTGCCGCATTTCAGGCGCACCAGCATTCATCGAATTAGGGAAATGAATCACTAAAACAAAAAAGAGTAACATACCTGCCAGCAAGTAGCCTGCAATCTTTACAAATTTGTTTGTGATGAACGAGAGACCTGCAAGTATAAAAGCAGTGCCTACTACATATACCCAAAGTACTCCACCCGGTAAACTATCGGGTACATAAATCAACAGATCATAGGGATTTTTGTAATGAAAAATGCCAAAGGCAATCAGTATTACCGAAAGTAAATAAATGGCAATGCGTGAGACGATGTGGTAATGTTTCATAACAGAAGACTTTAGATGAAAAAAAATATGTCTGTCGTCAACTTTTTCTCTGTCAATGCTACTAGGTGCTGTAATGAAACCGTTTCTTATAGTAATTTAAGCATTTTATTCGATGAATAAAAAAAGGAATTGCTGTCTTCTGCAAAAAAAGAAAAAGTTAACAACCATCTTGACGGGGAATTGCAATCAATAGTTGGGGGGATCTATACACGTTTGGATCGCTGGATATTTTTATAACGACAGCAAGAAGGCCATCACATCAACTCCATCGGCATATTCCATAAGGCTTGGTTGCTGGGCTTGCCCAAAAGGCAGGAAACCTTTACCCACTATTGCCTGCACCTGGCCTTTTGTTTTAAGATCGTTTACGATAGTTGCCTGGTCATTATAATAACTGTAATGCAAAGTGCCAATGGGTGAGAAAACCTGTTCGTTCTCAATCAACACTATGCAATCGTTCGTCATGTAATAGATATTGTTCATAAGATAAATAGCTAACTGGTAATCGTAATTGTTCCGATACTTATGATGATCGAACATCCAGCTATATTTCTTCAAGGAATTTAGTAATGGAACAAAATCATAACCTGCCGGTACATATAGCTTGGTAATGTTGCGGCAACCTAATCCAAAATACTGCATCACGTCATCGGCCAGTAACGACAAGTCGTCTTCCGATTCATTGCCATCTAATATGGCAACAGAAGTTCTGTTTTTACGGATAATGGAAGGGTAGCGGCCAAAATAATAATCAAAGTAACGGGCACTGTTATCGCTGCCTGTTGCAATGTAAGCGTCGCAATCTTTCAGCATGCTATTGAATTGAACAACGTCAGCAACGGCAGGATTCCATTCTATCATTTTTGTTACAAGATGTTTCAGCAGCACATCATCTTTCGATGAAAGTTTAATCATTTGCTTGTGTCCGCTTACAAACACGCAAAGAAAATCATGAAACCCAACAAGAGGAATATTTCCCGCCATTACGATGCCAACTGTCTTCGGATTTATGTTGTCATCGAGATGATAGTAATCAGCCCACTTACGTAAAAGATCATTGTTTAAAAAATTTTCGGCAATGGCATTTGTTGCCATTTGTATAAACTTTTGTGTAAACCAATTGTTTAGTTGTTCTGCTTGCCTGCAGGCATTTTGCCACGAAGTTGGTTGTGCAGAAATATATTGATGGAGTTGCGATAAAATTTCCAGCCTTTGTTGTAAATTCATTCAGCGCTTTGCTTTACATTTGAAATGCAAATGTAATTCAAAACTAACCCTAAAATTTACTAAGAGTATGGCAATAAAAATTACGGAAGAATGTATCAATTGCGGTGCATGCGAACCTGAATGTCCGAACAATGCAATTTATGAAGGCGGAGTAGAATGGGCGGTAGCAGATGGAACAACAGTAAAAGGAACGTATACTTTAATTGATGGTTCTGTGGTAGATGCTGCTGCAAAAAATGCACCCGTGAGCATAGATACTTATTACATTACACCTAACAAGTGTACAGAGTGCCAGGGTTTTCATGAAGAACCGCAATGTGCTTCAGTTTGCCCGGTTGACTGCTGTGTGCCCGATGAGATGTATGTAGAAACGGTAGAACAACTCCTGGCACGTAAAGACAGATTACACGTTTAAACAATTTTCTCTCTGATGGATGAGTTCCCGTAAGAACGATTCCGGAATACAGCGGGTGATATTTCCCGTTAAAAAAAGGTGAAGGCTTGAAAACCTTCACCTTGCTTTTTATATCTTGCACGCATGAAGAAGTTATCGCTTGCAGTAGTATTTACGTTGGTTTTTATTTCGTGCCGCTGGGAATTCAATAAAAAGGAGAAGCCTGAAAATGCTGCCGCTACTGAACAACAATTGCAGGAATTGGTAGATGCAGACAAAGCTTTTTCCGCTGCCAGCGAAAAGAACGGCATGAAAAAAGCATTTCTTGAATATATTGCTGATGATGCTGTGTTGCTGCGTCCGGGCTTTTTACCAATAGTAGAAGGCGATGTTATTAAGTTTTTGAACGCACAGGAAGATACCTCTTTTACCATGAGCTGGGAACCACAGGGTGGCGATATTGCCGCATCGGGAGATATGGGTTTCACTTATGGTGTGTACAAAGTGGCAACTGCCGACACGACATTAAAAGGTACTTACCTAAATGTTTGGCGCAAACAGGAAGACGGCAAATGGAAATTTGTGATCGATACCGGTAACCCCGGCGTTGAAAAAGAAACGATCGAATAACATCAATTACTGGCAGGATTCTTGACAAATAAGACTGCCTGAAAATAAAAACAGCGGTTCATTAAAACCAGCTGAAGCAAAATAAACCATCCGGTAAATGAATCAACCATTGAATATCGCCCTCGTAACGGGCGGCTATAGCGGCGAAGCAGTCATTTCTTACAAAAGCGCAACTACCATTTACAATCATCTCGATAAATCAAAATTTAATGTTTTTGTCATTGATGTTACATCCGAAGGTTGGCATTACAAAGTAGGTGATGAAAAAGTAGCACCAGTAGATAAAAACGATTTTACGGTTACGGTTGACGGTAAGAAGGTCAGATTCGATTGTGTATTCATTGGCATGCATGGCACACCAGGTGAAGATGGAAAACTACAAGGCTATTTTGATGTATTAGGGTTGCCCTACACTTCCTGCAGTTCGGCAACATCTGCCATTACTTTCAATAAACGATATACCGTAGCCGTTGCTGCATTTGCAGGCATCAACGTTGCGAAAAGTATGCATCTTTTCAAACATCAGCCGGTAAATGCAGGCGATATAAAACTCAAGTTGCCGGTATTTGTAAAACCCAACAACGGCGGCAGCAGTATTGGTATGAGTAAAGTAAGTAAGCAGGAAGATCTGCCTGCTGCTATTGAAAAAGCATTTAATGAAGACAGCCAGGTATTGGTTGAAGAGATGATCACCGGCCGTGAGTTTACCATTGGTGTGTTTAAGCATAAGGCAGAAATTATAGCTATGCCGATGACTGAAGTAAAAGCCGATGCTGATATGGAGTTCTTCGATTTTGTTGCAAAATACCAAGGGAAGAGCACAGAAATAACACCGGCAGAAGCAAGTGATGATGTTTACGAAAAAATCAATGACACAGCCAAAAAAGTGTATGCAGTATTTAACTGTGCAGGTGTAATAAGGATCGATTTTATTTACAATGAAGAGCGCAACGAACCGTTTATGCTTGAGATCAATACCATTCCCGGGCAAAGCGATGCGAGTATTGTGCCCCAACAAGTGAGAGCAATGGGTTGGAAACTTGAAGATTTTTACGCAGCTTTAATTGACCAGGCAATGGCCGATCATCAAACAAGATAGTATTCATCAAATTCAATACCCGTGTTTCAATTCGTTACAAACCGTTCATTTTTTGTCAACCTGCTCATCGCCATCGTGGTGGGCCTGTTAGTGGTGTTGATATTTTTTCAGTTACTCGATCGTATAACGCAGCATGGCAAATATGTAAAAGTGCCGGAGGTGAAAGGAAAAAACATAAACGATGCCCGTGCTTTGCTGGAGCAACAGGGTTTCGAGGTGGAAGTGCAGGATAGCATTTATTACGACAGTCTTCCACGTTTATCGGTTGTAAAACAATCACCGGTTCCTGATGAATTGGTGAAGGTCAATCGCACCGTTTACCTTACCGTTAACCGTGCTCAGCCGCCATTAGTTACAATGCCCAATTTCGTTGGTCAAACGTACAGGAGTGTATTACTGCAATTAAGTGCACTCGGATTAAAACTGGGCGATACTTCTCAACGACCTGATTTTGCTGTGGGCTCAGTACTTGAGCAAAATTTCAATGGTAATATTATAAGGCAGGGAACAAAAATTCCTATGGGTAGTCGAATAAGCCTCGTACTTGGCGGTGGTATAAAACAAACAGAAGTGCCCGTGCCTGTTTTGCTTGGACTTACCTTTGCAGAAGCGAAAGTATTGCTGGAAAGTAATGACTTGTTACTTGGTGCGGTAGTAGTTGATGGAGCAATTGCAGATAGTTCGTCTGCATATGTTATAAGGCAAAATCCTCCCGTGCGTGACGATGAAGGCAGGCTGATACGCATAAGGGGAGGGCAATTGATTGACCTTTGGATTAGCATGGATCGTTCAAAAATAGATAGCATTCAACGCCCAAAACCAGTGGTGGTTGAACCAAAAGAAGGAAACGAGTATTAATCATAATAATAAAAAGATAGATGAAGACTATTACTGCTGAAGAATTAAAAGCAAGAATTGACGCCGGCGAGCAATTAAACATTGTTGATGTGCGTGAACCACATGAACACCAGGAATTCAATATTGGAGGAACATTGTATCCGCTTGGACGCATTTTATCAATGGATGTTGATGAGCTGGAAAATTTAAAAGACAAGGAAGTGATTTTTTATTGCCGTAGTGGTAACCGCAGCGGACAGGCATGCATGTTTGCTGAAACAATGGGTTTTACAAATGTTATCAATCTCACAGGTGGCATGTTGCAGTGGAGAGAAAAATTCAGCGTTTAATTTCTTGAACTGAAATAAAAAGAAAGGGCACTTATTTAAGTGCCCTTTCTTCATTTATAACTTAATATTTATCCCTGCCATGAAATTAGTTCCGGCCATTGGGTAATAATAATTCTCAGTAACGGTTTGTGCTGCATAAATGTAACTGAAGCTGTAGCCGTTTGTTTCATACATCTTATTAAACAAGTTGTTTAACTGGAAGGTAACATTGATTTCTTTTACTCCTTTAAAGCGCAAGGCATAGTTCAAGCGAAGATCACTCACAAAAAAAGGATCAATACTTCTTGCCTTGTTACCTGTATTATCGAGGTATTGACGTGATACATATTTGTTCAGCAAACTGATCTCGCCATTTTTAAGCGGAATAAAGTTGAAGGTGAAGCCTGCAACTGCAGTAGGAGAGAAAGCAAGTTTCGGATGTTCAAAGAAATTTTCTTTTTGTCCGCCGTTATCATAATCATCCACATACTCTGTGAAGTTGAGAATGCGGTTATCACTCAATGTAAGATTACCTGTAATGTTGAACCATGATGCTGGTTTTACTCCTGCCTGCAATTCAACACCGGCACGATAACTTTTTGGAACATTGATACGGTTATAAGCTCCTACATCATTCACTTTTCCCGTAAGCACAAGTTGATTCTTATAATGCATATAGTAACCGCTAACGCTCCAGTTATACATCGGTTTGCGCTGTTCAATATTTACTTCAAGATCATAAAGCGTTTCATGTTTTGGTTGTTGATTAACACCCGCTTCAAAATCATCACGGTTAGGTTCTTTATTGCCGATGCTGAATGATGCAAAGCCCAGCCAGCCACTGCCATCAGCATAAGAAATGCCAATTTTCGGATTAACAAAATTGAAGTTGCCACCCGATTGTAGTGATGGGTTTTTGCGGAATCCTTTTATCACATGATTCACATTGCGGTATTGCACATCTGCAAATGCTTCCCAACGGGTGTTGATGCGACGTTGATATTTTGTATAAAAATTGAAATCAGTTTTATAAGCCGTAAGATCATACCATTTATAATCTTTTGTAACTGGTTCTTCGCTCCAGATGATTTTGCCATAATGCTTTCCGTCATAACGGGTAAATGCACCGCCAAAAGTTAATTGATCATTATTGCGTTTGTATTGTGCTGAAAAAGTAGTTCCATAGAACCAGTTATCTAACCAGAGCTGACGAATGATATCCGATTCCACTTGTGCTAGTCCATAATCATCCAGTGATTCATTGCGTTTATATTCTTCGTAATAACCTAATCCACGTGTAGCAAATAATGCAGCATTGATATTCCAGTTCTTGTTCACTTCATGATTCAACAATAGTTGGTAATGGTCCTGCCGATAGTTGTCGGTTTGATTGTTATAACGGAAGTAATTATAAGTGCGGTTATTGTTCGGGTTGAAAAGATTCGCTGAGTCTTCAGGCGTATCATACAAATAATAATTGTTGTTGTAATGCTCCAACAGTTTTGGCTCGTTACCTCTTAATTTGGCTTCGGGAATTCCATTCCATGATTGGTAAGTTTTTTCTTTACCTGTGAATGCATTCAGGCGAAGAGAAGTCTTTTCATTAATGTATGCAGCAGATAAATAGGCTGAACGAAGATTGGATGAACCTCGGTCGATAAAACCATCGCTTTTAATTAATGATACACGACCATCAATGGTAAAATGCTTGCCAATTAAGCCTGAGCCTGCCTTAATCGTATGTCGCCAGCTGCTGAATGTTCCGAATCCATTGTTCAATTCAGCATATGCCTTTTCATTAAACTCATTTGTGCTAAGGTTGAGCGTGGCACCAAAAGCGCCGGCGCCATTTGATGAGGTGCCAACACCCCGCTGTATCTGGATAGAATTAACAGACGACGAAAAATCGGGAAGGTTCACAAAAAATAAACCCTGGCTTTCTGCATCATTATAAGGTATGCCATTCAAAGTTGCATTGATCCTTGTTGCATCGGTACCACGTATGCGAATGCCAGTGTAGCCAATGCCATTGCCCGCATCGGAATTAATAACAACTGATGGTGTTTGATTTAAAATGAAAGGGAGATCCTGCCCCAGGTTCATCTTTTCAATTTCTTTTTTATTAAGGTTGGTTTTAGCGAAAGGCATGCGATCGCTGGCACGAATAGCCGAAACCTCTACCGGCTTCAGGAATAAAGGCTGTACTTCCAATGTTGCCGCCAGTTTTGTTTCCCTTTCTGTAACGGTTACTGACTGCTCAAATTCTTTAAAAGCGACCGTACTAATACGTACAAGATAGGTTCCCTTCTGGCGGAGTAAAATGGAGAACTTGCCTTCGCCGTCGGTTTGTGTTGTGCCATTGCCTGCAACTTCAACGGTTGCGCCGGAAACTACCTGTTCGTTGTTTTTTTCTGTTACAGTACCACTCAGTTTGTACTGAGCCATTGCGAGTTGTTGTGAAGTAATCATCAACATTCCCAGCATCAATTTTTTCATTTCTAAATCACTTTTACGGTTGAAAATTGAATTGGAAATGCTGCGTAACGGAGAGAGGAATATGCATGTAGGAACCTCCTTCCCTGCGCAGGCATTACCCTGATCAGGTTCTACGGGTTTGATCTCAGCCTCCGTACTGGTTCCGGGCCCTGGAACCGACGGGTAAGCACCCCGGGGAATCTGTGTCAAAAACCGGCTAACCGCTTTTTTGACGGAGCAAAGATAAATTCTTTCAGGTTTGCTGTAACATTTTCTTAAGACTTACCGTATAACTATCAAATAACAGTTACGATGGTCGCTTTCGGCTTCACAATCCAGATCAATCAACCGTAAATGTTTTGCAGGCAGGCGCCATCGTTCTATTAACCAGTAAACCTTATTTAAAAAATTAGTTGTTATGCAAAAAGTATTCAGTTTAATCATCGCCATGATCGTGGCCATTTCGTTTGTTTCTGCACAGGAAACAACTGTCATTAATGATAAAAATGCAGAGCCGAGGAAGGTAACCAGCTTTCACGCCATTAAAATTTCAAATGCATTTGATGTTATTATTAAGCAAGGAAACGAGGAAGCAGTGGTTGTAAGTGCCAGTGAGGATAAATTCAAGGAACGTATTAAAGTAAACGTTACAAATGGTGTTCTGCATATTTCTTATGACAACGAGAAAGTATGGAAGTGGAGCAATGAAAACAAGAAGCTCCGTGCATACATTTCGGTAACAAATATTGATAAGCTCGACATTTCAGGGGCTACAGATATTAAGATTGATGGAGTTTTGAAAGGTAGTAACCTGAAAGTCGATTTGAGCGGTGCTTCAAGTTTAAAAGGTGCAATCAGTTATACAAGTGTAACTGTTGATCAAAGCGGTGCATCCAACTCAAAATTATCCGGCACAGCAACAAACCTCGATATAGATGTAAGTGGTGCAAGCGATTTTACAGGCTTTGATCTTATTACAGAAAACTGTAGGGCCGATGCTTCAGGAGCTTCAGATATCAAGATCACAGTCAATAAAGATCTGAAAGTTGATGCAAGCGGTGCAAGCGATATACAATACAAAGGCACAGCTTCTGTAAGTGATTTTAAAACCAGTGGCGCTTCCAGCTTAAAGAAACGTACCAAATAAATTTTCGATAATTATCCCGATGATGAGTATAAAGGCAGAAATTTTTTTCTGCCTTTATACTTTTTCTTTTGGGTGCTAACATGATAACCCTTAATTTTGCACTCCATTCCGCGAAGTAGAGCAGCGGTAGCTCGTCGGGCTCATAACCCGAAGGTCGGGAGTTCGATCCTCCCCTTCGCAACAACGGTCCCTCGCTAAAGCGGGGGACTTTCTTTTTTAGCTAATAGCTTGTAGCTTGCAGCAGGAGGCCTTTTTATGAAAGTTGGATTTGTAAACATATTTGGTAAACCCAATGCCGGCAAAAGCACACTAATGAATGCATTGCTGGGCGAAAAGCTGGCCATTGTTTCATCAAAAGTGCAAACAACCAGGCATCGTATAAAAGGTATTCTAACCACTGCCGATTATCAATTAGTATTCTCTGATACTCCCGGCATCATTGATCCGAAATATAAGTTGCAGGAAAAAATGATGGCAAGTGTAAAAAGTGCGTTGGAAGATGCCGATGTAGCATTATTGCTGCTAGATGTAAAAGATAACTGGCACGAAAATGATGAACTGTTTACATCCCTCAAATTAAAAGTGCCATCGATTGTTGTTCTTAATAAGCTCGATCTTGTTGACACAGTTAAGCTGGAGGAAGCAAAAACTTTCTTTGAAGGAAAGCCTTATTGTAAAAAAGTGGTGACGATATCTGCCTTGTCGGGCGTAAATAAGAAAACGTTCATCAATCATATTCTTGAGTTTGTGCCGGAAGGTGAGCCATTCTTTGAAGAAGACCAGCTAACGGATCTCAGCACACGTTTTTTTGTTGCAGAACTGGTTCGTGAAAAAATATTCGATTTGTTTTCGGAAGAGATTCCCTACCATACAACTGTGGTTGTTACGGCCTTTGAGCAAAAGCAAACGCTCATAAAAATTTCAGCCGATATTATTGTGCAACGTGAAACACAGAAGGGCATTTTACTAGGCACAAAAGGTGAAATGATCAAGAAGCTGGGTTCACTTGCCCGTGCGGACATTGAAAAATTTGTTGATTCAAAAGTGTTCCTTGAGCTGTTTGTGAAAGTGCGTCCGAAATGGAGAGACAGTGATCTCTTTTTAAAAGAATACGGTTACAATTAATCATTTTTTATCTATTGGTTAACGTGCTGATGAAGGCGTGATTCATATGCTTTCTGTTTAAATCAGTACCTTCGCCAACTTTATTTGTTTTATTATGGCTGGTTTTACAGTAGCAATTGTGGGCAGACCCAACGTGGGGAAAAGTACATTCTTCAATCGTTTATTGCAGGAGCGTAAAGCGATTGTTGATGATGTGAGCGGTGTTACCCGTGATCGTCAATATGGCGTAGCAGATTGGAATGGAAAATCGTTCAACCTGATCGATACCGGTGGGTTTGTACCTGACAGTACAGATGTATTTGAAACAGAAATTCGCAAACAGGTTAAAATTGCATTGGATGAAGCGAATGCAGTTGTTTTTATGTGCGATGCTGCAACGGGCATTACTGATCTTGATGAAGCAATGAGCGATGTGTTACGACGCACAACAAAACCTGTTTTTCTTGCGGTAAACAAAGTTGATAATCATGAACGTTTACTGGAAGCAAGTGAGTTTTATGCGCTGGGTATTGAGAAAATATTTTTCATCAGTAGTATGACCGGCAGCGGAAGCGGTGAGTTACTCGATGCTGTTGCAGAAATTATTCCTGACGACAAAGCCGAGGTTGAAGAATCAACGATTCCCAAATTTGCTATCATTGGTCAGCCCAACGTTGGTAAATCTTCTTTGTTGAATGCATTGCTGGGTGAAGAACGCACAATAGTAAGCGATATTGCAGGCACAACAAGAGACACTATTCATACGCATTACAATCTTTTCAATAAAGAATTTATATTGATCGATACTGCAGGTATTCGCCGTAAAACAAAAGTGAACGAAGATCTGGAATTTTATTCAGTGATACGTGCCATTCGTGCATTGGATGAAGCTGATGTTTGTTTGCTTGTGCTTGATGCGGAGAAAGGTATTTCGCAACAGGATCTTAACATCTATTCATTAGCAGTAAAGAAAGGAAAGGGCATTGTTGTATTGGTAAATAAATGGGATCTCATCAAAAAAGAAACCAACACAGCACGTGATTATGAAAAGGAGTTAAAACAACGTCTTGCTCCATTCAATGATGTGCCCATCCTGTTTATTTCTGCTGCAGAAAAAACACGAATCATGCAGGCAATTGAAATGGCCCTTCAGGTGGTAGAGAACAGGCAGCGAAAAATTTCTACTTCGGAACTGAATGAAGCAATTCAGAAGTCGATCCAGGCATATCACCCACCTGTAGTAAGGGGTGTGCCGGTAAGTATTAAATATGTAACACAGTTGCCAACTCCTGTTCCTTCTTTTGCGTTTTTCTGCAACCATCCCGATGATGTGAAACAGCCATACAAGAATTACCTGGAGAACCAATTGCGCAAAGCATTTCAATTTACAGGAACGCCCATGCGGTTGTTCTTCCGTAAAAAATAAGAACGGTTTTTGCTTAGTGATCATTCGAAAAATAAAATCATAATAAATGAAAAAACTTTTTATCATTTTGGCTGCTGCAGCTTTTTTAACTGCCTGCAACAACGAATCAGAAAAAACAGACAACCAAAAAGCAGATACATCCTCTGAGGCAGCCGACGCTGCTGATACTACCAGCTTAGTAGATAAGGCGCAGGAAGGAATGAATGAAGTGATCGATACACTTCAAAGCAAAGGAGGGAAACTTGCGGATACACTAAAAAAGAAAGTGGTGGAACCCGTAAAGACCGAAGTAAAGAAAGCTGCTGAAAAAATAAAAGAGAAAGTAGATGAGCAATAATTTGTTGAAATCTTAATAGGAAAGGGTTGCTGTCAGCAACCCTTTTTTGTTGATTTTGTTTTAGCATTTATAGAAACATGATGAAAATCAGTTTGGATAGTATTATAAAATAAAATTAATTTACGCCCAGATTGATTGCTGTGCCAAATAACAAATCCCATAAAAGTATCAAAGATCTTCAGCGACAGATTGCTGTTTATGAAGATGAAGCGGCCTACAAGGAGCTGTTTTTTATTCTCTTTAATTCACTTACCCGTTTCGCCACAGGCATACTTCAATCAAAAGAAATTGCTGAAGAAGTTGTATCAGATGTTTTCATCAGCATTTGGACCGATCGTGCCAAACTTAACGCAATTGACGATCTGCAGCTTTACATCTTTATTGCCGTAAAGAACAATTCTATTCATAAGCTGAAACAGCAAAACAGACGGACCACTGTTTCAATTGATGAAATAGATGTGGAGATGGAATCAATTTATCAAACTCCAGAAGAAAGAATATTATCGACCGAAAGCCTGGGCCGCATTGAAACCGCCATCAACAGTTTACCCCAACGGGCTCGTCTTATTTTAAAACTGGCTAAGGAAGATAAAATGCGTTATAAGGATATTGCTGTCTTGCTGAACATATCCGTAAAAACAGTAGATAACCAACTGGCAATTGCGCTAAAAAAACTTACCACTGCCTTGGGCACCCCGTTCAGAAAAAAAATCTGATTTGCTTTAGGGGATTTTTTCTTTTTCGTACTCCTTACTATTACCAAACTATGAGCAGAGACAAAATCTGGCATCTGTTTTCCCGCAAACTGGCTAAAGAAGCCAGCACAGAGGAGTTGCATGAACTGCAATTGCTACTGGAAGATAATCCCTCCCTTTTTCATGAAATGGAAGCTATTGAGCGTTTATGGAATACCGAAACGCAACAAGACGCCGACTACCTGGAAGCAACCTATCATCTTCACTACGAAAAAATGAAAAAGCTCGGAGTTGAGCCAAAGCATATTGAAGAGTATGAAGCAGCGGAAGAAGAAATAAATGCGTCTTTTTTTACGAGCAGGAGAAAGAAAACCATTGCAATGCTGAGTTTATTCACTGTAGCTGTGGCAGCTTTCTTTTTTGTAAAAAGGCCTGTTGCCGAAGTGCCCGTTGCCGATGTTGTCCTTATTCCAAAAGAAGTGGTAACCAAAAATGGCGTTAGTACTAAAATGGTTTTGCCCGATGGTTCAACTGTGTGGCTCAATGCCGGAAGTAAACTGGATTACACACGTATCGGTTCAACTGGAAACAGGGAAGTGCAATTAACAGGTGAAGCTTTTTTTGATGTGGTGAAAAATCCTGAGCGTCCTTTTATCATTCATACTTCAAAAATTGATGTAAAGGTATTAGGTACCAGGTTTAATGTAAAAGCTTACCCGGAAGATAAAACAGTTGAAACTAGTTTGGTGCAGGGTAGTGTGGAAGTGTTTGTAAAAAACAGACCGGGAGAGAAATATTTGTTGAAACCAAATCAAAAATTGGTGTTACTTAATAATACAGAAGCCGATGATGCATTACCAAAAGCGACGTTGAACAAAGCCACCAAACTCCCCATTATTGCAATAAACCATTTAACCTATAAAGGCAACGACACTATCTCAATGGAGACTTCGTGGATGCAGAACAAACTTGTTTTTGAAGACGAAGCATTTGCAGAAGTGGCACGAAAAATGGAGCGTTGGTATGATGTGCGAATTCAATTCCGCAACAGAGCACTGGAGAATGAATTACTGAATGGCGACTTTCGTAAAGAAACACTTAAGCAGGCGCTTGATGCATTGCGGATTACCACTGACTTCAGATATAAGATAGAAGATAAAACTGTGCTTATTTATTAATAACCAAACTGCAACTGATTATGATCCCACTTCAAAATTCTTCGTAATAAGCGGCAAAAAAACAGACGGGAAATGCGCCAACATCCCCCGTCGTAGTAGTACATTTTTCTTTCACCGGGAAGCCGATTGCTGTCTGTAAGAAACGGTTTCCTTTATTTATACTACCAAAGCTTAAAAGTATGAAAAAAAGGACTTCGATTGCTAAGGCCTTGTATGCCTTCAAAAAGCCGCTATTGATTATGAAACTAACGATCCTACTGGTTGTGTTGTGTACGTTTCATGCCTCGGCAGGGCTCACTGCACAAACAATTACACTCAAAATTCAAAACACGGAAATTTCGCAGGTGCTTAACAGCATCCAAAAGCAAGGAGATTTCAGATTTCTCTACAATTCAAAACTCAAAGACCTTAAACAAAAAGTAACTGTTGAATTCGAGAACCTGGGCATAAAAGACGCCATGCAACAATTGTTTGCTGGTACAAGTCTCACTTATGTTCAACTTGATAACAATCTTGTTGCCATACGTTCTTCAAATCCTGAAGAAAAAGATATACGTGTAACCGGGAAAGTAACAAGCGAAACCGGCGAACCGATTTCTGCAGCTTCAGTTATTTTAAAAGGAACGAACAATGGTACCGTTACTGATGGCGACGGTAATTTTGCTATTACTGTTCCTGAAAATGCAGTGTTGGTAATTTCTGCCGTAGGTTACCTGTCAACTGAGGTTTCGGTTGCAGGAACGCAACAACTTTCTATTAAGCTGGTGCAATCAACTCAAAAAATGGATGAGGTGGTTGTTATTGGTTATGGTACTGCTTCCAAAAGAGATTTAACGGGCTCTATTGTAAAAGTAAAAGGAAGTGATATCGCATCACAACCAAACACCAATCCCTTATCATCATTGCAATCAAAAGTAGCCGGTTTAAATATTGTGAATAGCGGTATTCCCGGATCAACGCCTGATGTGCGTATTCGTGGCACCATCAGTGTTGGTTCTATCAGACCGGTTTATATCATTGATGGTATTTTTAGTGATAACATGGATTTTGTTAATCCAAGTGAAATTGAAAGTGTTGAAGTATTGAAAGATCCTTCTTCACTTGCCATCTTCGGTATTAAAGGTGCGGCAGGTGCAATTGTTGTTACCACTAAGAAAGCGAAAGCAGGGCAGGTTAACATCAACTTCAATACAACTTATGGCGTAAAAAGCCTGGTTGATAAAATTGAACTTGCAAACGGCGATGAATTCAGAGCACTTGCAACATTTGAAGCGAATAACCGTGTGTTCGACGATCCTTCAGCAGCTTCATTACTGAGCTTTGTAAATAATGTTGGTGGTGCGGGTATGTCGGCTTTCACAGGTAATACAGATTGGATCGATGCAGTTACACGTACGGCTCAATTCAGTGCTACCAATTTAAGTATTGATGGAAGCACAGATAAGAATCGTTTTCACATGGGCCTTGGTTATAACTATGATGAAGGTTTGGTGAAACATGTACGTTACGATCGTCTTACACTCAATTTAAACGACGAGTTTAAAATAAATAAAACCTGGAAACTTGGTTTCAATATCATCAGCACTAAAGAAAGATTACCTTATAACAGCGGAGCGTTAGAAAATGCACGTCGCATTTTGCCGATCGTTTCAGCAAATACTAAGGAATACTATACAAAAAATCCATACGGTGTAGATTCTGGTAATTATCAATTGTACTCTGCAGTTCCTATTGTGCAGAACTCAGAAACAAATCCTTTGGCTTCATTGGAGAACAACTGGGATAAAAAGATCGATGACCGTTACCGTTTTGTAGGAAGTGCATTTGTTGATATCAACATCCTGAAAGATTTAAACTTCCGCAGTACATGGTATGCTGACATGAGCTGGAGAACAAATAGGGAATACACTTCTTTGTATGATTTGTATGATCCATCTTTAACCGGCGACCAGGTGATTGGACGCAATACATTAACGGCGGTACGTGAAGACCTGATCAATACAAGAGCATTTCAACAGGATTATATTGCAACTTATAAAAAGAAAGTTGCAGATCATTCATTTACTTTAACTGGGGGTTTTACAACCTACTATTCTAAATACGAGCAATCTTCTGCTACAGTTTCGCAATCAGTTGAAGGAAGAAATATCATTCCTAATAACAAGCGTTTTTGGTACATCAATACAGGTTTTGGTGAAGTGAAAAGTGTTATTCCTGCTGGTCAGAGTGAATACACTACTGTATCCGGTTTAGCACGTTTGCTGTATAATTATCAAAACAAGTATTACTTCAATGCGAGTTTCAGAAGAGATGGTGCAAGCCAGATCAGCAGAAATCATAATGATAAATTCCAGAATTTCTGGGCTGTAGGGGCTGCATGGGAAATCACGAAAGAAAAATTCATGGATAACCAGGATATCTTCCGCTTCCTGAAATTAAAAGCATCAACAGGCTTACTGGGTAACTTTACCGCTCAGGGCAAAGCATATCCTGCATATCCAACAATTTCTTCTAACTCATCAGCTGTATTTGGTGATAACCTTTTACCGGTTTACGAAGCAGATTACCTGTATGATCCAAATCTTCGCTGGGAAACTGTTCAGTCAAGTGAAGTTGGACTTGAAGCGCAATTATTAAAAGGCCGGTTGAATGTTGAAGTGAATTACTACGACAAGAAAACTGACAACCTCATCGTGCTTCTTCGCCCTTCAGGTATTTTACCAACACTTACAAATAACGGTTCAATCCGCAATAATGGTTTTGAGTTTATGGCTAACTATAATCAAAACCTCACACAGGATTTAACACTTACAGTTGGTGGAAACCTTACTACTTACAAAAACAAAGTACTGCATCTTGAGTATCCCAGCCGACCAAATATTTCATCGAGTGAGCAAACACCTAACCAGGCCCAGACAGGTTATCCAATCGGGTATTTTTATGGGTTAGTTGTAGAAGGTGTTTATCAATCTTATGCTGATATTCTTGGTTCACCTGTTAATACCATCAACGGTGGCGGTGCAAAACCTGGCGATTTGAAGTATAAAGATCTGAATGGTGATAAGATTGTAAACGATGGAGACAAAACCATTATTGGAAATCCTACTCCTGATTTTACATATGGAATCAATGCAACGCTTCGTTACAAATCGTTCGATCTTGGTATTGACTTAGCAGGAAGTTATGGTGCTGAAGTGTACAGGGTTTGGGGAACATCAGAACAAAAGAACTCTCTGTATAACTATCCTAAATATTATACACAAGGTTGGACAGGTGCTGGAACATCTAGTTCAATTCCTATTGTAAACCAGTTGCATCTTATTAACAGGGCTCCATCGACATATGGTATTGAAGACGGTAGTTATTTCCGTATTCGTAACCTAAGCCTCGGATACACATTCAATAATTTCCAAAAAACGTCAGCGATTAAAAACATACGGTTAGCATTAACTGCACAAAACCTGAAGACCTGGAAAAGAAACATGGGCTACTCTCCTGAATTTGCAGGTGATGCGTTAGGTTTTGGAATGGACTTTGGAAATGCGGGAAGCGCTATTCCCAGAGTGATCACATTTGGATTGAATGCTAATTTCTAATTAATGAACATTAAAATTATGGACATGAATAATATTAAGAAGCTGATTATCGGAACAATGATTGCGGTTCCTGCAATTGTTTCCATGTCTGGGTGTAAAAAGTTTCTGAACAGGGAGCCTTTAGCGGCTACACAAAATGATTTGAACATCGGTGCGCTTGAAGGAAAAGCCTTAGGTCTTTATGGTGCTATCCGTAATTCAAAAGCCGATCCGTATTGTGGAGATGGTTTTCAAAGTCTTCCTTATATAGCTATGAATGGTTTCCGTTCGGATGATGCTGAAATTGTTTCCGATCCCGGCGCTACTGCATGGCATCAGACGTACGATAATTTTCAATACACAAAAGACGATTGGGGTGCAGGTTTATATTGGGATAAGCACTATGTATTTATCGGCCTTTGTAACGATGCACTTGATGAAGCAGTAAAAGGAAATTATACCGACCCTGCATCTTTAATAAATGTTGCTGAAGCAAGATTTTTCAGGGCATATTCTTATTTCGATTTGGTAAGAACATATGGTGCTGTACCTAAAATCGATATTAAGATCGTAACACCAACAGATGGTCATAAAGAAAAATCAACCGTTGCCGAGATATATTCGTTTATTGAAGCCGATCTTACTTATGCTGAAGAACATTTGCCGATTAGTTGGGAAGCAAAATTTGCAGGAAGGCTTAACAAAGCAGCTGCAAGAACGTTCTTAGCAAAAGTGAAACTGTATCAGCAAAAATGGCCTGAAGCACTTGCATTGTGTAAACAAGTAATGGCTGGCAGGGCTGCTGGTGCAACTGCACCTTTGTATACTCCTTATTGGAAAATTTTCAGAACAGAAGGTGAATTGAGTGAAGAATCTATTTTCGAAATTCAATCTCGCAAAGTTGCCGGTGATGGTGATACTTACTGGAGCCGCTTGGGTCAAACCCAAGGTGTGCGTGGTTCGGGCACATGGGATCTCGGTTGGGGATGGAATACACCAACTCCAAGTCTTGCAGGTTCATACGAAGCTTCAGATTTACGTAGAGAAGCAACTATTCTTTACTCCAATCAATCTGATGGTGGTACCAACACAGGTGGTTTCGGACTCACACTTCCGAACCTTACCAATGCATTGTACTGGAATAAAAAAGTATATAACCGTTATACCGATTACCAGGCAGCTGGTTTAGGAACTCCAAACAACGAAGCGCAAAACACATGGGTGAATCAACGTGTGTTTCGAATGGCTGATGTTTACCTGATGGCTGCGGAAGCTGCCAATGAAATTGGTGGCGCCCAAAATACAACCGATGCTACAACATGGGTGAACATGGTGCGAACAAGGGCAGGTCTTCCAAATATCGCATTCGCCAGCCAGGCCCAGATGCGCACAGCCATTAAACAGGAAAGAAGGTCAGAGTTTGCAATGGAGTTTGAACGCTTCTTCGATTTGGTTCGCTGGGGCGATGCCGTTACTGTTTTGGGTCCACTGGGTTACCAAAACAAACACAGGTTTTATCCAATTCCGAATTCGGCTTTGAATTCAAATCCAAAGCTTTCGCAAAATCCTGAATGGCCATAAATAACATTTTTGTTCAAATCATAAACAATACAATTATGAAAAATGGTTTAAAAATATTTGTTGCTTCAGCAGTGCTGATGCTGGCATTGTTCAGCTGTCAGAAAATGAACAAGCCCGCACTTGGAAATTATCCAACCGACAGTAATCCTCCTGATGGTCCATTGGCGTTTTATGCTGCCTTCGATGGCACTTCTACTAATCCATTAATGAATGGAGTGGATAGCATTCGTGCACTTTTTCCGAGTGACAATCCATTCACGTCTGGTGATGGAGTACGAGGAAAAGCATTAATTGGTGTAAACCAGAAATATGTGAAGTATCCTTCTTTTAACACATGGACATCAAGCAGCAGTTTTTCAGTTTCTGTGTGGTTTAAAAAGAATGGTCAAACAAAAAACAATAGCGGAACCAACGGCCCGGAATATATATATTCTATGAGAGCGGCTGATAATTTTCATTGGAGTAACGCAGTTAGCTTTTTGTTTATTGAAGGTAATAACACTGGCGTCGCAATAAAAAGCATGTACATAAGTTCAAATAGTACTGGCGGCTCTGATCCCTGGTTTACTTGGGAAGGAAGCCAAACTATTCCCGGATTGCTGAATGACCAATGGCATCATCTTGCTCTTGTATATGATGCAACAACCAGCACCGTTAAATTATATGTTGATGGTGTGCAAAATCCAAATACGAAAACCTGGACAGGTCATGGCCCATTGGCTTTGGCGAGCAATAAAATCACCGATTTTAGAATTGGGGCGGGTCCGTCGAATAGCTTTAATTCCGATGATTGGCTGGCCGGTTCGTTCAAAGGGGGGATAGATCAATTCAGATTATACAGCAAAGCCCTTACCGCAGCTGAAGTTGAAACGCTGTTCGCTGGTAAAATGTAAAATGTTTCTTAGCAGTTGGTATCGATAAAAAAGGGCTGAACAAATTTTGTTTCAGCCCTTTTATTCTTGATTTGTTTTAATTCTTCTTTTTTGTATGGTTCATCAGAAACCTTTCTCTATTGCTTTGCTTGCAGTTGGGTTCATTGTTTTATTTAGTTCATGTAAAGGCGAGAAAGATAATCCTGTATTCGCAAGTCTTCCTTCTTCACAAACAAATATTCAATTTGTAAATGAAGTGAAAGACAAAGACATGTTTAACATCTTATACTATTTGTATTTCTATAACGGTGGCGGCGTAGCTACGGGTGATATAAATAAAGATGGGTTGCCTGATATTTATTTTACGGCGAATTCAAAAGGCAACAACAAACTCTATTTAAACAAAGGCAATTTCAAGTTTGAAGATATAACGGAGAAAGCAGGCGTAAAGGGAACTGCCGATTGGTGTTCAGGTGTTACCATGGCCGATGTAAATGCTGATGGCTTGCTGGATATTTATGTCTCTGCATCAAGTCTTCATCATGGTTTGAAAGGACAAAATGAACTCTTCATCAATAATGGCAACGGTACATTTACAGAAAGTGCGGAAAAATATGGATTGAATTTTTCAGGCTTTGGTACTCAGGCTGCTTTTTTCGACTACGATCATGACGGTGATCTTGATTGTTACCTGCTCAATCATTCACAAAAACCAAACGAAAATATTTTTGACACAACAGCAAGAAGAAAACCGGATATGTTATCGGGTGATCTGCTTTTTAGAAATGATATTTCATCAGGTGATAAGTTTAAAGATGTGTCAGCCGAGGCAGGTATTTATCAAAGTAGTTTGGGTTATGGATTGGGAATAGCTGTTGCCGATTTTAATAACGATGGCTGGGAAGATATTTATGTGGGGAACGATTTTCATGAGAATGATTATTACTACCTGAATAACGGCGATGGAACATTTAGTGAAAGCGGAGCAAAGCATTTCAAACATTATAGTCGTTTCAGTATGGGGAATGATGCAGCGGATATTAATAACGATGGACAATTGGATATTGTAACGGTTGATATGCTTCCTTATGATGAAAAAGTATTGAAGACATATGGCAGCGATGAAAATCCTGATACGTATAAGTATAAACTGATGAGTCACGGTTATCAAAATCAGTTTTCAAGAAATTGTTTGCAATTGAATAATGGTAACGGCTCAAGCTATAGTGAAACGGCTTTGCAAAGTGGCATCTCTGCCACTGATTGGAGCTGGAGTCCATTGTTTGCTGATTTTGATAATGATGGCAATAAAGATCTTTTTATTTCAACAGGAATTGTAAAGCGACCTGTTGATCTTGACTATGTGCGGTTTGTTTCTGATCTGGTGTTGAAAACAGATGCAGGCAAAGGAAATCAGTATGATAAAATGGCCATTGATAAAATGCCTGATGGTGCCTCGCATCCTTTTTTTTATAAAGGTGATGGTGTCATGAACTTTAAAGATGTAAGTAAAGAGTGGGGCACACTCGATATGAAAGGATATTTTAACGGTGCTTCCTATGCCGATTTAGATAACGATGGCAATCTTGATGTGGTGATCAACTGCATTAATGCACCATCATTGATCTTGAAAAACCAATCGCCTGCAAAACTTACAATCGACATTGCTTTTGTTGGCAACACTGCAAACACATATGGTATTGGTTCAAAGGCATGGGTTTATTCTGCAGGCAAAGTGCAATACCAGCAGTTGATGCTTACAAGAGGATTTCAATCGTCAAGCGATACAAAGCTTCATTTCGGGTTGGATAGCATCAGGTATATCGATAGCGTTCTTGTTGTATGGCCCGATCAAAAGTTCCAGGTGGTTAAAAATATTCCTGCAAGAGGTTTTATGGAAGTAAATCAATCTGCAGCAGGAGGAGTATTTAATTATGAAACATGGTTCCCTTCAAAACAAAAACAATTCAATGACATCACTACGCAGCTGATGGTGAATTACTCGCATGTTGAAAATGATTTTCTTGATTACAATAAGCAATATCTTATTCCTCACCAGCTGTCAACCAAAGGGCCTAAGATTGCTGTTGCGGATGTAAACAAAGACGGCCTGCAGGATTTTTATGTTTGTGGCGCATCGGGCCAACCAGGAAAATTAATGCTACAAACTGCAGCAGGAAAATTTACAAGCACGGACACAGCTATTTTTTCTAAATCAAAAATGAGTGAGGAAGTTGATGCTGTTTTTTTCGATGCTAATAATGATGGCAACCAGGATCTATACGTAGTGAGTGGAGGTAATGAATATAAAGATGGCGACAGTTCGTTGTCCGATCATTTATATATGAACAATGGCTCCGGACATTTTCTTCCAGCAAATAACAAGATTCCAAATTTGTTGAAGAATAAATCCTGTGCAAGTGCAACAGATATTGATAAAGATGGTGACATTGATCTGTTTGTTGGTGGATTGGTTGACGCAAAGCAATTTGGCAAAACACAACCTTCTTACTTATTGTTGAATGATGGTAAAGCAAATTTTACAACTGCATCATCTGTTGTAATTGACCTTGCAAATATGGGAATGGTTACCTCTGCATCATTTGCGGATATGAATAAGGATGGTTGGATGGATTTAGTTGTGACAGGCGAATGGATGCCGCTGAAAATATTTATCAATAAGAATGGAAAATTCACGTCGACTGATATTCCAACATCCACCGGTTTATGGCAAACAATTTATACTGCCGATATAAATGAAGATGGACATACAGATATATTGGCAGGAAATTGGGGACATAATTCGAAGTTATGGGCAGGCAAGGATGGTCCGTTGAAATTATATGTAAAAGATTTTGATGGCAATGGTTCAGTTGAGCAGGTGATGGCTTACACTGTTGCAGGTGAAGAGTATACTTTTCTTGCTAAAGATGAATTAGAACGTGCTTTGCCGGTTTTGAAAAAACATTATCTCCAATACAGTGAAGTGGCGGGTAAAACAGTACAGTATATGTTCTACGATCTGTTTAAAGATTACACTGAATTAAAAGCGGAAACACTAAGTTCTTCCGCTTTTATAAACGATGGCAAAGGAAACTTTACCAGAATAGAACTGCCCGTCGAGCTGCAACTGGCCCCGGTATTTTCATTTGCTTCAATTAAACCAGGCAACTTTTTAGCAGCAGGTAATTTTTATGGCACTATTCCTTATGAAGGACGTTATGATGCTTTGTGTCCCGGTTCGATTTCATTCGATAAAATAAAAAACAATTTCACCATAACTAAAAATATGATTGACGTGGATGGTGAAGTAAGAGATATGAAATGGCTCGCTGTGCAGGGAAATAAACCGGTGTTGATAATTGCCAGAAATAATAAGCCGCTGAGTTTTTATCAGCCGGTCAATAATTAATTAGTCATTAAGAAACCTTCTGAAATGAAAAAAAATAGTCTTTACACGATTATAGCAATCAGCACACTTTTTATTTATGGCGATTGCAGTAAAAAAGATAATGGCGGACAAACAAATCCTCCTACAACTACTGTTAATGAAGTTGATTTCTGGCTTACAAAAACAGATCAAACATCGTTGCTTCAAAAGCAAACTTCAACACTGGGTTTTACCACTACAAACAATGGTTATAATACGATTGATGTTGATTCCACAATTAAATATCAATCGATCGATGGGTTTGGGTACACGTTGACGGGGGGCAGTGCCTACCTCATTAAACGAATGGGCACATCCGAATCTGCTGCATTACTAAATGAATTATTTGGTAACAGTAACAACGCCATCAATGTGAGTTACCTGCGTATCAGTATTGGTGCGTCAGATCTCAGTCCATCTGTTTTTAGTTATAATGATTTGCCGGCAGGTCAAACCGATCCTACGCTTGCTAATTTTAGTCTTTCACAGGATACGGTTGATCTTATACCCGTGCTGAAACAAATACTTACTATCGATCCTTCAATCAAGATCATGGGTTCGCCATGGAGTCCGCCAACCTGGATGAAAGACAATAACAACAGCATGGGTGGAAGTTTGTTGCCGCAATATTATTCAGTATATGCGCAATATTTTGTGAAGTACATACAGGCCATGAAAGCAAAAGGAATTACAATTGATGCAATCACCATTCAGAACGAACCGCAGCATGGTGGTAATAATCCAAGCATGTTAATGTCTGCAACACAACAAGCTGATTTCATAAAGAATCATTTAGGGCCTGCTTTTGCAACTGCCAACATCACTACAAAAATTATTGTGTGGGATCATAATTGTGACAATCCAAATTATCCCATCACAGTTTTAAATGATCCTGCTGCAAAAGCATTTGTTGACGGATCTGCATTTCATTTATATGCCGGCGATATTAGTGCTCTGTCAACAGTACATAATGCGCATCCAACGAAAAATCTTTATTTCACAGAACAATGGACAGGAGCTAACGGAACGTTTGCAGGGGATCTTACCTGGCATGTAAAAAATGTGGTCATCGGATCAATGCGCAACTGGAGTAAAATTGCGTTGGAGTGGAATGTTGCAAATGATCCTTCCTTTGGTCCGCATACTCCGGGAGGTTGTACAGAATGTAAAGGAGCAATAACCATCAGTGGTTCATCATTCAGCAGGAACGTTGCTTATTACATTATTGCACACGCATCACGTTTTGTCCCACAAGGATCAGTTCGTATCGAGAGCAACGTCATTGCTGGCGTGAGCAACGTCGCTTTTCTTACACCCGCAGGAAAGAAAGTATTGATTGCTGTAAATGATGGCGGCACAACGGCCATCTTCAACATAAAGTATAAAGGGAAAGTTGCTGCCACGGGTTTGCCTGTAGGTGCAGTGGGAACTTATGTATGGTAATACGCTTAAAATAAAATGTAGATGAAAAAAATTTTATTCGCAGCAGTTCTGCTGCAAATGATTGGGTGTGCTGAAAAAAAGAATACAGACACAAAAAGTTCCGGCGCTAATGCTGCATCATTTTCTACAGAAGGGAAAAAAGTATTTGCTTTTACTACAGCAGATAGCAGCAGCTTAAGATTATCTGCAACCGACACAACAAGCTTTGCAGATTTCGGACAGCCTTTTGAAACACAGGTTTGCGTATTTGTTGATCCATCAAAAACCGATCAAACCTTTATGGGTATTGGTGCGGCCATTACTGATGCCTCTGCAGAAACATTAGCCAAGCTTCCTGCTGATAAACAAACCGAAGTATTGAAAGCATATTTTGATAAAGAGAATGGTATTGGTTATTCTATTTTGCGTACAAATATCAACAGTTGCGATTTCAGCAGTGATATGTACACCTATGTTACTGATGACGACAAAGAATTAAAGTCATTCAATATTGATCATGACAGGAAGTTTAAAATTCCCATGATCAAAGCCGCTATGAAAGCAGCTGGCGGGTCAGTAACATTCTTTGCAAGTCCATGGAGTCCGCCGGCCTGGATGAAAGATAACAATGACATGTTGCAGGGAGGAAAGTTGAAAGCAGAATTTGCGCCGGCCTGGGCAACTTACTATACAAAATTCATCAAAGCTTATGAAGCGGAAGGTATTCCAGTGTGGGGTATTTCTGTACAGAATGAACCAATGGCAAAACAACGTTGGGAAAGTTGTTTGTACACTGCCGAAGAAGAACGTGATTTTTTAAAGAATCATCTTGGTCCAACAATGCATAAAGAAGGATTACAGGATAAGAAAATAATTGTGTGGGACCATAACCGTGATCTCATTTATCAACGTGCATCAACTTATTTTAACGATCCTGAAGCATCAAAGTATGCATGGGGCATCGGTATGCATTGGTATGAGAATTGGAGTGGCGGTGATCCCATGTTTGAAAATGTAGGATTAGTGCACCAGGCATTTCCTGATAAAAATATTTTGTTCACTGAAGGCTGCGTAGAAAAGTTTGATTCAACAAAATACAACTGGTGGGCTTTGGGCGAACGTTACGGTCGCTCAATGATCAATGATTTTAATAATGGTATGGTTGGCTTTACCGATTGGAATATTCTGCTCGACGAAACCGGCGGACCAAATCATGCAGGCAATTTTTGTTTTGCACCGGTGCATGGTCATTCTAAAACAGGTGAACTGTTTTACACTAACTCCTATTACTATATTGGTCATTTTTCTAAGTTCATCCAGGCAGGTGCAAAAAGAATTATCAGCAGCCCCAGCCGTAGTCAATTATTGTCAACAGCTTTTCATAATCCCGATGGTAGCATAGTTGTTGTGGTAATGAACCAGGGAAATATTAATACTGATTTTGTTTTGTGGATCGATGGTAAGGCAGCGCAGGCGAAAGCATTACCCCATTCCATCAACACCTATATTATAAAATAAGCAGCTATAATGAAGAACGGTTTTGTCATATTGCTTTCTATGGTGATGTTTTCTTTTTATTCCTGTAAGAAGAAATCATCGGAACCAACAATTGTGCCGCCAGCTCCGAAGCTGATGTTAAGTACAATTCAGTTAAATGGTAACGGATGGGGAACAACGCTGTATGGCATCAACAGGCAACCAATTATACGCATGCGTTTTTCGAGCCCCGTTAAACAGAGCACGGTTGCAAATGCATTGAAATTATCAGATGGAACTAATTCTGCGTTAGCCCTGACTATATCTTATGAAAGTAAAGATTCTGTTGTGGTTGCGCAGCCGGTAGCAGCTTTGGCCGGGCTTACACAATATTTTTTTACGATTGATGCTTCTTTAAAATCAGCGGCAGGAGCCGATTTTGTTTCTTCTGTTGATCAACGATTCATCACACAAATCGATTCATCAAGAAAGTTTCCGTTAATAACAGACAATGAGTTACTTGACAAAGTACAACAGCAAACCTTCAAGTATTTCTGGGATTTTGCACACCCTGTAAGTGGTTTGGCAAGAGAAAGAAATACATCGGGCGATGTTGTAACATCAGGTGGTTCTGGTTTTGGTATTATGGCAATGGTAGCTGCCATCAGCCGCAACTTTATTACGAAGGCGCAAGGCTTGCAACGCATGCAAACTATTGTTGCCTTTTTAAAAACCAACACAAAAAAATATCATGGTGCATTTCCGCATTGGCTAAATGGAGCTACTGGTGCTACGGTTGCCTTTAGTACAAAAGATAATGGTGCAGATCTAGTTGAAACATCTTTTCTCATGATGGGGTTGTTAACGGCCAGACAGTATTTTAATGGCACTGACGCTGCGGAAGTAAATCTGAGAAATGATATTACTGCTTTGTATAATGCTGTAGAGTGGAGTTGGTTCCGGAAAAATAATGAACAGGTATTGTACTGGCATTGGAGTGAGAATTATAATTGGGAAATGAATTTGCCGATACGTGGCTGGAACGAATGTTTAATTACCTATGTGCTGGCTGCTTCTTCTCCAACATACGGCATTCCAAAATCTGTTTACACGGGCGGATGGACTGCCAACGGAACAAACGGATTTATCAACGGTAATTCTTATTACAATATTCCATTACCACTTGGTAGTGCTTATGGCGGCCCGATGTTTTTTTCGCATTATTCATTCTTAGGTATAAATCCGAATGGTCTTTCTGATGTTTATGCAAACTACGTGACACAAACAAGAAATCATTCACGCATTAATTATCAGCATAGTGTTGTTAATCCAAATAATCATTATGGCTACAGCGATTCTGTTTGGGGATTGACAGCAAGCGATATTCCTAATGGCTATACCGCAAGCTCGCCCACAAACGACATTGGTGTGATTGCACCTACTGCTGCACTGTCGTCAATGCCTTATACTCCCACAGAAAGTATGAAGGCGCTGAAGTTTTTCTATTATGTGTTGGGCGATAAGTTGTGGAAGGAGTATGGATTTGTAGATGCGTTTTCATTGAAACAACCTTGGTTTGCAAACTCATTCCTGGCAATTGACCAGGCGCCTATTATTGTCATGATCGAAAATCATCGAAGTAGTTTGTTGTGGAACTTGTTTACGAGTTGTCCTGAAGTAAAAGCAGGTATGTTATCCCTTGGATTTACGGCACCTTATTTATAAAGTATGAAGAAGAATTTGTTCATAGCCATTACAGCATTGTGCATGTTGCAAAATGTTTTTGCGCAAAAGACAACTGCTAAATTTGATCCAGCCACTCGTCCAAAGAATTTATCGGATTCTGCTTTGCTTGATCTCGTGCAAAAACAAACTTTTCGTTTCTTCTGGGACTTCGCACATCCTGTTAGCGGATTGGCAAGAGAGCGTAGTAATATTGCCGATTATGGACATGAAACAACGACAACTGGCGGAACTGGTTTTGGAGTAATGTCGGTGATAGTTGCAGCAGAGCGAAAATGGATAACAAGAGATACGGCTGTTGGTTTTTTGCTGAAGATGGTACGCTTTTTAAGAAAAGCTGATGTTTATCATGGTGCATACCCGCATTGGTTGAATGGTGAAACAGGAAAAACAATTCGCTTCAGTCCAAAAGATGATGGGGCTGATCTTGTAGAAACTTCTTTTTTGTTTCAGGGTTTATTATCTGCACGCCAGTATTTCAACCAGGATAATCCAAAAGAAAATGAATTGAGAAGGCGGATCAATTGGCTATGGAATGAAGTGGAATGGGATTGGTTTACACGTGAACAATCAAATGTAATCTTTTGGCATTGGAGTCCTAATCACGGTTGGGCAATGAATAATGAAATAAGAGGGTGGAATGAGTGTTTGATCACCTATGTTCTTGCAGCTTCTTCGCCTTCGCATCCAATTGATGCCAGGGTGTATCATCAAGGTTGGAAAAACGGTGTCGACTTTAAAAATCAACGTGAGTATTATGGTATTAAATTGCCGTTAGGTCCTGACTATGGAGGACCTTTATTCTTTGCTCATTATTCTTTTCTTGGCCTTGATCCCCGTGGATTAAAAGATCGATATGCTGATTATTGGGAGCAAAATAAAAATCACACGCTTATTAATAGGGAACATGCAATTCGCAATCCAAATAAATTTAAAGGGTATGGTGCAGATGCCTGGGGATTTACTGCAGGTGATACATTTAATAATGGATATGATGCCTATTCGCCAACAAATGACAAGGGTACAATAGCACCCACAGCTGCTTTATCATCTTTCCCGTACACACCTGAATACTCACTGCAGGCATTAAAATATTTTTATAACAAGCTTGGCGATAACATCTGGAGCGAATATGGTTTTACAGATGGGTTTAACGAATCAAAAAATTGGTATGCGCAAACGCATATTGCTATTGACCAGGGGCCAATCATCGTAATGATTGAAAATTACAGAACGGGTTTGTTATGGAAATTGTTTATGAATTGTCCTGAAGTGAAAAACGGGTTGAAGAGATTGGATTTTGTTAGTCCTGCAATAAAATAACAGGTTCAATTAAATCGGCAGACATGTCTACATTCTTTTCAGCATCGCCTTATAAACGGAATACAGGATTATTCATTGCACGTGCTGTTGTAGGTGTCTTTCTCATGTATCATGGTTGGGAAATATTCAGCAAAGCAAAAATGGATGAATACCTTACATGGGATGCCTTTAAGCAATCATCTGCAGCAACTTTTCTTGTATACGCTGGTAAGGCATCAGAATTATTTGCAGGATTGCTGCTTGTGCTCGGTTTGTTTACACGTATTGCAGCAATCATGATGATCGGTACATTGGGTTATATTGCTTTTAAAATTGGGAATGGCATCATCTGGTATAACGATCAGCATCCATTTCTTTTTGTACTGTTTGGATTTTTGTTTTTGTTCACAGGCCCCGGAACCATCAGTATGGATCACTTACTGTTTAAACGAAAGTAAAATGAAGAGCTATTTAATCGTTGCCATTTTTTTAATTGGATCTGTCAGCAGTAATGCGCAGCAAAAAACATATTGCAATCCAATCAATATTGATTATGGTTATACGCCTATTCCCAACTTTAGCGAGTGGGGCAGGCATCGTGCAACAGCCGATCCAGTGATCGTTACATACAAAGACGAGTATTATCTTTTCAGCACCAATCAATGGGGTTACTGGCATAGTAGTGACATGCTCAACTGGAAATTTATTTCAAGAAAATTTTTGCGGCCATGGAATAAAGCATACGACGAGCTTTGTGCGCCGGGTGTTGGTATTATTGGTGATACCATGATCGTGTTTGGTTCAACTTACACCCGCAACTTTAGTATCTGGATGAGTACAAATCCAAAAGCAAATGAATGGAAGCCATTGGTTGATTCGTTCGATATTGGCGGATGGGACCCATCTTTTTTTACAGATGATGATGGAAGATTGTATATGTATAATGGCAGCAGCAATAAATTTCCGATGTATGGCATTGAGTTGAACCGGAAAACAATGCAGCCCATTGGTACACGTAAAGAAATGTATTTGCTTGAGCCATGGCGATTTGGCTGGCAGCGTTTTGGAGAACATATGGATAATACTTTTCTTGATCCATTCATCGAAGGCAGCCACATGACAAAGTACAATGGAAAATATTATTTGCAATATGGAGCGCCCGGTACAGAATTTAGTGGCTATGCAGACGGTTTACTGGTTGGCAATGGACCGCTTGATTTTTTTGAAGCACAAAGTGATCCGTTAAGTATTAAGCTTGGAGGTTTTGTAAGAGGTGCAGGTCATGGTGCAACATTTAAAGATAAGTTCAATCAATACTGGCATATATCAACTACAGTGCTTTCGGTGAAGAATACATTTGAACGGAGGCTTGGCATCTGGCCAACCGGTTTTGATAAAGAGGGCAACATGTTTTGCAATACCACGTTTGGTGATTACCCGCATTATATTCCAACTGACAAAATTGATGGATCGAATTATGGTAAAGAAGGTAAGTCGCCTTACTTCACAGGTTGGATGTTGTTGAACTATAATAAACCTGTTCAGGTTTCTTCCACGCTTGGCGGTTATCATCCCAACAATGCAGTTGATGAGTTGATTAAAACTTACTGGAGTGCAACAACAGGAAATAAAGGCGAATGGATACAAACTGATCTTGGCAATGTATCAACTGTGAATGCAGTGCAAATCAACTATGCCGACCAGGATGTAAGTTTTCCGAAGGAAATGGATACGGTCTTTCTTGGTAAAACAATTGGCCTGTATCATCAGTACAAACTCTATTCTACCGTTGATGGTAAGAAATGGAATTTGTTGTTGGATAAAAGCAATAATAAAACAGATGTGCCGCACGAATATGTTGAGTTGGATAAGCCGGTGCAGGCCCGTTACATCAAACTCGAAAATATTCATATGCCAACCGGTAAGTTTGCCATCAGCGGCTTTCGTGTATTTGGCAATGGCAATGGCGAAAAGCCTGATGCAGTAAAAGGATTTATCGTGTTACGCACGGAGAAAGATAAACGGAGTGCATTTATAAAATGGAAACCTGTTGATAATGCCTTTGCTTATAATATTTACTACGGCACTCATCCCGACAAACTTTATACAAGCATAATGATCCATGCCAACAATGAATATTGGATGAAAGCAATGGATGCGTTAAAGACTTATTACTATACAATTGAATCAGTAAATGAAAATGGCGTGAGCGAACGCTCACAGGTTATTAAAGTTGAATAAGATGAAGAAACAAATTACAGCAGGCATTCTTTTTTTATTCTTTGTTGTTGTATCACACGCACAAAACAAAGAACCTTTTCCTTTTTGGAACGAGGTGCAGAAATTTAAAACGGCAGACAGTATTTCTTTTCCTGCATCAAATCAAATTCTGTTGATCGGCAGTTCTTCCTTTACATTATGGAAAGATGTGCAAACATATTTCCCCGATCGTAAAATATTAAACCGTGCGTTTGGAGGAAGTACTTTAGCAGATGTGATCCGTTATCGGTATGATGTAATCTTTCCTTATCAACCAAAACAGGTTGTTATCTACTGCGGGGAAAATGATTTTGCTTCAAGCGATACCATAACCGTTGAAACAGTTGTGAATCGTTTTGTCACATTGTTCAATTATATCCGTGCAAAATATAAGAATGTGCCAATGGTATATGTGTCAATGAAGCCGAGCCCAAGCCGTGTACACTTAATGCCCAAATACAAGGAAGGGAATAAGCGTATTCAATCGTTCTTATCTTCTAAACTAAACACAAAGTTTGTGGATGTGTACAGCGTAATGCTTACTGCAACCGGCGAACCAATGCCAGATATTTTTAAAGAAGACAGGTTGCACATGAATGCGAAGGGTTATGCTATCTGGAAAAAGAAACTACAGAATGTTTTACTCAAATAATAAATGTTGTTGTATGAAAAGTATTAGCAGCTTGGTTTTTGTTTTGTTCTGTTTTGTTACAGCGAATGTAACTGCACAGCAAACGAATGAAGCAAAGATGAATTTGTTCATTGATGCATTGATGAAGAAGATGACCGTTGATGAAAAGATCGGTCAGTTAAACTTACCGGGATCAGGTGATATTGTAACGGGGCAGGCAAGCAGTTCTGATATCGGAAAAAAAATTAAAGAGGGAAAAGTAGGTGGATTGTTCAACATTAAAACTGTTGCAAAAATTAAAGCGGTGCAGAAGGTAGCGGTAGAAGAAACACGTTTAAAAATTCCATTACTGTTTGGAATGGACGTTATTCATGGTTATCAAACAGTGTTTCCTATTCCTCTTGGGTTAAGTGCTTGTTGGGATATGCAACTCATTGAGCAAAGTGCACGCATTGCTGCTATTGAAGCAAGTGCCGATGGTATTAACTGGACGTTTTCGCCAATGGTTGATCTTACACGTGATCCACGTTGGGGTCGTGTATCAGAAGGTAATGGTGAAGATCCTTATCTCGGTGGACAAATTGCAAAAGCAATGGTGCGTGGTTACCAGGGGAAAGATCTGTCGTTGAATAATACAATCATGAGCTGTGTAAAACATTTTGCATTGTATGGCGCTGCAGAAGCTGGTCGTGATTATAACACGACTGACATGAGCCGCTATCGCATGTTCAATGAATATTTTTATCCTTACCAGGCAGCAGTTGATGCAGGGGTGGGAAGTGTGATGGCATCGTTCAATGAAATTGATGGAATTCCTGCAACTGCTAATCGTTGGTTATTGAATGATGTATTGCGCAGGCAGTGGGGCTTTAAAGGATTTCTTGTTACTGATTACACAGGCATCAATGAAATGATCGATCATGGTCTTGGTGATCTGAAAACAGTTTCAGCAAAAGCAATGGTCGCCGGTATTGATATGGATATGGTGGGCGAAGGTTTTTTACTCACACTCCAACAATCGTTAAAAGAAGGAAAGGTGACCCTGCAGATGATCGATGCAGCTTGCAGAAGAATTCTGGTGGCGAAATATAAACTTGGTTTGTTTGATGATCCTTATCGGTATTGCAATGAAGAGCGTGCAAGAACAGAAATATTTACTCCTGCTCATCGGAAAATTGCAAGAGAAACAGCAGCTCAGAGTTTTGTGCTGTTGAAAAACCAAAACAATGTATTGCCATTAAAGAATAGCGGAACCGTTGCAGTGATTGGACCATTAGCAAATGACAAACGTAATATGCCGGGCACATGGAGTGTAGCCGCAGAATTTGATAAAGCTACAGCGGTGCTGACTGGTTTGAATGAAGTGGTAGGTGATAAAGTGAAATTCCTTTATGCAAAAGGTAGCAATCTTGATTACGACGAAAAATTTGAAGAGCATGCAACAATGTTTGGCAAAAGCTTAGGAAGAGATAAACGTTCACCTGAAGAAATGATCAATGAAGCAGTTGCTATCGCCAATCAAAGCGATGTAGTATTAGCTGTGTTGGGAGAAAGTGCGGAGATGAGTGGGGAAGCTTCAAGCCGAAGCAATATTGAAATACCCCAGGCGCAAAGAGATTTATTGAAAGCTTTATTGAAAACGGGTAAACCCGTTGTATTAGTATTGTTCACTGGTCGTCCGCTTGCATTAACATGGGAGCAACAGAATGTGCCAGCTATTTTGAATGTTTGGTTTGGTGGAAGCGAAGCTGGTTATGCAGTGGCTGATGTGTTGTTCGGTAATGTAAATCCTTCAGGTAAATTAACCATGACTTTCCCGCAAAATGTAGGGCAGGTGCCTTTGTTCTATAATCATAAAAATACTGGTCGTCCTTTACCTGATGGACAATGGTTTCAAAAGTTTCGCAGCAATTATTTAGATGTAAGTAACGATGCACTCTATCCATTCGGTTATGGTTTAAGTTACACCAGCTTTAGTTATAGTGATGTAAAGATCAGTAACGCATCACCCAAAGGAAATCAAACGATCACTGCAAGTGTAACACTTACAAACACCGGCGCCGTTACTGGTAAAGAAGTAGTGCAGTTATACATTCGTGACGTGGTGGGTTCGGTTACCCGACCTGTAAAAGAATTAAAAGGTTTCCAGAAAGTTGAATTGAAAGCCGGAGAAAGCAAGACAGTTTCCTTCAACATCACGCCAAATGATTTGAAGTTTTACAATTACGATTTGAAATATGATTGGGAGCCGGGTGAATTTCACATCATGATCGGTGGAAATTCAAGAGATGTAAAAATGACAAAGCTTAACTGGAGCAAATAACCAGAAATGTTTTTAAGGAAGGGTGCGGCAATGCCGCACCCTTTTTTTTGGACTTGTGAGCGGCTAATAGTATTCCCTCGATGACGGGCTAAGAGAAAATACTTATTTTCTTAACTAAGATTTTATAACAGCTTCGTTTCAAGAGATTTTGAACGAAATTCACTCACATCCAAATCCTGTATCCATGAAACCTGTTGCCCACAATTTGTTGGTATACTTCGTTTTCCCGTTTCCGCAATCTCTTTACAGCAGAAATTCATTGGCTTCGTTGCAAACGACGGAGGTTTGTGTTGGCTATTATTCATCATTAATCATGAATGATAAATAGCTATGAAACGTTCATTTAAAAATATACTTCCTGTAAGCCGCAGCATTGCACTTATTTTTTTACTCGCTGTTTGTACCATTATCTTTTTCGCCCGTATTGTTTATTTAAGTGGTATCTACACAAGTAAGACCGATAAGATGGTAGCCCATACTTACCGGGTAATGGATCATCTCTCAAAAATAAAATCAGGTATTGCAGAAAGTGAAGCCCTTGTGAGCGGTTATCTTCTTCTGCCAAGGCCGGGTACTTACGATGAGTTGAAAAAAATACATGCGTTGATCAATCATTCTATTTCAACTGCCCGCCAACTGGCCATTGATCCCACGCAGAAGCTAATGTTATCCGAGCTTGAATTGCTGATTCTTAAAAAGCAACAGCAACAGGTAACGATATTTAAGCCGGCAAAAAGTAATCCGCAAGCGATAAAAGATTTTGCCCAAGCTCAACAGGAACTTTTATTTACCATCAATGCAAAACTCGTCCGTAGCACGCAGAGACAAAATTGGTTATTGCAGCAACGAACTCATACCAGCGATGCAGCTGAGCAAAGGTTGATACGAATTGCGTATGCAGGCGCAGTGATCATTATCTTGTTTATTGCTGTATTGCTCTGGCAATTGAACAAAGATATCCGTCGCAGGAAGAAAGCGGAACAGGAGATAAGAGAAAGCGAAATAAAATATCGCAAACTCATTGAAGGCCCGGGCATGATCACCTTCACTGCAAATCTGAGCGGTGAGTTTGAATTTGTAAGTGCTAAGTCAAAGATATTAACCGGCTATACACCGTTTGAATTGCAGGGACAATCGTTTTACAAACTGGTTCCTGAATCATGGCATAAAACTGTGCTGGAAAGTTTTGAACAACAGTTTCATGCTTATGCTGCAGAGAAGATCATGCGTTTCCCCATAGTTACAAAAGATGATGAAGAAAAATGGGTAAAACTTACGTCCCTCATTATTTCAAATGATGACCACATCGTAGGATTTCAATGCACGGTAAAAGATATTACCGATGAAATTGAAGCAGAATCAAAACTAAAAGAATCAGAAGAGTTGGTGCAAACATTGTTGAATAACACCAACGAGGGATTTTTTATGGTTGACCGTGATCTTACTATACGTGTAATGAATAGACCTTCACGTGAAGGCATGGAGTTGCGCACCAGTAAAAAGGTGGAAGTAGGGATGAATTTGCTGACGGTAATTCCGCACAGTGTAATTGAAGATGCAAAATTAAATTTTGAAAAAGTATTTAGTGGTGAGTACGTGGAATATGAAGCACGTTATGATACGGCAGAAGGAGTGCAGTGGCTTCGAATCAGTCATTCGCCCGTGCGTGAGCACAATGAAATTACAGGCGCTGCAGTTGTAACATCAGACATTACCTCAATTAAATTAAATGAAGAGAAGATAAGAGAAGCCGATCAAAAGATCAGGGCCATGCTTTCGAGTTCAAATGAAGGGTTTTACATGATCGCACCGGATTACATCGTCATCATGATCAATGAAGCCGGTAAGCAGATCGTAAAGCGCATTTGCGGCAATGCATGTAAGGAAGGCGATAGTATGATGGAGGTGTTGCAGCCTGAACGAAAAGACAAATTCAGGGATTATGTGGAGCGTGCTTTAAATGGCAATGCGGTTGAAGCTGATGTGTATTGTAATGATGAAGAAGGTGAACTGTGGATTCATAACACTTATTTTCCGGTGCGCAACGAGGCCAATGAAGTAATTGCAGTTTGTATTGCAGCAAAGAATATTACTGAACAAAAGTTGGTAAACAGGGCCTGGGAAAAAGTGCGTGAAGAACGTGAAGAAAATCAATTCAGGTTACAGTCAATCCTTGATCATACACCATTGATCATGTTCATTAAAGACCTGGAAGGACGGTATTTACTTGTGAATCGTTCATTTCGTGAAGCATTTAGCTTAACGGACGAAGTGGTTATTGGGAAAACGGATTTTGATTTTGAAGATGATGATGCAGCTATCCGTTACCGTGAAGCCGATGAAAAAGTAATTGCTTTCATGGAGCATGTGCAAACTGATGAAACCGTGCAGATGGCAGATGGCGAACATAATTTACTCATCGTTAAGTTTCCTTTGTTCGACAGGGATAATATTTTATACGGTGTTGGTGGTATTGCCACTGATATTACCGAACGTGTTCAGTCTCGTGAAAAATTGGTTGAAGCAAAACGTAAGGCTGAATCGGCCGAACAATTACAGGAGCAATTCCTTGCAAACATGAGTCATGAAATTCGCACACCATTGAACGGCATCATTGGTATGACAAATGTACTACAGCACACGGCGTTGTCGGAGGAGCAGGAAGAATTTGTGCAGATCATCCGCCAATCATCTGATAATTTATTGATGTTGATCAACGATATTCTTGATCTGTCAAAGATCAAAGCAGGAAAACTGTCAGTTGAGAAGGTGTCATTTGAATTACAGAAAGTGTTAGAACAGGCGGTGGCGCCATTTCGTTTAAAGGCAAAAGAAAAAGCTCTTGCATTGTCGATCTATGCCGACCGTTCGGTACCACAACAATTGATTGGCGATCCATTGCGTATTACCCAAATACTTTCTAACCTGTTGAGTAATGCCATGAAGTTTACTGAAACAGGAAGTATTGAAGTGAGAGTATGTGAACTGATGCAAAGAGAAAATGGAAAAACAAATCTTTCAATAGCTGTTACCGATACAGGCATCGGCATACCGAATGAAAAACTGGAACATGTTTTCGAAAGCTTTGAACAGGCAGCAAGTGAAACATCACGTAAATACGGCGGAACAGGCTTGGGATTATCCATTACAAGACAGCTCTGCGAGATGATGGGAGGTACTATTGCAGTCAGCAGCGAATTTGGAAAAGGAACAACTTTTCGTGTGCAACTTCCATTTGACATTGCCGAAAATATTCCTGTGGCTGCTCCTGTAATTGCATCAACGAAGAATCGTAATGATGATATCAGCGGTAAACGAATTTTGGTTGCGGAAGATAACGAGATCAACCAGAAAGTAATTATGCATGTATTGCAACGTGTAGGCATCAACACAACTATTGTAAACAATGGTAAGGAAGCGGTTGAATTGCTGGAAGCAGGTGAGGAGTTCGACCTGATCATCCTTGATCTGCAAATGCCAATTATGAATGGTTTTCAGACAGCCACTTATATCCGTAAGAAACTTGAAATAATTGTTCCCATTATTGCCATGACAGCAAGTGCACTACGTAATGAAAAAATGCGCTGCTTTGAATTGGGCATGAACGAATATCTAACCAAGCCATTTGTTCCGGCTGATCTTTATACGGAACTGCGTCGTTTCCTACTTGCTCAGCCTGCATCAGGAAAGTCGACAAACACAACACAAACGCAACAACAGGGAACTGAGCTGTACAATCTTTCTCATCTGTATGAAATGGAGGACCAGGAATATTTCTGCGAAGTGTTGCAGTTGTTCCTTGCTACAACGCCTGTTTTGTTAAATGAAATTCATGAAGCAACACTTTATGAGAACTGGGAGGAAGTGTATCGCAGAGCACATAAACTAAAAAGTAGTTTAGGCATACTGCAAATGAATTTGATGCTCGGTCTTATTTCAACCATTGAATTGCAGGCAAAAGAACAACAAAACATTGAGCGAATTCCGGATGGTTTAAAGAAAGCAACCGATCTGTTTGAACTGATACGTCCAATGATCGAAGCAGAACTTGAAAAAGCAACACAAATAAATACCTGAATAGAATATTACCAAACCTGAAAAATCAAAACATGAAAATTTTAGTAGCCGAAGACGAACCAATCATGCTTAAAACAATTGCTTTACGCTTACGTAAAGATGGACATGATGTAATTGTTGCTGATAATGGCCGTGAAGCCATGGAGCAAATTGATGAGCATAACCCGGATATGATCATCACCGATATTATGATGCCCTATTCATCGGGTCTTGAAATTGTTGGTAAAGTAAAATCGGCCGGCCAGCGAAACGTGCCTGTTATTGTATTGAGTGCAATGGGCCAGGAGAACGTAGTGGTGGAAGCGTTTAACCTTGGTGCTGATGATTACATTACCAAACCATTCAGTCCAAATGAACTTTCTATGCGTGTAAAGCGCCTGTCAAAAATTGCCTGACTAATGCACTTAATTTAAAAGAAAATTATTTTCATTAATCAGAGTCGGTAATTTTAGTTGAAGCGGGTTAAATTAGTTGTATGGAAACGGGGTATATTATGACTGCACAGCAACTAATGCTGGATGTATTTATACAACCGGTACACCTGATGCTTGCCATGTTCGTTTTCATATTGATTATTACCGGCGTTATTGTTTTCATTTTATTATACCTCATTCGCCGTACAGCACGAAGCTACCGGCGTGCACAATTACGGGAAACTTACAGTTCACTTATTAGTGAAGTTGCACTCTGTGAAACAGAAGACGAGTTGCAGGAGCTGATGTTTCAACCTTCCACGAAAGAACAGTTGCAGTTATTACTGGTTGATACTTATTCAAGAAAAGTTCTTGTTACAGAGTTAGTAAAGACTGCCAAAAACATGAGTGGCACAGCTGCCCTCAACATCTGTTGGTTTTATGAACAGATGGGTCTCGACAAAGATTCGCTTTTTCGTTTGCAGAACGGTGCATGGCATGTAAAGGCCAGGGCCATTCAGGAACTGAGTGGTCTTCAACAAAAAAAATATATCACCCGCATTTATCGTCTCACCAACCATCCTGATGAATTGGTGCGCAATGAAGCTAGAACTGCAGTAGTAAAACTCACTGGTTTTGAAGGATTACGTTTTTTAGATGTGATCACCTATCCTTTAACCGAGTGGCAGCAATTGTGTTTGTTGTATGAGCTTTCATTGCATGCTGATCGTTCTTTTGACCAAGCGCCTCGATGGTTGCAATCAAAGAACAGTAGCGTAGTAGAATTTGCACTGCGGTTGGTTGAAGTGTATAAACTCCATCAGCTGTATGCCGGTGTTATCAATTGTTTACAACATTCATCAAAGATCATCCGGAAGAAAGCGCTTGCAGCATTAAGAGAGATTTATGATCCTGCTTCAAATGAACTGTTGATCGCAATATTTCCAAAGGAAGATGCTGATATGCAGGTGGAAATATTAAAACTTTTGCAGGAATACGGAAGCGAAGCAGAACAATTCTTTTTATTGCAGCAGGTTTTTCATCCCGTTCAGGAAATTAAAGTGGCAGCAGCAAGAGCATTTTATCATACACAACCAAATGCTGAGCTTTTATTAAAGCAACAGGTAAATCAAGAGAGTTATCCCTGGACAGTTTTGTTGCCACAGTTAAAGCAGGAGGTGGCTTTATGAACTGGCAGCAACTCCTCGTTGATTTTTTGACCTACATTATTTTTACTTATTCCATTGTATTGCTGCTGTGTTATCTCTTCATCGCTTTTTATTCCATTGGGGAAACAAGAAGATATATCCGTAAAAGCAGTTTCACAGATTATTCTATCATGGCAGTATCGGAGCATACGCCATCCATCAGTATTCTTGCACCTGCGTATAACGAAGGTGCAACGATCATTGAAAATGTTCGCTCATTGCTCAATATCCATTATAACAATATGGAAGTAATTGTGCTGAACGATGGAAGCAAAGATGACTCCATGCAGAAGTTAATGGATGCGTACCAACTCGTGGAAGTGCCTTATATCTTCACCACGCATATTTCAACCAAACCTGTTCGTTCCATTTACAGGAGCAGCAATCCTGTTTATAAAAAATTGTTGGTGGTTGATAAACAAAATGGCGGCAAAGCAGATGCGTTGAATGTTGGTATCAACATCGCTTCAAATGATATTCTTGTTTGTATTGATGTTGATTGTATTCTTGAACAGGATGCCATGTTGAAGTTGATCAAACCATTTCTTGAAGAAAAAGAGAAACGTGTAATTGCTACGGGCGGCGTGGTACGTATTGCTAATTCATGCGAGGTAAAAGATGGAAAGATCATTCGGGTGCATTTGCCTGAAGAGTTTATTCCACGTGTGCAAACCTTGGAATATATCCGTGCTTTCTTATTGGGACGAATGGCATGGAGCAGGTTAAATGGTTTGTTGTTGATCTCTGGTGCTTTCGGTGCATTCGACAGGAAGATAGCGATCAAAGCTGGAGGTTACGATCACAATACAGTTGGAGAAGATATGGAGCTGGTGGTGCGTATGCGCCGCTATATGGAGGAAAAACAAATTCCTTACAAAGTAGCTTATATCCCTGATCCGCTTTGCTGGACAGAAGCACCGGCTAGTTATAAAATTTTGGGCAGGCAACGCAATCGTTGGACAAGAGGAACAATTGAAACATTGAAGCTGCATAAAAAAATGTTCTTCAATCCTTCGTATGGTGTGTTGGGTATGTTGAGTTATCCTTACTGGTTCTTCTTTGAATTTCTTGCGCCACTGATAGAGTTCACAGGCTTTATTGCCTTATTGATCTTTGCTGTATTAGGTTTTATGGATTGGCCATTCTTTTTTGCGTTGCTTGGTTTCATTCTCAGCTTCGGTTTTCTTTATTCAGTGTTTGCTATTTTAATGGAAGTTCTTACCTATAATCAATACCGAAAGCGAAAAGAGATTTTCAGTTTAA